>CAZSDV010000068.1:0-9368 GCA_964605715.1 uncultured Acidobacteriota bacterium
AGGTACTCAGCAGCTTCAGTTTGTCTTCCTCCAGCCCGTTCCAGGGCCTCCACAATAACGCTGCGTTCATAATTCTGAAGCATGCCAGAGAGTGAACTACCGTTCGATTGGGCAGAAAGCTGGCTCCTCGGAGCCACACTTAGCTCACCTCCTTGTTGAAGAGAATCTGGAAGTAAATCCAAGCCAATAACTGTGCCACTTGCAAGAACTACTGCCCTTTCCACCATATTTTCTAATTCCCGAACATTTCCTGGCCAAGGATAATTCACAAATAACCTCATGACATCAGGTGAAAGAACTAAATCAGGTTTTTGGTTTTCTTCACCATATATGGAAAGAAAATGCTGAGCCAGGAGCGGAATATCCTCTTTGCGCTCCCTCAAGGGTGGCAAGTCAATGATTATAACATTTAGTCGATAAAAGAGATCTTCTCGAAATTTTCCCTCCTCCACCATTTGCTTGAGATCTGAGTTCGTGGCAGCCAGGATGCGCACATCAACATGACGCGTTTCCGTGCCACCCAATCGCATGAATTCACGTTCCTGGATTACACGTAGAAGCTTTGCTTGAGTATCAACCCCAATTGTGCCAATCTCATCGAAAAAAATTGAGCTCTGGTCTGCTAACTCAAATAACCCTCTTTTTGAAGCAACCGCCGAAGTGAAGGCCCCCTTCACGTGCCCGAATAGAATACTTTCAAGCAGATCAACGGGCATCGAACCAGTATTCACGGGCACCATCGGTTTCTGTGCACGAGAACTCTTTAAATGGATGGTCTTGGCAATTAGCTCTTTTCCGGTACCACTTTCTCCTTGAATTAACACAGTCGCCCGACTGGGAGCAATCTGCATGATCAGGTCAAAAACCTTATTCATCCGTTCGCTTTTACCAATAACATTTGGAAGATCATAGCGACTTTGCAGGCGGCGCAACTGGAGATTTTCAGCTTTGAGTCGACGATTAGAAAGGGCATTTTGAACATCCAAGAGGAGTTTTTCGTTATCCCAGGGCTTAGTAACATAATTATCAGCTCCCTCCTTGCTGACAGCGAATGCCGTCTCAGAGGAATCGTAAGCGGTAATCATGATAACGGGGATCTCGGGACTGTCTCGCTTAATCGAACGAAGGACCTCTAATCCTTGCGTGCGCTCAGGAAGACTTATGTCCAGAAGCACCAGATCAAAAGGATTCTGCTCGAACTTTTTTAGTCCACTTTCTGCATCCTGCGCTGTGTCGGCTCGGTAACCCTCCATGCGAAGTAGGGTTGATAGACTTGCACAAATTTCTGGTTCATCGTCAATTACTAGAATGAAACCTTTATCAGACATGGACAGCCTTCCTTAAAGCCGGAAATGCTAGGTGGAAAGTCGTTCCTTGTCCCGGCTCGCTTTTAACCTGAACTGTTCCGGAGTGTTCACGAATTATGCCGTAACTTACAGCTAAACCCAGCCCTGTACCTCGGCTTCCACTCTTGGTGGTAAAAAATGGGTCATATATCTTCCGCAAATCTCGATTGGCAATACCTATTCCACTATCAGCAACTTCAATAAATACTGTCGAGTTTTCCTGACGGGTTGATATTGATAGCTGTCCACCCTCCGGCATAGCATCTCGTGCATTCAAAATGAGGTTCATGAAAACCTGCTGCATACGACCATTATTGCCATGGATGAGAAGAGGCTCTGAGGAAAAATAAGATTCAATAGTCACCCGTCCTGCATTCAAGACATGATCTAAAAGCATCAATGTTTCACCTAAAACTTTATTTAAATCTGTTTCCGCAAATTCGGTACCCGTGGTTCGCGAAAACTTTAGAAGGTGATTGACAATCCCAGATGCCCGGAATGTTTGCTTTATAATTTTTTCCAAAACCGCGTCCTTTGGGTCATCAGAAGGAACCATTTTACGTAACATCTGTGTCTGTGAAGAAATCACAGCCAGCGGAGTATTAACTTCGTGAGCAACACCAGCAGCTAACATGCCAATGGAAGAAAGTTTTTCCGCTTGCGCCACCTGATCTTCCAGTCGTACACGGTCTGTGATGTTATTGAAAAGAATGAGACGCCCGAGAAGGTTTCCATTTTTCCCGCGTAACGGAGCAACTGAAATATTCACAGTGGGTTTCCTGCCGTCATGGCTCATTAGCTTATGCTTGTAGAGGCTATGCGTTTCTCCTGAATCGGAGGAAAGCCTAATGTCTGCAACCAGTTCCGGCGAGAAGATATCAACAGTGGGCCTACCTAATGCCCCCGCCCGAGGCAACCCATAAATTATTTCCATTGCCGCATTCCAGTATTCAACCCGGCCCGAAAGGTTTTCTGCTACCACACCCGTGCTTCCCGATTCAAGAATATTTTCGTTAAACTCCTTGAGACTCTCATACTCCTGAACCTTCTCATCAAGAGATTCATAGAGTCTCGCGTTCTCAAGCGAGATACTGAAATAGCTCGCGAGAGTGTGCACCAATTCAACATCTTCACTTGATAGAAGCCCTCCCTGCCGCGTCTTACCCAAGCCGAGGTATCCTGAAATCCGCCCCCGCGTGCTTAAGGGAACGTAATAGTGTAATTCCAGTAACTCCAAGGATTTTCTGCATTCAAGAGGCTCCAAGGTAAGATCATGGAAGCTCTCATAAAACAAATGCCCTTTTCGGAGCTCCGGAATTGAATTGCTTAAAAAACTTAGATTCAAACTCTTTTCAGCAATAAAACCATTGGACCGTGACAAGCGAAAGCTTCGGGTTGAGTTATCTTGTAAAAATATTGCAGCTCTTTCGATATTTAAATCCTGTGACAGTCGATCAAGAAGAGCATCCAATAAAGGATCTAGACGAACCTCTGATCCAAGGTCACGAGCAAAATCAAGTAAGGTTTTTCGATATGCAAAACGGTCTCGATAAAATGTTCGCTCCAATGCCTGCTGAATCCAATTGACTACAGGCCGAAAAAGAAGAACTGGAATCACAATCGCAATGATCCAGCCTGCCCGGCTGGTAGTCTGCGTGGGTGCATGGAAGAAGTCCACCATCAACGTGGTCAGTCCGAAATACAAGGCCACCATGCCTCCTGTGGCAAGACTGTAGACAAATCCCCTCTGGAACAACAAATCCACGTCCATCAATCGATAACGGGTCAAGGCATAGGCAAAAGTAAGAGGCATCATTCCGAGCGAAAGGGCTGCAAATTCCATGCCAGGAACTGGCGACTTCCCCAGGACATAGGGAGCAGCATATAGAACGGTAAACGGTGCCAGAGCAACAGCACTTCCCCAACTCAGCCATTTAAGTTGCTGCCTGACTAAAGGGGAAGTGGCTCGAAAAGAAGAGAGGTAAAGCAAGAGTACCCCTGCCATGAAAAATATGGCAAGGTAAACCGTCTGAACACGGTCCAGCATGCGAAGTGATGCTGCTCGAGAGCCAGCCAACGACAGGAGCCCGCTCGCCATTAAAACATGCCCTACGAGGAGCATCCAGCCGGGCACGTAAACAAAGGCCCTGGGAAAACTCAATCTTCCGAAGGAGGTTCGTGAAGGAAAATTTAGGCAAAAATGCAGGAAAAGTGCGGGCTGAAGAAACCAGGCAATGGCATCTAGCCAATAAATCATCC
Source organism: uncultured Acidobacteriota bacterium (assembly GCA_964605715.1). Classification (GTDB taxonomy): domain Bacteria; phylum Acidobacteriota; class Terriglobia; order UBA7540; family JAPUME01; genus JAPUME01. The sequence continues at coordinate 3,606 of CAZSDV010000068.1, forward strand.
AATCAAACGCGTCAAACCTGCCACTATGAGAAAAGGCATAGAGGATAAAAGAGCTTAAGCAAAGAAGAAAGAAGTGCATCGCTCCAAATGCAACTGTCCGGCGTAAAACAACGAATAACCCAATCGCCAGAAAGAGGAACCCTACAGCTAATAGGCAGTCCTGCAACAACCTATCAGATACTCTCCATTGAGGGATTAAGCTGAGCTGAAAAACTTTACCATCTCGGACCAAAACATAGGAGATTGCCTTGGACCCGAATACTCCGTAAAGTTTCTGTGTAGCTTGTACAGCGGTTGAAATCTCCTTCCCGTCTAATGACTGTAGATGATCTCCTGCCATGATTCCAGCTTGCTCTGCCGGACTACCAGGACTCACATACCAGGCAACAACTACATCGCCACCATCAACCCACGACACCCCATCCTCAGGCACCCCAAGGCTCCGCCGGCCAAAAGCATTTATTATCGCTAGACCAACCACTACCAGGGCAACGAAAGAAACCCCCATGGTGCTAACAGTAGATTTGCCAAATCTTCTCATTTAACGAAACCTATTTCGGTCATTTTATTCTTGCAAAATTTAGGGCTTCATCCATCACCCAATCAGCACAAAATAAAACCCTTAAGATGTAAACACAACTCATATAGTGCACGTCTTAATCCATTCTGTTCATTCCTAGATAAAGACTTTCTCTTTAAATAACTATCATTTACATGGCACACGCCAAGAAAAAATACGAGGGTATTCTAAAAATAATATTATTTATTCCATATTACATAATATATAGCATTTATATGGGATTTAAACCTTGAAATGGATATTTCCTTTTTTTTCGAACACCCACTTACACACCCAGATACCTTGGCTGACGATACAGGATCATGAAAAAAGAAAATCAAAAAAGGAGGGAAAATCCACCACGAAAACTTCGATAGGATGGAGCCAGGAAAAATATCTGCCCTTCTTGCCCCAGTAAGGGGACGTAGCCTTGGGCCAATAGATTGCGAAAATCTGCAATCGCCTCAACTCGACCAGGAAGAAAGGAAAGTTGTGGTAATGGCTGCCTAATAGCAAAATTCAGATAAGGCTCAACCTGAGATTTTGCTTGCCCGTAGGGATCAACCCGACTCACCAGTGGTTGAGAAACCCACTGGTAGCTTGTAGTAAATCTAGTTCCTGAGGCAGGAATCAGGGCCATCCACTTACCCGTCACCACATGGGTATCTTTTACGCGCAAAAATGGACGTATGTCCTCTGATACCTGTGTCTTCAAGCCCATTCCATTCTCGCCAGGTTTCCCAGCCAGCAGTGCACCGCCTAGGGCATAGGTTACAAGAACCTTAATGTTCTCATTAAGCTTCCTTTCATAGGCCACCCGAAATCCTGATGTACGAATGTCCCCCGCATTCAGCATATTTCCCCTGCCCGCAGGATTGGGCAGAAAGCTACCGCCGGAAATCCCTAATCCCTCAATATCTCCAAACCCTAGGATTGCTGCATTTTCAATCCGGTCCACATAGGTAGCCACTTCAACCTTCGAGATCTCCCCAAGGTTTTTCTGAACACTTAACTCAACGTGGTGCAAACTCTCAAGTTCAGGGCTAAAATTACGAAGCGTAATTCGAGGAAAAGCGTTAAGGCGTCCAACTTGTTCGAGTAAAGTATTTTCTTCCGGTGAAGTTTGGGAAGTGTACCGCAAAGCAATCTCTGTATCCTGGCCCTTTTGGTATTTTAGCTCCGCCTGCGGTCGTACTGCAGTGGCCGTCTGGAACCCATCCAGATGGTCCGCCTCAAGGCCAGCAGTCAAGGTTAAGTCGGACAGCAGCTCACGTGTTTCCATATAGGAGAACTTAATTCCCCGCGCAGCAGGCACCCCCCCACCTGTCCCTGTCTGGCTATAAAAAGCAGAGGGCCCGAGGAGGTTCAAGCGGTGAGCCGCTACCGAAACCTTCCGCTGGCGCTCTCCTCCACCCGTAACATTCCCTTTTCGAAAGGTTGTAGCCAATGAATTTTCCGAGTGATCCCCCGGCTTTCCCATGGTTCCGGTGACAAGCAAGTCTGAATTATCCGAGAGTGGACGAAAATAGGCAAGCACGCTAGCCATTCCCTGATTCCCTGCCATTGGCTGCCTGCCAGTGTCTCGAGGCATCAGAGCAACTAAGACCTGCGAGGGAAAAAGAGCTTCTCTTTCCTTTTTCGGGTACGAGTCTAGAGGTGGGGTCCGATCCTTAAATCGGAAAACGGGTCGGGACGCTTTCGAGGTTCTCAGCACCCATTTCCAGTCCTCTCCAAGAGTCCAAAGGGAACCGTTTCCAGACCTTCGCCCAACCGCTGGCAATTGGAGGAGATTTGAAAGCTTGAAATCTGCCGCCGCTAAGCCCCCAGTGGCGACGTGAACCAGTTTACTGATAACTCGCACAGCGGATAGCTGGACAGGGCTTGACACGACGACCAAATACCACCCTGGAATAAGTCGATCAAGGGAGAACTTACCCTGAAGTCCGGTTAGAACTCTTTTAAGAGGTTCCCCAAAAGCAGCACATAGCTTTTCACCATTGCCGATGCACGGGCCGGAAACCATCACAACGGCTTCCTTAACGGCATTTCCCCTTAAATCCGTTACCTTGCCTGCTAACCTGCCAGGTTCAACTCCTAGGGCATCATGGCTAAGAATAGCTCCCAAGCCCACACACAGGACCAAGACAGCACACCAACGGGCTAGTCTCCTGCTCATTATCGTCTTAACCTCACGTTCGCTAGGAAAAATATTCAATAAATCTCAAAGCTTGCCGATGGGTTTAGTGTTGCACTCTTAACCTTGTCGGTCACTTCAACCTTCAAAGAATACTTGCCTGGAGCCAGCTGGCCAAGGGGTAACTTCTTCTGGATTGTCAACTGGCCTCGTGTATTTGGATAGTCCTCTGGCACCTGTTCAGACGCGGACATCACTGTCTCGCCATCCTTGACAATCTCATACTGGATATTTGCAAGGGGCCTGCCACCATCTTCAGCAATCCCCAAGTTGTATACCTGCAAGAAAACACCCATTTCCGAGTTATTCATAAACCTGCTGTCGACACTGGGTCGCACCTTGGAAGCACCGATGACAAAGGGGCCGCCCCCTACCCGTGAGGTGGGAAGTGGCTCAATTTTTGTCGCTAAAATTAAGGAACTAGCCGTTAAATCTTCATCTCCAAAGCGGCGAACCGGCACCACTACTTCCATTGAACCCATATTCTCGCTCTTCTCATCCTTTAAGACCACAGAAAGCTTATACCGTCCAGGCCGAAGTGGAAGGGCTTTCTGGTAAACTGACTTCTTCTTTTGGTATTGCTCAAAAATGCTAAGTGGAACATCCAGCTGCACGGAATCTTCAAAAACCTCAGCCACCCGTCCACCAAGAGTTGTGAGTTGGCCGTAAATACTCACCACAGCCTGCATCACCCCATCCTTATCGTTAAACTGTAAATCACGATTTGGTATCTGGATAGTGATTGGCGTCAAAATGCTTTCCGAAGTAATTTTGATGTAATCGGTGCGCACCTGAAAGGGCAAAAGATTTGCGTTGAGTTTAGAAGTTACCACCGCCTTCAAATCCTTGAATTTCATGGCAGGAGCTTTGAAAATTTTAGAGAAAAGATCGAGCCTAGTCATTTCGCTAAGCCGAGTGGATTGGTAACCGTGAGCTGGCTCCCTACCACCCATCATTCCAGGTCTACGATCAATGTAGTCTGGACCGACTCCCCTCATCTCATCCCGAGTCAATGATGCAAAGGGGACATTTGTCAGCGCATTTTTTTCTTCAGGGCTCATAGCCAAGCGATACTCGCCTGTGCCGGTCGGATCAACAAATTCTAACTCTATGTTAGTACCAATTCCGTCGATATAGCGGTAACGCCAATTTTCATAGGGGTAAGCGCTATAGGTTCCTCCCCCTTGAAGCATCGGACGACGGACTCTACCTCCGGTGGGATGCTCCTCACGCTCATCGGGCGGGCCGTACATAATGTAGACTCTCCCTCGGTCCGTTTTCCATCCAGGAAAGCCGGAATGAAAACGTTCGTTAGCGTAGGCAATCCGACGATAGTACTCTTCGCGAAATTCATTTTCAGGACTGCCCGGAGAAGGATTTCTTCTTTCCCAAAACTGCTCGATGAACTGCTCTCTTTCCTCATCAGTCGTTAGGCTATTAAAGGTTTGACGTTCACCACCCGTAATGATGTAAGGGACTTCTTCCTTCAGCCAGCGCTTATAAGGACTCTCCATTTCCTTTTGTATTGCTCTTCGGCGTCGCTTGGAGTCACCTTTCTTTTTAGCTACAGCAAGCCCGTCGAAAAGTCCTAGTCCCAACACTGCCATCACCAGCACTGACAAGAAAACCTTGTAAGCCTTCGCTTCTTTAAAGAGATGCATCTCAACCCTCATCGGTTAGAATACCTGATCACCGGACTACCAAGATGTTAGGTTTCCAGGACCCAAAAAGTCAAGCAGGATGAAAATTTTAAAATTTCCCGGAAAACCCTATTATACTAGGGGGAGGCTGGCCGACAACGCAATTTTTTGGGTGTCGGGACATTATAATCTCCCGCCTCTATTTACTGTTCACTGGGCTCGTAACGGAACAAGTTCCTGGCTACAAACCAAACATTTGCTGGGCGCTCCGCTAAACGCCGCATAAAGTACGGATACCACTCCCCTCCGAAGGGAATGTAAATCTGCACTCTATGCCCCTCCCTTACCCGCTGCTTGACTTGATCCCGTCGGATTCCGTAGATAAACTGAAATTTATAGCGATCGGGCGGTAGTTTCTGGTGTCGAATACACTCCAAGGCGTGACTTTGTAGATCGTCGTTGTGAGTTGCAATGACAGGTTGATTAAATTCTTCCAGCAGCCAAGCAATTAATCGAGCGTACTTACGGGTAAGCTCACGTGAGCTCTGAATTGCAATCTGCCTCGGCTCCCGATACGCCCCCTTAACCAATCGAACTCGTGCGCCTAGTGGGCGCAACATCCCCAAATCTTCCTCTGTACGATGCAAGTAGGCTTGGATAGCAATACGAGTTCCCGGAAAATGCTTGAGGATATCCTTATAGATCTCGATGGTGGCCTGCGTATATTTAGAACCCTCCATGTCAATCTCTAGGGTATTTCCTGCCTGGTCAGCCCGCCGGGCAACATTCAGCGCGAGAGCTTTGCACAATTCACGTTGCCAACCCAATCCTAATTGAGTAAGTTTGACTGAAATGCTTCCTTGTATTTTCCGTACTGACATCTGCTCTATTATCCGCTGAAAAGACAGTGCCATCTCGTCCACGTTAGCCTTTCCGGTCACGCTTTCCCCTAGGCGATTTATGGTAACTAAATTCCCTTGGGAATTCAGTTGTTCAGCCACCTGCAGGCACTCCCCCAGGTTACTTCCTGCCACGAAGCGTCGGACTAAGCCTCTGCTAATCTGGCTAGTAGTTGCAATATTTTGGGCCACCCTATTTGCTGAAAGAAATAAGAATAATCGACGGAGCATGGAACCTTTACATAGAGCTGGCTGGGGGATCTATTCCAATCTGAAACAGTGCAGATCTGCTTTAAAGCTTGAAATTAACTTAGCTGCCAAGCGGTGTTGCTATCACGAGGAAATTTAGCTGGCCTCCTGACGGCACAGGGAAATCCTCTTCAGATTCCCTGTGCTAGGAAACCGCCATCCACGGCTAGGATTTCACCTGCAACATAATTTGAGGCTTCGGAGGCTAGAAAGATAGCTGCA
>CAZSDV010000069.1:0-8968 GCA_964605715.1 uncultured Acidobacteriota bacterium
TATCGTAACCATTTTGCCTTTAACATTATTGCCTGGCTTGCGGTCCTCCTAATGGGGACCCTTGCGATAATGGCAGCTCTCAGTGGAATCTCTACAAAACTTATCTTTAATTGAGGTTAGCCGTTTTTTATGTCTAAGACTATGCGGCACAACTGCTTGTGGGGAATAGGACCCTGTGCTAAATTTTAATTTTGGGAGAAAAGCTCTTGACCTCCGTTCGATCATCTCAGGAAATCACAATGCAAGAAGCTGAGCTGTTATCAGCGATCGACCTCGACCGACTTCCGGATCACATTGCCATTATTATGGATGGAAATGGGCGATGGGCAAAAGGAAAGCACTTACCGCGCATTGCAGGTCACCGCGCTGGTATGGATGCAGTTCGAGAAACAGTGAAAGCTTGTGCTCGTCTTGGAATATCTTTCCTTACTCTCTATGCATTCTCACTTGAGAATTGGAAGCGCCCACGCGCAGAAGTCCGGTTTTTGATGTCTCTTCTGCGAGAGTATCTCAAAGAAACTATTGATGACTTAAATGAAAACAATATTCGCCTTGATCGAATCGGCCGAATTAATGAACTTTCAAAATCTGTACAGAAGGACTTGGAGGAGGCCGTCAAACAGACATCCCAAAATGACGGGATGCGTCTTACTCTGGCACTCAATTATGGATCACGGGCAGAAATTGTGGATGCAACCAAAGAATTACTAAAGCGCAGCTCCCGCAATGAGGAATTGTGCATTAATGAGGAGGTAATTAGCCGATCTCTTTATACGAGAAACCTTCCTGATCCAGATCTCCTTATCCGGACCAGTGGTGAGCTTCGGTTGAGTAACTTCTTGCTTTGGCAGGTGGCCTACTCTGAGATCTGGGTAACAAGTAAATTTTGGCCAGACTTTGAACAGTCAGACTTACTAAAGGCAGTTATTGATTTTCAGAAACGCGAGAGGCGTTACGGAGGGCTTGGATAGTGGTAACGGGTGAAGCAAGTCTATCCCAGAAAGAGAAAAGGGAAGAGAATCCCTCTGGTAAAGGGTCTAATCTTCAACGAAGAATTCTTACGGCTATACTTTTGCTAATTCCTACCATATATGTTGCTGGCTTTTCCCCTTGGTACATTTTCTTGCCCGCATTAATTTTTACTATAGAGTTTTGCCTTTACGAGTATTTCAACATGACAGTGAGGGCGGGTAAGGGTGTGTTCCGAATCTTAGGATATGCGTATGGGGGAATAATCCCAGTTACTCAAATGGCCGAAATCAATGAAGTGGGGTTTGGTTTTGCCCCAACCCTAGGAGTTCTTGCCGGGATTTTCCCTCTATTGGCCTTATTTAAAAAGAATGGCGTAAGGGAATATTTACCCACTATTGCAACGACACTTTTCGGAGTTGTATATATTGGGCTAGGGTTGAGCTGGCTCGTGAGACTTCGTTATGAAGATTCTGAAAATGGGGCACTTCTAATCTTATTCATGCTTTCCGTGATCTGGACTGGCGATGCTTCAGCGTATTTTATTGGCCGTTCCTTTGGTCGAACTCCATTGTCACCTGAGATAAGTCCAAAAAAAACTCTGGAGGGTGCGATTGGAGGTTTCTTGGGAAGCCTTGTCACGGGGGCCTTATTTGGTGTCTTTTTAATGGAATCACGATCCATGTTAACGATACTTATTTTAGCTGCAGTAATTTCTGTGGCCGGCCAGCTAGGTGACTTAGCAGAATCAGCCTTAAAACGTTCATCGGGCGTGAAGGATTCATCCAAGGTCCTCCCTGGGCATGGAGGTTTTCTCGACCGACTAGATAGCTTAATTACGGCGGCTCCATTCTTGTGGTTTGTGATCATGGTGGAGCGATTAGGAAAATGGTAAAGGGAATTTGCATTTTAGGTTCTACGGGCTATGTTGGTAAGAACACCTGCCAAATTCTAGATCATTTGGCAGATCGCTACAAAGTTATTGGACTTTCTGCTGGTAAGAATATCAGGGTGCTAGCCCAACAAATTCATCATTTCCGACCAAAAATAGTTTCTGTTCAGGATGAAAAGCTTGGGAAAAAACTTCGACAAAGACTTCAATCTGAGGGTTACCTCCGGCGAGTGAAGATTGTTTTCGGGGTTTCCGGGATGGTCGAGGTCGCAACGCACCCGAAGTCCGATACCATTGTTTCTGCATCGCACGGGATCACTGGTTTAGAAGCTACATACCGAGCTTTGGAAATAGGTAAGACGATTGCACTTGCCAACAAAGAAATTTTGGTTGTTGCTGGGGATTTAGTAACTAGATTAGCCCGAAAAACAAAAAGCGAAATTATCCCTGTAGATAGTGAACACAATGCTATCCACCAATGTTTGAGAGCTGGGCGGAAAAAGGAAATACAAAGGCTCATCCTTACCGCATCGGGCGGTCCATTCTTGAATACGCCTCAAAAGCAACTAAGAGAAGCGAATCCTGAGCAAGCCTTAAAACACCCTGTATGGAAGATGGGGGGCCGCATAACCATTGATTCAGCAACCTTAATGAATAAAGGATTTGAAGTTATCGAAGCCCACTGGCTTTTCCGAATGCCCCCAGAATCCATTCAGGTCCTGATCCATCCACAATCAATTGTGCACTCCATGGTAGAATTTGTTGATGGATCGCTGATTGCCCAGATGGGAGTAGCGGACATGAGGTTGCCCATCTGCTATGCCCTAACCTATCCTGACCGCATATCATTAGGAAAGGCAACAGCAAAGGGTTCATCACAAAGACTTTCTTGGTCAAAAATGAGGAGGCTTGAATTTAGACTTCCTGATCATGCACGGTTTCCGTGCCTGGGTTTAGCGCTTGAGGCGCTTGATGTGGGGAGGTCTATGCCATGCGCGTTGAATGCTGCTGACGAAGTTGCCGTGGATGCCTTCTTGAGGAGAAAAATAAAATTTTCAGATATACCACGAGTTATTCGGGAAACAATGAATCGGATATCACAAAAGGACCTCAAATCACTGTCTGATGTTTTGGATTGTGATCGAGAGGCTAGGATCTACGCTCGTGAATGCCTGGGTAGAAAATTTACTTGAGGGGTTGCTAGTAGAATGCTTTCTACATTTCTTACCAATACAGGTTCGGTGATTATTGTTCTAGGTGTCATGATTTTTATTCATGAAATGGGACACTTTCTTGCTGCAAAGTTTTTCAGAATAAGAGTTTTAACTTTTTCACTGGGGTTTGGCCCTCGTTTAGTCGGCTTCAGGAAAGGAGATACGGATTATCGAATTGCTATTTTGCCACTTGGTGGTTACGTAAAAATGGCTGGCGAACAACCAACCGATGATCGCACGGGTGATCCTGCAGAATTTTACTCCAAACCACGATGGCAGCGTTTTATTGTTGTGGCAATGGGTCCACTCATGAACGGTTTACTCGCTTTGGTGCTTATGGGTGGCCTTTTCCATTTCCACTATGAAAAACCAGCATTCCTTGGTCATCCTGCACGAGTTGGAGATGTTGAAAAAGGATCTCTTGCCCAAAAAGCTGGAATCATGCCAGGTGACCGTATACTAAAGGTTAAGGAGATCTCAAATCCCACTTGGGAAGAGTTGCAATTTGAAGTTTTAACAACTGTAAATGAACCTGTTTCATTGACTATCTTGAGGGATAGAAAAAGATTTGATTTGGAGGTAACGCCAGAGCCTGTTGGGCCAAATAAGGTAGGTAGCGTTGGCTGGCTTCCTTACATGCCAGCCGTACTTGACGTGGTTGACCCCGGGTTGCCCGCTGGACTGGCGGGTTTAAAGAAGGGCGATCAGATTACATCTTTTAATAGTAAGAGTTTATTTTGTTGGTTATCCTTGTCTCCACGACTCCAGTCTTTGGAAGGGTCGGGTATTACGCTGACCGTTTTACGCGAGAAAGAACAATTTGATGTGAACCTCAAGCCCATATTCTCAAAGTTGGGTGAGGTAAGTAAATGGCGTATTGGGGTAATTTTCTCGAATGAAGTCGTTGTCGAACAACTTCCTTGGCTTCAGGCTTTTAAGCGGTCAGCCCAGGAGCTTCAAAGGAATATATCGCGCACATTTTATGTTGTAGGGAAGTTGATTACGGGGAATCTTTCAGCTCGATCGTTGTCTGGCCCAATCGGGATCGCCCAAATTTCAGGTCAGGCATATCAGGCAGGATTGCCACAACTGATTGAAATAATGGCGTTTATAAGCCTCCAGTTGGGGATTCTTAATCTTCTCCCAATCCCTGTTCTCGATGGGGGAGTAATATTATTTTTGGGAATTGAATCTCTAATGCGTCGGGATATGAGCTTGAAATTGAAGGAGCGACTGACTATGGCAGGAATGATGCTGTTAGTTATGTTTGCCGTCTTTGTTATGTATAACGATATCATTAAGATAATAAGCCCTGGGTAGCGGGTAAGATTGAATACTCTCGAAATATTAACGTTAGTTTGTTGATAGAAAAAGGAATCCATTGAATTTCAGTGAGACAGAACATTTTACTCCTCGGCGCAAGACGAGCCAGGTACGGGTAGGACGCCTTATGGTAGGTGGCAAGGCCGCTATCACTGTCCAGTCAATGACAAAGGTAGATACACGCGAAGTCGAGGCTACAATTACCCAGATTCAACAGATGGAAGAAGCGGGTTGTGAAATTGTCCGGCTCGCAGTTCCCGATGCCGCAGCAGCAAAGTCCCTAAGCGAAATTCGCAAACGGACCAATGCTGTTCTAGTCGCTGATATCCATTTTCAGTTCAAGCTTGCCTTGATGGCCCTTGATGCTGGAATTGACAAGCTTCGGATTAATCCTGGAAATATTGGAGATGCGGAAAAAGTTCGCCAAGTCGTTCGAAAGGCCCAAGAATGTAAAGTACCTATTCGGATTGGGGTAAATGCCGGTTCCTTAGAGCGAAGATTACTTGAAAAGTATGGTTACCCGACACCAGAGGCGATGGCCGAGAGCGCTCAATATCATATTGGAATTCTTGAGGAGTTGGATTTCCATGACATTATTATTTCCCTTAAATCTTCGAATGTAAAACTAAGTATTGCTGCATACCGGTTGCTGGCAAAGAAATGTGCTTACCCTTTTCATCTCGGTATAACCGAAGCGGGGACAAGGCATGTTGGGACAATAAAATCTTCCATTGGCATTGGAATTTTGTTGGCTGAAGGAATCGGTGACACAATTCGCGTTTCATTGGCAACAGACCCAGTGGAGGAAGTACGCGTCGGCTATGAAATTTTAAAAGCCCTTGAGTTGCGAAGTCGCGGACCAGTGGTAATTGCTTGCCCTACCTGTGGAAGGCTTGAAGTAGATTTGTTCAAGATAGCAGGTGAAATTGAAAAAGCAACGGCCCACATCCGTCACCCAGTGTCCTTGGCTGTTATGGGTTGTGCGGTAAATGGACCTGGTGAGGCTCGAGAAGCTGATTTAGGTGTTGCCTGCGGACGCGGGAATGGTGTTATTTATCGTGAAGGAAAGGCCGTCAGGCGTGTCCCAGAAGCTAGTATTGTTAGTGAACTTGTCAGTGAAATCGAGAGTTATGTGGCTGACAAAGAGTCCAGAACTCCTGATCAATCTCCTAACCTTGATTGCCCGTAAATTTCTTGTTAGAAAATAATCGATGTCCAATCCTGTATTGCTGCCCATTTCAGGTCCACTCAGTTTCCTGAGGGTGAGGGTTTTAACTGAGATTTGCCTTGGCCTGACCAAGCCCTGGATTTTGAAACTTTCTCTGTAATTTAAAGTACCTTTGTGCCCGCCGGATATCTAATCCAATTTGCCGTTTAAGGTCGGAGGAGGAGGAGAACCTTATCTCGTCACGGAGACGGTAAAGGAATTCTGTTTCAACACTGGCCACCCCCTTTTCACCTGAATAATCCAATAGGTGAGATTCAATTGTAAGTGGATTATTTCCAAATGTAGGGTTATGCCCTACGTTCGTTAGCGATTTAAACCAATGGCGTTTCAACCTTTGATTAGGCGATTTATTTTGAAGGTAGGTGTTGGTAATATAAACCCCAATTTTTGGGACTAGTCCACCCTCCATGCTTAGATTTAGTGTCGGAACCGTATGTACGCGCCCAATTCCACGGCCTCCAATCAGTGAAGAATTGAAGCTGAAGGGACGCCCCAGAAGGCGAGCCGCGATGCCTATGCGGCCTGATTCAACTAGTTCACGGATCCGAGTGCTGCTTACAGGCTGACCGCGGATTTTAAGGGTTGGCATGATGTTTACTTCGAAGCCAAAGCGTTTAGCAAGTTTAGATAGAAGAGTGGTATCACCTTCCTGGCGATGACCGAAATGAAAGTCTGGGCCAACATGAACTTCGTGGGCTTGGAGTTTTTCAACTACAACTTCATTAATAAATGATTCTGGTGATAAGTGAGCTAGGTTTTTAGTAAACGGGAGAACGGCTAAAAGCTCAATTCCTAAATCTTCCATTAGTAAAATTTTTTCAGGTAACATAAGAATTTGTTTTAGGTTGAGATTTGGTGCCAAAATTTTAAGTGGATGGGGTTCGAATGTTACAGCTGCCGGAATACTACGCAATACTTTAGAGCGATTGACAAGTTGACTGAGAAGCTGTTGATGTCCTTGATGTATGCCGTCAAAGTTTCCAATAGTAAGTATGGTTCCACTGTTTCTTGAGGGGATGTAGCTGGAAATTTCATCCAATCCTTTTGCAATATTCATTATGTGATCTCAATACTTAGGCCATCATGAGCAAGGCTCACATTTTTTGGCAAGGAATTGTTGGTTTCAGCATGGGGTAAATCATGGGCGATGTGTGTGAAATACGCGCGGCAGGGTCCAAGTTCCTTGACCAAGGCTAATGCTTGCTCCACAGAAGAATGAGTGGGATGCTCTTTGTGTCGTAGGGCGTCCAGGGTTAATAAGTCAAGATTGCGAAGTTTCTTTTTTGAAGCCAAGGGAATTTTGCTGACATCAGTTAAATAAGCAGTCTTACCAAAACTAAACCCTAAAATTTCAAGGTTCCCGTGCATTACCGGGATGGGATGAAATCTACATCCAAAGAGATCTATCGGACCCTTAATGATGTGAGGGGTAAGTTGAGGGAGAGCGCCATGGTACCGTGTCCCGTCAAAAATATATTTGAAGGTGTGTTGAATTGCGCCGAGTGTTTGTTTATTAGCGTAAATGGGGATGGGGCCTTTTTGCCGAAAATTAAAAACTCGAACATCATCAAGTCCTAAGATGTGGTCTGCATGAGCATGGGTAAAAAACACCGCATCGAGGCGATCAATGCCTTCTCGTAATGCCTGAAAACGGAAGTCTGGTGTGGTGTCAATTAAGACGACACGGTTGTTATAACGGATAACAATAGATGGGCGGGTACGATTGTCTCGAGGGTCGTTAGACAGGCATACCTGGCAATTGCATCCAATCATGGGCACTCCTGTTGAAGTGCCTGTCCCGAGAAACGTTAGAGTCACAGGTCTTGTATTTTCCTTCAGCTTAGAATTTAAGAGATGCGGCTTTTATTATTTTTCTTTGGAAGTATCGTCATTGGCCTTCCTCTTTTCTACTGCGACGCAAGCCATGCGCAGCTCATACAGGGTGTTTGTGAGTAACGTAGATTCCGTTGATGTAAGATTTCCTGATGTTTTCTCTTTCAAGATATTCAGAATGTCAATAGTTTGACGAGCACCTGGAAGATCTGTTAGATTTTCCCCTCCATCTGAGCTTCCCATGACCCCAAGTTGAAACATTGCGGTGGTGCTTAGTGAGTACACAAGCCCTATGAAGCTCACGGGTTCCGGTGATTTACTTTTTGGAAGGGTTTCGGTTGAGTCAGCTTTTAGTGATCCCTCTGTAATCGTTGGCCCAGAAGGAGCCTCTGGCTCAGGAGTATTCATTTCTTTTTCTTTTGGGCTTCCATCTGAATGAAAACTACGACGATCTGATACCTTGAAATCTGGCGGGAGACTTTCTTTTTTGGACATGGCTTGGTTTCCTTAACCCAATCCGTAATAATTCCTCTTAAATGAGAGACTCCAGCTAATGGCAGGTAACAGTAAACGTTTCCTTTATGAGAACTTAGAGGAGACAGTCTATCACTTTTTCTTGGGTGCGGCAATTGAGGTTGATTTGCTTCCAGCGTTAAAATTTAATCTATTGTTAAATTTGATTTAAAAATTTGTTGGAAATATTTCATCACCACTGCTAGAGTCTGAGAGTTAATCGTGGAAAGCTAAAGACCTCGCCTTCTCTGTTGGGCTGGTGTTTCCTTCTTTACTGATAAACGCACTCCAAAAAAAAAGATTGATCTAATTTATTTACTTGGATCTCGCCCTGAAAAATGCAAAAGGTTCTCTATGTTAGATGAAAAACTTACTGATCTAGTCAAATTGGCAGCAAAACTGCGTGGACCAAATGGTTGCCCTTGGGACCGTGAACAAAATTACGATTCTGCGAAAGCACTTTTACTCGAGGAAGCTTATGAAGTTATTGATGCAGTCAATTCTCGTGATTTTGAAGGTCTTCGTGAAGAGTTGGGTGACCTTCTCTTCCAGGTTGTATTCTACTCTCAGATGGCTTCGGAAGAAGGAAGATTTAGTATCAGTGAGGTAATCGATGAAATACACCAGAAACTTGTTCGCAGACACCCACATGTTTTCGGGGATATACGTGCAAATAATCCTGAAGAGGCACTTAAAAGCTGGCTATCAGTTAAAAAAAAGGAGAAACAAGAGGAAAAAAGAGACGGAGATAATGAGGCCCCTCTTAAGTCCATACTTGACGGAATTAGTTCTGGCCTTCCGTCAACACTTGAGGCACATGAACTGGGAACTCGCGTTTCGGAAGTAGGTTTCGAGTGGAAGACGGTCGGAGATTTACTTGACAAGATATCAGAGGAGCTCATTGAGATTCGAGGAGCACTTCATCAAAATAATTCCCCCCTTAAGGATTCTGGAAAGAAAACTCCCTCTGCTGAATCAATGGCACAAGACTACGAT
>CAZSDV010000070.1:0-8850 GCA_964605715.1 uncultured Acidobacteriota bacterium
TGACTAATCTACTAGCCTACCTTAAGGATACACGTTAACAGTAGCGGAGATGGGAAGCTGGTTGTTGGCCATGGTGACATTACCTGAATTCCAAAATGGTATTTGGTTTTACGGTTACAAACATCCGGTCCTCAGTACGGTGGAGGTATTGAGTATCCCATCGGTCAGTGATTTTCTCGTTATTTTCTTTTAAGACATTTCCGTTTGAACTAACTTTTTCTATTCCAGATACTAAAAATTCAAGTGTGATGCTATTTGGGTATACCTTTGGATCAAATTCGTTATAGACGACGAAGCGGGCCTTTGCGTTTCCGGGGCTTAGTGGCCAAACCTTTGTCTCCTGGACAACCTTTTTGAAGGTGTACAGTGGCCCCATAGGTACGTACCATATGTTTGACCGCCTGCTGATATAATCAAGATGCTGTTCGTAAAACTTATCTGTACCGTAATCGAGCCAGGCAGGGTGGGAGACAAAATGGTATATCCCCCCATACCTATAAACTTCGTCAAATTTTGCGTTGAGTTCCTCTATATTAGTTCTTCCTGTCTTTGCAATCCCACCTCTTTTCTGCACAACTTGAGTATAAGCAGCCTTGTATGGATTTTGGGCATAAGTTTGGAGGTCAGGGACATTATGATTTCCATCTGCTTCTCCGGGGTAGATGCGGGCAGCAAAATATCCTGCCCGTGCGAGTTTGCGTTGTACGAAATCGAATCCAACGCAATTTCCGCATGGGTAAACCCATGACCAGACATGGGACTGGTCTGTATTATTGAGAATATCATCCCGTGAACCGTTGATCTCGTATTCGGTATAAGCGCGGAAGCAAAAAAGATAAGTGTCAGGCCACTGGCACTGATGGCGTCGAGAGTGAGAGCCAATTTCATGTCCATTCCTGGTTGCGCGGTCAAGCCGAGACCAGAGGTGATGGGTTGGTATTTTTTCGGTATTGACGGCGACCGTTGCCTTAATTCCATATTTATCCAGAACATCGATGCAGGTGGCGACAAAGCGGTTCGTATCGTCAATGGTATGAGTGACGACAGCGTGTGTATTGTTTAGGTAGCGGGTTTTACGGAGAAAGAGAACTCGGGCTTCGGAAGGGTTTTTCCGAAGTTCTTCAGCACCTATTCCTAATCGATCTAGCGGATCTCCTTCAAGTAGCCCGATTGGCCCTGGTCGCTTAGTGTAGCTTTTGAAGTCATTCCATTGGATATGCGTGTCCCGGTAATATTGAAATCCTACCCCCAAGATGGTTACCAAAAACAGAAAACTCGAGATGCGAATAACTTTTTTCATGCAAACTTTCCTCCACTGGTACGTATAAAGCAAACCACAAAAAGCTGCGTCGGGTCAATTTCCCTGCTAGGCATTTCGGGTTTAGTTGGGATAGAGTTGTTTGAATAGAGTTTCTGTCGCTTGTTGTGCGCTGTGAATACAGTCTGGCACTCCGATCCCATGGTAGGCGTTTCCAGCCAAGGCAAGGCCCTTTGTTTTCTTAATAAGTTTCTCAATCCGAGCTACGCGGTTCAGATGACCAACCATATAGAGAGGCATTGCGTTGAAGTAGCGTCGGATCGAAACCGTCGAAGGTGCTGCCTGGATACCGAGACGCACGCGCAGGTCCTCACGGATGGCCCATTCCATCTGTTTATCACTTAGCTTGACGATTTCAGGCTGAAGTGCACCACCGAGAAAGGCACGCAGGACTATTTTTCCTTTGGGTGCACGTCCCGCAAATTTCACGCTACTAAATGTGCAGGCCAGAATTGAACAGTTTTCGCTCGGCGGGACCACAAATCCAAATCCGTTTAGCCGATGAGGAATATCTTTCTGTTCATATATAAAATTGGCGGTCGCTGTTGATTTGTGGGGAATCGCTAAAAGCTCTGCTGAAAGCTCAGGAAGCGTTGGTCCCAAAATTTTTGCTGCTTGGTGGGCCGGCACGGCCAGACAAACCGCATCAGCTTTCACTGTGACAGGCTTTTTGTAACCATACCTAATAACCCATGTATTTTTTGCAGAATCTAATTGAAGTGATTGAACCGGGGCATTAAGAACGATGTTTTCCGGAGAAAGTTTTTCCCGAAGTGCTTCGACCAATACTTGCATGCCTTTTTTAGGGGTTACGAAGAGATCATAACGTGCACCCTTCAGCGCCTCTGATTGGCTGAACTCTTTTGCCTGTTGTTGCTTGCGGGTCCTGAGGGCACGGATTAGGCTCCCATACTCCCTTTCCATTTGACGGAACTGCGGCATGGTGGCTAGCAGACTTAGTTTGCGAACGTCAGCTGTATAAATACCTCCCACCATAGGTTGTGCTATTCGGTCTACTGCTTCACGGCCAAAACGCCGCTTGACAAAAGCTCCCATGGATTCATCTTCCTCAATTTTTTTGGCGGGAATCAAACATTCAAGTCCCATGCGAAATTTCCCCTTCCAACTGAACACGGGCGAGGTTAAGAAGGGCCACATGCGGGAGGGGGAGATCAGGTAAAATCCTTCAGGGATAGGATGAAGCCTTCCTTTCAGTGCAATGAAAGTCTTTCGGTGCGAAGGATTGGTTTGGATGAGCTTGTCTTCCAAGCCAAGGATCTTGGCCAATTCAAGGGCCCAAGGTTTTTCGGTGATGAAGGAATCTGGGCCCGATTCAAGCAGGAAGTCCCCTTTTGCTTCTGTTTGGATGACTCCGCCTACACGGTTCATAGCTTCCAGCAATTGCAAGTTGAGGTTTAGCGAGCGTTTCCTTGCGGCCTCTTTGAGTTTATAGGCAGCAGTCAGGCCTGTGATGCCGCCTCCGATAATGATGATTTTAGGGCTCTTGCCCGCATTCATGGTGTGGGGGTTTCCTGTCTTTGTCCAGCTGACCTCTTTTTCTCGATTAGATGGGCCACCATTTTTATAAATGCTGGGTGATCGCCAACTGTGGGAGCGCGAAGGAATCTGATTCCTGCCTCGCGTGCCGTGGAACGAGCTTCCGTGTCAAGGTCAAAGAGCACCTCCACGTGATCACAAAGAAAGCCAATTGGCATTAGAATGATACGTTTAAATCCATTTTTCATTTTCTTTCTGATTACCTCATTGATGTCAGGACCAAGCCATGGGTCACGTGGATTCCCGCTTCTGCTCTGGAAGGCCACCGACCAGTTCGACATCTTCAGTATTGAAGCTACACCATAGCTTGAAGCATAAATTTCCTCTACATAGGAGCATTGGGATGCCATTGATTCAGGTAGGGAGTGTGCAGTGAAGATTAGTGCAGTCTGTTTACAGTTTACATTGAAATCACTTTCCAGCCCATCTTGTTCTAGGGTTTCCTGAATGCGGTGCGCCACAGCCTGAAGGAACTGAGGATGATCGTGCCATTGGTCGAGATAACAAACTTCTGGTGACCTAGAACCCGCTTCCTTTCTTGCTGCTTCTATTTCCTTCTGATAGCGTTCCCAACTGACTTCTGAGCGGTGCGGAGCAAGAATAAAACCTACAGCTTGCCTTTTTCCGTCGTTAATCATGCGACGGATTGTGTCTCTGTAATAAGGATTCCAGTTTCGCATTCCGACGTAGACGGGGAGAGGGGTGCCAGTGCGCTTCAATTCATCTTCCAGCATTTTCGCTTGCCGAAATGTATGTTCGTTATAAGGTGACCGGCCACCAATCAGCTCATACTGTTTCACAACCTGATCGTAGCGTGTGCGAGGGACTGGTTTGCCACGCAGCACATTGTCCAAAAATGGGCGAACCTCTTCCTTTTTTTCTGGCCCACCAAATCCGATCATCAGGATGCTGTCGAAGTGCATAAGCTTTGGGTTGCTGTTTTTTATCTTTTTTGACTGCTCAACTCGTGCACAAATTCAATTAGGCGTATTACGTTATCAACCGGAGTTTGGGGAAGGATGCCGTGGCCAAGGTTGAATATGTGTCCTGCCCTGCCCGCCGCTTTGTTTAGGATCTCTTGTGTTCTTTTCTTGATGTAGGAGGGTTCAGCAAACAACACCAACGGGTCAAGATTTCCTTGAACTGCTATATCATCTCCAAGCCGAGCCCACGCCCTATCCAGTTCGACACGAAAGTCAAGGCCGATGATCTCGCCTCCAGCTTCCCGCATGTCTTCGAGTAGGTGTGAGGTGCCAGTTCCGAAGTTTATTATAGGTGTGCCAGGCGTGATTCCTTGGATGAGTGAGCGAGTGTGAGGTAGAACGAAACTTCGGTAATCAGCTTGGCTGAGGCAACTGATCCAGGTATCGAAGATCTGTATAGCCTGAACTCCAGCGGCGATCTGCGCGTTTGCGTATTTAATTAGGCTCCGACTTAAATGTTCCATTAAGGCATGCCATGCGCCGGGGTCACGGTACATGAGGGTTTTGGTATGAGCGTAGTTCTTTGATGCTCCCCCTTCAATGATATAGGACGCTAAGGTAAATGGCGCGCCTGCGAAACCGAGCAGAGGAAGATTGGAAGGGAGCTCCGAACGGGTTAACCGGATGGCATCATAGAGATAATGAAGAGAATCTTCAGGTTCTACTTCGCGCATGCGCTCTATATCAATCGAGTTCCTGAGTACAGGGCGAACTATGGGACCTTCCCCTGTGTCGTAGGCAAGGTCATAGCCGAGAGGTTCCACGATCAACAAGAGGTCGGCGAAGATGATTGCAGCATCGGCTCCTATTTTTTTTGCAGCTGTGACAGTGACCTCTGAGACTAAGTCTGGGGATTTACAGAGTTCAAGAAAGGGAACCTTAGCTCGAAGTTCACGATATTCCTTCATGTAGCGCCCTGCCTGGCGCATCAGCCAGACTGGAGTAGTGTCTACTGGCTCACGGCGACAAGCTTTCATGAAGCCTGAATTAGCCAGTGCATCTCGGCCAAAATCTACTTTTATATCTTGGTTCCGCTCCTTTACTGTAACTATTGGGCTTGAATGGCTATTTTTTTCCTCAAGTAAATCCCGTACTCTTTTGGCACACTCCTGAACGAGGATACCCATTTTTGGATGATCAGGTTCTATATCTACCTGTAGTCCCTTGGACCGTAATACCTCGCTACAGGTTGGTCCAACCGAACAAACCACACAGCTTTTGAGAGCCCTAGAGAGCGAACCTAACATCCCATATTTTGAGGCGACCTTAAGCAGGTGATCTGCTTGACCGGCATTGGTGAAGAGGACGATTCGAGTGCGATTTTCAGAAATGGCCTTAATCGCTTTGCGAAGAGGCTCAATATCTTCCGGCAGTGCCCAGCGGTACACAGGCACACGCATTACCGTGGCCCCTCGCTCCGATAGTTCTCGGAGGAAAGCTTTATTGGAGATACCGTATTCCTGAACGGCTACCTTGCTGCCTTGGAGTGTGAATCCGCGCGGATTCTCGTCCAGCTCCTGGAGAATTTCCCTCCATGTATTTGGCTCAGGAACGGTTATGGTGACGGGAATCTGGTATTCGCGAAGAACTTTAAGGGGTTTTGGGCCACGTACAACAACCGTAATTTCGGAAAGTGCTGACCTAATTTTTTGTGGAGAAAAACGAGTTTCGAGAGTTTCAAGAAGAGTTCTTGCGCCAACCCCTGTCATGAAGATCGTGCAGTCAATGTTTCCCGAAAAAAGTTTTTCGGCAAACTGAAGGGCCACGGAGTTTTCCTCTAGGGTAATTTCCTGCATGGCAGGCGCGACTACAGGAATCCCGCCATGGCGGGATATTAGCGAAGCCATTTCGGTGGCCCGACGGCTTTCGAAAGTAATTACCTCAAGACCTTTAAGCCCTTGGGTTTTGGCTGTCATACGACCCATGTCACGGTGACCGTAATTAACTTAAACTCTTGCCACCAGGGAAGCAGTAGGGCAGGAGTTTGCGTTGAGACTGAATATTTACCAGTCAGCTACAGCATCCTTGGCAGAAGTCTAAAAAAGCCCGCTGGCTGTGTCCAGCGGGCTGGTGGATATCACGGGGCGAAGATTTAAGGAGCTTGCGAAGTACCCTTGTGGCATCCCGTAGAGTCTCACCGCAACAACACACCAGAATCTACCCTATCCGCCCTTAACCGTCAACCCCCCCGACCCTTAGACTTAAGTCTTTTGAAAAGAAGTGAATACCTAAATTATCAAATCCAGTGCAAGGACAGGGATAGCTCTTGAGAGCTCTTCATGTTCGGGTTGGAAATAGAAGCGAATCGCAAATCTGGTGAAATCAAGCTGGGGCAAGTATTAAATTTTGGATATAAAATATACCTGGGTTATCTCTGATTCCTTTTGCGAAGCTCGTCTATCGCAACCGCAATAACAATTACTGAGCCGATCAGCACCTGCTGCCAGAATGGAGATACGCCCAGAAGATTACTACCATTCGAAATTAAGCTCATAATGAAAGCGCCAACCATGGTTCCTGAGACGCTCCCCTCGCCACCTGCCAGACTCCCTCCACCGATGACCACCGCTGCGATTACGGACAGCTCGTAACCTTGTCCAGCCGTGGGCTGCCCAGTCATTAGCCGTGAGGATTCAATCATGGCTGCTATACCCGTAAAGGCTCCAGCCAGACAATAGATGGCAACCAAATAACGTGTGATAGGGATGCCTGCGTAGCGAGCTGCTTCACGATTACTACCGATGGCAAAGGCATATCGGCCCAATCGAGTGAATTTCAGGATATATGCGGTCAGGAGTGCTAATAAAAGTAGGATCGCTAAGGGAACAGGTATGGCTTGCAACAGATTCCCGTCCCCCAAGAAACCGAAAGTGCGTGGAAGTCGGACGACAGGAAGACCGTCTGTGATAACCAAGGTTATTCCACGCGCAGCTCCCAGGGCTCCTAGGGTGGCGATGAAGGGGCTGACCTTAAGCTGAGTGATTAATAAGGAGTTAATTAATCCCCACACCATTCCTGCCATCATTGCGCAGAGGATTGCGAGTGGAAGTGGCAACCCTGCTTGAAGCATCATGGTGCCTGCGATTCCGGAAAATGCCATGACGGAGCCAACTGAAAGATCAATGCCACCGGAGATGATGATTAATGTCATTCCCAGGGCCATGATGTTAATCACGGCGGTTCGCCGGGCGACGTTTGAAAGGTTAGCTAGGGTCAGGAAATGAGGGGAGAGGATTGCGAGCGCGACAAAAAGAATAACTAAGCTTAGGACAGGAAGTAATTTTTCCAGCCAACTCCAATGCCGTGAGCGAGTGAGTGTTTTGAAAGGGGACATCAGAAATACTAGACTGGATGTGAATGGATCCAATTTCATTCAACCTCGCAATTCACTGATTCGCCCATGCTTGCTGGAGCAAGTGCAGCATATTGCATTATCTCTTCCTGAGTTGTCATTTCAGTTGTGAGCTCCTTGACAATTTCCCCTTTGCGCATTACTAGTACGCGGTCGCTCATGCCTAATATCTCTTCAAGCTCAGACGAGATCATCAGGATCGCAGCTCCTGCCTCAGCAAGCTCATTTATCAAGCGATAAATTTCTTGTTTGGAACCTATGTCAATACCGCGCGTAGGCTCATCAAGTAGAAAGATAGATGGCTCACAGAAGAGCCATTTTGCGAGGACTGCTTTCTGTTGATTTCCACCACTTAAAGAGCTTGCTTTTTGGTTGACTGAAGAAGCACGAACACGAAGCCGCTTAATAAAATTTTTCGTTATCCACTTTTCCTTCTTTAGGTCTATTTTCCCTCTTTGTACCAATGCTTTAAGATTGGATAGGGTGATATTGTGGCTCAAGGGTAGTGGCAAGGCAAGGCCAGTTGTCTTACGATCCTCTGTAATTAGGACCATCCCAGCACGAATAGCATCCTGTGGTTTGCAGATAGAAACGGGTGTATTGTTTATGCGAATTTCCCCTGCTTCAGCAGGCCAGGCACCAAATAAAGTTTCCACTAATTCTGTCCTGCCAGCCCCAATGAGTCCCGCAAGGCCAACCACTTCACCTCGATGTAATTTGAAAGTTGCATTGTTAACCATGTCCCGGCGATAGAGATTTTTCACTTCCAGGATAGCTGGCCCTGGTTGTAACTTGCGGGGTGGAAATAGGTCGCTCATTTTCCGACCAACCATGGCATGAATCAAAAAAGGAAAATCATTGCGAGACATTTGGCCTGAATGGACCACCTCACCGTCCCGCAGGACAGTGATTTTGTCGGCAATTCTTGCCAATTCTTCTAAACGATGCGTGACGAAGATAATTGACACTTTAAGCTGTTTAAGTTTTTCGATTACAGAAAAAAAATCTTCCATCTCAGGACTGGAAAGTGATGAGGTTGGCTCATCCATGATGATAAGTTTATTCGAAGCTGTGACTGCTCGCGCAATCTCCACCAGTTGCCTTTCCGCTGAATTCAGAAGGCTTACAGGTCGGTTGGCGTCTAGCTTAAATCCTAGCTCTGACAGCGAGCAGGCTGCATTTTGCAGTTCTATGTTCCGGTCGAGTATCCCCCATTTTTTCACAGGCTCACGACCCAGGAAGATGTTAGCTGCCACAGTTAGGTGAGGTGCCAAGCTTAACTCCTGGTGAATCATGGAAATTCCCAACTGCTTGGAGTCTAAACGAGATCCGATTTGAACCAACTTACCCTCCCAAAGAATCTTCCCCGCATCTCGAAGCAACTCACCCGACAAAATTTTCATCAGGGTTGATTTTCCAGCTCCATTTTCACCGACTATTCCATGGACATCTCCTGCCTTCACGTCAAGGTTCACATGGCGAAGAACCTCCACGCCTGAGAAAGATTTGGATATGTCTTGCATTTCGAGGCGAGCGAGTGATTTGGAGCCAGGGTTAGAAGTTTTTGGTGGCGTGATCATTTTAAGTAGCGGTCGATATTTGGCTGAGGGTTTAGAAGCCTGGAGATATTTGGCTGCCGA
>CAZSDV010000071.1:0-8510 GCA_964605715.1 uncultured Acidobacteriota bacterium
AGAAGAACTTGGATATGTCCGCCCCCCCCCGCTGGCAAGTAAGCTGGCGACCTACCTCGCTCGTAGCGACGGAACTAGACCGTAAGGTAACGATGCTCTCCATTGAGCTGTTAATAACAGCAATTCAATTCCCTTGGTTCTACACTAAATCAAAAAGGACCCAACCCACAAACCTACGTCAGTTGAGTATTCTACTGATGTCAACCAAATAAAGCTGGCGACCATTGCCACCGTGCGGGGAGTCAAATACCACCTTCGTGCCGTCGGGACTAATTCTGGGGTGAGTATCACAACGCACCTCTCCTTTGTATTCGGCAGCGGAGTAAAATTGACCTAAATCATGACGTTTTTGACTCTGAAGGTTAAACAAATATATGTGCTGAAGGCGTTGAGCATCCGGATAGGTGTCATTCAGGAGCCATTGATTCCCAGGTAAAAAACTAAAGTGGCCGTTTTCAACTAGGCCCTCCGGGGCCACTATCTCCACATTTTCAGTTTGGTCTTCATACAAGTAGTACTTGCTTTCTTCGGTGGAAGGATGCCATGCCCAAGCCATGATGTGATGGGGGTCCCTCCAAACAAAGTGGGAAGTCTTTCCAAACGGATCAAGTATGTAAGGTCTCTCTCCTTCTGGGCTTGCTGTAAGCATTCGAGTACCATAACCTCTTTTTTGTCCCTTCTCTCCCATCCACCGATTCAAAAAAGCAAAACGTGAACCATCAGGTGAAACAAGGAGGTGATTGAACCAATGCCAAGCACCATCCAAACTGCCTTGAGGAAATTCCAGGTGGGCCACCTCCGCCAGAGAAATGATAAGTTCCTGCTTGCCATTTTCAAGATCGATACGCCAAATTCCAGAATCCTCCGGTGCGAGCTTATCCCGATTAGGATCAGGAAATCCTACGTATCCATAACCAGGGTGGCTAGTAATGGCCACTCGCCGAAAATCTGGCGCCACAGCCCACCGACCATCTGGGCTTATTGCGTAGATAGGTGCAGGAAGAGTTCGCCGCTCTCCACTCTTTATGTCGAGAATGTGGCAGATGTAACGATCTTCTTGGCGGTCATTCCAAATGACCTTCGTAGACGAACCAGGCAGCCACTGTAACATGCAGCCCTGTTGCCAACACCATGCGCTGCTTTCTCCCAACTCAGTCCATCGATCTCCGTCCTCCAAATCGATCATGCCGATCCTGATCACATCAGACTGACGAGGTGGCCGGTGTTCAAAATCAACTTCCATCCCTAAGACATACCGGTTTGTTGGATCAAATTGCAATTTATCATAGTATCCAAACCAGTGGAATTTAGGCCCGCGCGTAAGGGCCCGAACCTGAAAAGGGCTTGTATCTCTGGTGCAGCCAAGAACGGAAAGAAGCGAAAGCCCCAGAGTTCTCTGAGCAGATCGTTCAAGAAATTTCCGACGGCTAAAGTTCATTATGAAATTCCCCCTGATTAAACTTGCTTACAAACAGAAATAATTAGCGAAAAACAACATCTCAAGGAAATAGTAAAAAATCCTTACCCAGGAAAAGCTAAACTTTTGAGAAAAATTCAGGGAAGTACTGTCGGTAAATATGCATTCCGAGAGCAGTATGCATTCCTAGATCATCAAGTGCGCGGATTTCTTCCTCCATGCTAATGCCTCCAGCGGCAGTAATCTTGTGCTTAGTCAGGCCTCGTAACTTTTCGAACCAACTTAGGTTGGTACCTTCCAGCCTTCCCTCTTTATCAATATAGGTACAAAGAAACTCCGAACAATAAGGTTCCAGGTTAGGAAATACCTCCTCAGGTGTAAACGGGAGGAGCTTCTTCCAGCCACTCACAGCAACCTGATTTCCTAGGCAATCAACCGCGATGATTATCTTTTCAGTCGAAATCTTATCTCTAAGCTGGGCAAGAAACTCCTCGTTCACGCCTTCAGCGGTAAAAGCAGAGCTCCCCACAATGAATTTTCGGGCACCACCGGAAACAAGCTCACGGGCACGCTCCAGGGATCGGACGCCGCCTCCAACACGACAAGGTTTCCGGGCGCAAAGTTTGCTAACAACTTTCACCTGTGGGGGACCTCCCATAGCAGCATCAAGATCAATTACCTGAATTTCAGGATAGGACGCAAATCTTTCTAGAACTAGGAACGGATCCGGTATTTCCAGTCGCTTTTCTTTCCCTTGTATTAGCTGAACCGCCCTACCACCCATCAGATCAATACACGGAATAATCATGTTAGTCTCATTGGGATGCCACGTGCCTTTAAGTACTCCTTCAACTCACGGACACCATATTGCTCATAGTGGAAGATGGATGCCGCAAGCGCCGCATCAGCACTTCCTTCCGTAAAAACTTGGGCGAAATGCTCCAGATTTCCCGCACCACCCGAGGCAATGACAGGAATGTGAAGAGTGCAAGCAATTGCAGCTGTCAATGGGCAATCAAATCCAGCTTGGGTACCATCAGCATCCATTGAAGTTAGCAAAATTTCTCCCGCTCCCAGGCTTTCTGCCTTTCGAGCCCATTCAACGGCATCGAGTCCTGTAGACCTAGAGCCACCATAAGTACAAACCTGCCAATTTTTACTTTCCGCCTGCCAGCGGGCGTCAATCGCCACAACAATTGCCTGAGAACCAAACCGTGAAGCTAGCTCAGTAATTAACTCTGGCTGCTCGACAGCTGAGGTGTTAATTGACACCTTATCTGAACCTGCATCAAGCAGCCGCTTAGCATCTTTGAGGACCCGTATCCCACCTCCCACCGTCAAAGGAATAAAGAGTTGCTCAGCTACACGCCGAACCGTATCTATAAGAGTGGATCGACCCTCAATCGAAGCTGAGATGTCAAGCATCACAAGTTCATCGGCACCAGCATGATTATATGCATCAGCCAGCTCGGCAGGATCTCCCGCATCGGTGAGATTTACAAAGTTTACACCTTTGACCACACGGCCTTGATTTACATCAAGACAAGGGATAATGCGCCGAGCTAACATTAGCTACTTCTCCAAGAAATTCTGCAACACACGCAGGCCAATCTCGCCTGACTTTTCAGGGTGGAATTGAACAGCAGAAATCGGACCACGCTCTACAACAGAGGCAAACTTCTGGCCGTAGTTCGTTACTCCAATGCAAGCCGGCCCAACGGGCGCTGAATACGAGTGGCAAAAATAAAAAAACTCCCCACTCTTGATTCCTGTTAACAAGCCATCTGTCTTTCGCACTTCTATCTGACTCCAACCAATATGAGGAATCTTGAATACGTCCTGTAACCGCTGGACATTGCCAGGAATAAGCCCCATTCCAGGCATACGAGGTGCTTCTTCACTGCCTTCGTAAAGCAGCTGTAGCCCCAAGCAGATGCCAAGGTATCGACAACCTTTGTCCATTGCTTCTCTCAATGGATCATACAAACGGGATTCATGGAGCGCTCTAATCATGGACTCAAAATGTCCTTGGCCAGGAAGAATTATCTTGTCAGAGCTGATTAGTTTCTCCGGACCGCTAACAATTTCCACTGCGAATCCCAGATGGCGAACCGCTTTCGCAACTGAACCAACATTACCCGCACCATAGTCCACAATGGCAATCATAGAAGTCCTTTGGTGCTGGGGAGTTGACGAGAAAGCTGCTTATCTCTCGCACAAGCAAATCGCAGTGCCCGCGCAAATACCTTGAACATGGCTTCAACCCGATGATGGCTCGAACGACCATAAACAACTTTCAAGTGAACGTTTGCCTTCGCCGCCGTCACAAACCCATTAAAAAAATCTTCCAATAATTCTACTTGAAGATCACCTACATGACGAACACGGAATGGAGCCTTCAGGACTAGATGGGCCCTGCCACTCAAGTCGACAGCTGCAAGGGCTAGAGTTTCATCCATAGGCATAAGAAAATAACCGGCGCGGAGAATCCCCTTTTTACTTCCGAGTGCTTTACGGAAAGCCTCACCCAATGCTATGCCGGCATCCTCAACTGTGTGATGCTGGTCAACATCAAGATCACCTCTAGCTGTAAGCTGCAGGTCAAAACCTCCATGCCGTGAAAATAGTTCTAGCATGTGGTCCAGGAATCGAATACCAGTCGAGACACTGTAGCAGCCTCGTCCATCGATATTGAGTCGTACTCGAACATCGGTCTCAGTGGTTTGCCGGTGAATCAGTGCTTTTCGAAACTTCATGTAATCCCCTCAGCACGAGCGAACCGTAAATTATGTTCCAATCTTTCTTCTCAGGTCGCTTCGCTTAACTGTCTCCATCAAATGCTGTACCCGTCGAAGCTCCTCAATAAGAAGGCGTGTTTGTGCCAAAGAACCAACGGTGAAGCGGAGGTAACCGCACAAGTTGGATGCGTATGTCCAGTCGCGAACTAAGATGCGCTTACGTCTTAGGCGTCTGGCAATTTCACTACTTCGTTTCCCTATTCGAGTTAAAACAAAATTTGCAGAACTTGGAACGTAAAATACGTTCATCTCATCAAAGGCCCCACAGAGCCTTTTGCGGTTAGCCAAAACCTGTGCAACGTACTGACTGACGTATTTTTTTTGGTTGATAGCCTCCACTGCGCACGCGAGGGCTATCGAATTAACCGAAAACGGATTTTTTCCGCACCGCATCATCTCCGTTAATTTTTCATTGGCAAAAACACAGCCCATCCTTACGGCTGCTAGGCCAAAAGCCTTAGAAAAAGTCCGAGTCACTACCAAGTTTGGATACCTGCGGATCCAAGGAAGAACTGTCTGGCCTGAGAAATCATAATAGGCTTCATCTACCAGAACCAGTGTTCTGGGTGCCGCCTCCAGTATTGCGCGAAGATCCTTCTTGCTTACAATCGTTCCGGTTGGACTGTTAGGATTAGCTAGAGCCAGCCATCGAGGTCGCTGTTTAAGAGCAGTCATAATTTGTTCTTGGGGCAAAAGAAATTTTTCGTCACACGAAACTCGAGAAACTTTTCCTCCTTGTGCATTAGCGAAATACTCATAGACAGGAAAAGTGGGAACCGGCACAACCAGAACATCACCAGGATCGATAAAAGTTTCACAGATGATCTTTAGGGCGTCGTCAGTACCGTTAGCAAGGATCATCTCATCAGGCGACACGCGGAAGTATCGGGCTAAGATCCGTCGACTCTCCTCATACTCGGGATAACAGGAAAGCCAATCAGGATTCAAGCGCTTCTTCAAAACGCGGATGATCCCGGGAGCGCACCCTACTGTATTTTCATTGAAGTCCAACCGAAATTTCCCGGTGCGGCCCTCAAGTGGAGGTTGGTAACTCTTCGAACGACGAACTGTCTTTCGCGGCTTAATCACGGGACTCAAACCTCACTTCCACCGAACGAGCATGAGCTTCTAGGCCCTCTGCCCGTGCAAGATTTGTGATGGTCGAACGCAGGTTGGCCAATCCCTTACGAGTTAGTCGCTGGACGGAAATCATCTTTACAAAATCAGCGGCTGAAAGACCTCCGCGTACTCGTGCGGCCTCCCCAGTGGGAAGTATGTGATTAGTACCAGATGCATAATCGCCGGCGGCAACAGCACTATAATCTCCTAGAAATATGGAGCCGGCAGACCGGATCTCAGGCAGAAATTTCCTTCCATCGTTAACAAGAATCAAATGCTCAGGAGCAATTCGGTTTGCAAGGGCCAGGCTTTCTTGCTGAGAGCGCGTGATGATAATTGCTCCGCGCCGAACCAGAGATTCCCTCGCCACGGAACTGTCCAATCCCTTCACTGAGCGGATTACTTCCTGTTTGACCGCTCGAGCCAACGTCTTAGAGGACGTAAGTAAGATTGGCATTGCATCAGAATCATGCTCAGCTTGAGCAACTAGGTCTGCTGCAATCCATCGAGGATTACCACGCGATGCCACAATAACCAGTTCCGTCGGGCCTGCAATAAAATCTACCCCACAGCTCCCTGACACCAGTTTCTTTGCTGCAGCAACATAACGGTTACCAGGCCCAACAATTTTATCAACCCGCGGTACCTTTTTTGTGCCTAGCGCAAAAGCGACGATTGCCTGTGCTCCGCCGAGGCGAAAGATTTTTTTTACTCCTAGGAGATCTGCCGCAACCAGGACAGGGGGAGACGGGTTCGGACAAGTCAAATAAATCTCTTCAACTCCCGCCACCTGCGCCGGGATAATGCCCATCAGAACAGTGGAAGGCAATGCGAATCGCCCGCCCGGTACGTAGCAAGCCACACGCTCCAAAGGGCGAATTAATTGGGACACTTCGACGCCGGGTTGTGTCTTTATTTTCCAGGAAGAAGGCATTTGCTCTCGCGCAACGCAAGTAATGTTGCAAATAGCTTCTCTTAAGGCATCTTTGAGCTCCGTGGAGGCTTCCTTCCGTGCTTTCTTGATTTCGCTTTTACTAACCACCCACCCAATTTTCCTAAGATCTGCGTGATCCAATCGCTGTGTCAACTCGAGCAACGCCTGATCACCATGTTTCCCAACAGCCCTCAAGATGCGAGTAGCTACTTGCTCGGCTTCTCCAAGCATAACTTCACGCGCGGCAAGCAGACCGTAAAGTTGTTTCCGATTTTGGCTAAAGATAATACGTAACATTAGATTATTGGTAACATTAAGCCACAATTTTGTTGAGAGGATATTCCACAATATCCTCGGCACGAGCAGTCTTGAGTCTGGGAATAATTTCTCGCACCGTGCTTTCCTTGATAATCGTACTGACTGCTACCCATTTCCGGTCGCTCAGGTTAGAAATAGTTGGTCGCTTCATGGCTGGTAAAACAGCCAAAACCTTCTTGAGGTCAACTCGCCGTACGTTCATCATCAACCCCACCTTCCCTTGCGCCTCAATGGCTCCAAGCAGGAGCATTTCAAGGTTCTTAATCTTGGTTCGTTTCCAGCGATCTTTCCAGCTTTTCCGGTTTGCAAACAGCTGCGTATTCGACTCAATCAAAGTATCAAGCACCCTGAGACCGTTGGCGCGCAGAGAAGAACCAGTTTCAGTTACCTCGACAATAGCGTCAGCCAGGATGGGAGGCTTGACTTCTGTGGCACCCCAAGAGAACTCTATTTTTGCAGAAACACCGTGTTTAGCCAGATACTTCCGCGTAACTCCTACTAACTCAGTTGCGATGACACATCCATCCAATTCCTTCACATTTTGATAAGAAGAAGTTTCAGGAACCGCTAGGACCCAACGGACTTTGCCAAATGACTGCTTGGCATAAATGAGATCGGCCACCTCAACAATTTTCGCTTCATTTTCTAGAATCCAATCCCTGCCAGTCAGACCGGCGTCGAGAACACCATCTTCCACGTAGCGGGCCATTTCTTGGGCACGGATGAGCATACACTCGATCTCTGGATCATCGATCTGAGGAAAATAGGAGCGCGGACTGACCGTGATATTAAATCCAGCCCGTGCAAATAACTGCAAAGTTGCACTCTGCAAACTCCCCTTTGGAATTCCCACGCGTAGTTTCATGGCCGTCCCTCCTTCAGGACAGGTTTCTCGTAAACCTTGTCTGGCTCAAAGACACGGGGTGCAATGATTTCTTCACCCTCAAGCGTCATCCTACGAAAAAAACAGGAACGGTAGCCAAGGTGGCAAGTACCCGGACCTTGAAGATTGGCTAGCACCAGTAGGGTATCCTCATCACAATCAATCCGGATTTCATGTACCTTTAGCCAGTGTCCGGAAGACTCTCCTTTAGTCCAAAGTTTCTGTCGAGAACGACTATAGAAGGTTACGCGCCC
Source organism: uncultured Acidobacteriota bacterium (assembly GCA_964605715.1). GTDB lineage: Bacteria > Acidobacteriota > Terriglobia > UBA7540 > JAPUME01 > JAPUME01. Next base: position 7,724 of record CAZSDV010000071.1, read on the forward strand.
TGTCTCAGCGGTCTTCCGGTAAGCCTCCCAGTTCATATAACCTACCATTAAGACCTCACCGGAGCTATGGTCCTGCACAACAGCAGGAATTAGGTCCATCTTAAAGCGTATTAACATCGTAAATAATCTCCTAATCAACTGAATTGCGCTTCTGGTCCCCCACTTAAAAACAACGTCAGAAAAAAAAGGCCCGCTGAAGCTTACGTCAGCGGGCTCCCTAAACTCCAGAATCTTTTAGATAATTACTAAGGAGAGGCCCACCGACACGTCACCCGAATCGCGTGATGATGGTGGCGATGTGTCCGTGGTATCAACATAGCAGAGGAACATTCTATCGGCCAACAAGCGAAACTGTCAACCCTTTCCCCAGAAGCCAAGGCAGTAGAATATAGACTCCTCTTACCTCTTTCTCTAATTCACTCAAATCTACCAGGAAAGGAATCAGGTTGGGAATTGAAGGGAAGGAAAATTTGACAGTTACAGTGACCATTGCTAGCATCGTTAGGAGGGGAGTGTGGAGCAGAGGCCCGACCAGATTATCGCCAGCATATTAGGTAAGGTTTAAAGAACACACTCAAAACCCGAATCCCCACATAGGTTCTGAGGTCCCCGTCGTCTAGCACGGCCTAGGACACCGCCCTTTCACGGCGGTAACACGGGTTCAAATCCCGTCGGGGACGCTAACCTTAATCCATAGAGGTTTCTTTCTTTTGAATTGATAGTGAGATGCTATCTTACATCCATTCCTGTCGGCGTTGCCAGATGCCGTCGGCGCAACGGAGTGCCA
>CAZSDV010000072.1:0-8321 GCA_964605715.1 uncultured Acidobacteriota bacterium
AGTCTTTTTTAGGAAGTGTCTTCGATTCATATGAGTTTGTTTAGTTTGCATCAATGATTCCAAATTGGAGTAGTTTGGTGGACGTGATGGGATTCGAACCCACGACCCCCTGGATGCAAACCAGGTGCTCTCCCAGCTGAGCTACACGCCCCTTGAAAAAATTAACTAAGCTAAATTAACCGCATCTCACAAAAAAGGAAAGGGGGAGGGTTGATGCGTAACAACGAAAAACCTGATTTATGGGATCTCATTGCCAACCTTGTGAGACCATTTTCCTTCTTTCCTGCCCTCTTACCATGCCATCTGCCTGTTAGTAAGCTGTCGCCCTTTGTTGGCCACAGATTCACTGGCCCCAGCCACAATCATTACCCCTTCACGGATCATTTCAGAAATATTCTCCAGAGTAGCGCCATTAAGGAAAGCAAGGTTATTCTCCTTACAGGCCGCTAAAACTCGACCTCGTGCAGACTGCATTTCTGATGGTAAGGGGGCTCGGAAAAGGTTGGCATTTGATTTGCCCAATCCCCAAACACCGAGAGAAAAGGACATGTCCCCCGGACCCCACTCCGCAAAACCAACACCGGGAACCCTCAAAGAAGATCGGGTATTCGATAAAGCAACCTTGTCTTCGATTTTCACCCCCAAAAGAATCTCCCCATCCGAGTTGAGGGGCCACACATCGGCTTTCTGGAGGTATTTCTCAACAGAGATACCCCAAACACCTGCTGCTGGGCCTTGTCCGCCGTTCCCACGTTGACCAACCCTTAAACCTTCTCCTACTCCCTGCTGGTGCATGGGATAGCGGCTTGCCTCCACGAACGCCTGGATGGCACCGGGTGTTTGGGCGTGACAAAGAAGCAAACCATGCACGCCAGTGGCTAAAACCTGTTTAATGATCCAAGAATTAGCCCAAACCACTGCCTCATCAAATCCGTCAATTGGAAGTGTAACCACAACCGCTGGGGTTCGGTGTCCACTCTTTGTAGGACCTCCATCAATGAGGCCCTCCATGAATCGGGCAAGCCGAGGAATGTCGAGCGGATTGTGTTCCATATCATAAGTTATGTAGTCAGCCCAGGTCTGAGCCATTTTCCGTCCACCTTCGTAGCTTCTGTCAACAACATGGACGTAATATATAGGCTGACCCTTAGATAACAGCTCAATGGCCTTGTTGATCCTCTTAGGACCCTGTGCCATGGAACTCTCAAAAACTGAAAAGGTTACCCAAGCAAGCATCAATGCCCGAAGCCCCAATCGGATTACCTTGCGGAACAAGCAAAAAAAGTTCTTCTCCATATCCATTCTCCTACTCGTATTAATAAGGCTACAGAAGCTTAGCGTTCAGGGATGAATTAAAGATAAACAGTAATGAGTGGCCACCTGGACCGCCGCCTGCTTCTGGTAAACTTAACCGAATAACTCCTTGTAAAACAAAGGTAGCGTACACCAATTTATCATGTAACCAACCATAAACTCCTTACCTTGGCGCCCTTCATAATGCTAGCTCCTTAAATTCTTCTGTGCGACCATGCCACCCAGTCCTGCTTCTCGAGATGTTTCCCTGTAAAAGAGTACTTTGAGCGTACCGAACGACTGTAATAGTTCACCTGGGGAAAGGAGGTGGGCCAGGTTGCGCGGTCCAATTTGGAAGTGGAGCTGCTCACGAGTGAAAGTTTCATAAAATAGGAGACCACCAGGACGAAGTGCAGATATGATCTGCGAGTAGAGGCATGGGTCACGGTAGTAGAAGCAGGTAATAACGTCAAAATGCGCGACGGGTATGAGGAATGATTCCAGATCCTCATGTATCCAGTTAACCTGCACTTCTACTTTCCTTGCCAGATCTTTCGCCTCGTCGAGAGATTTTTCAGACCAATCAATTCCTGTTACCTCTAAACCTCTCCTGGCTAGGTAGACGGCATTGCGCCCACCTCCACAGGCTAGGTCTAGCGCCATGCCTTTTGGCGGCAGCAGGTGGGAAAATTCCCGAAGTAGAGGTGCGGGATTCGACTGACTCACGATTGATAAGGTAAATCATTCTTCGAGTGTTACACAATAGGGAATTGAGCGATCAGTTTTTACCTTGGTAGATGAAAAAGAAAGCGTAATTTGGTTTAGTCGGACAACAGTTTTTTGTGTTAATTTCTGGCCACGACATCTGAAGTGAGGTTTTTCAGCGAACCAAAGCTATATTTTTAAAGAGGGTTGTGCTATTTCTTGTCTTCAAACTGACATGCAATCACAGTTATCAAGATGCCAGTGAAGATAGCCTGGAGATAATGCAGATGAAATTTCCATCCTAGTCCCAGAGAAGAATTGCATGGCATTTCTTAAGAAAATGCGATACTTACACTCCTGCGGAAAACCGATTTCATCCTAGGAAAAAATGAGTTAAATAGTCATTGGTCAGGATGCTTTCATAATTTATTTTGGTCTTAGAGAAAGGCAAGGCCTACCTCAGTTAAGATTACGTCAGGTAGGAAGTGTCCATACGTTATGGTTGAGGAAAACCAATTCGGAAAAAGTGTCGAGCAAGCTGAACCTTCAAGCTTAGCTAGCCATGATAGAAGAAAGCTTGGGCACCTAAATCGGATCTTCGATCGTTTAGGGCCCAGCTCCGGAGCCATTGTAGGATTCCTTCTTATTATAGTGGTAGGGATTGTCTTGTCGCCGAATTTTATCTCTCAGCGTAATATCCTCAACATACTGCGCCAAACCTCTATGCTCGGAGTGGTAACGGTGGGCATGACTTTCGTCATTTTGACCGCCGGCATCGACCTCTCCGTAGGAATGACACTTAGCTTTTACAGTGTGGCTGCCGCCATGCTCTTTGCAGATGGCCAAGGCTTTCCTTTGCCAGTCGTGATCTTAATAACATTGGCATTGGGCGCTGCTGTTGGAGCGTTCAACGCAGGGGTAATAATTTGGCGAGGCGTGACTCCATTCATCGTGACACTGGCAATGATGGCTATCGCAAGCGGGGCAGCCCTTACAATTTCCGGCGGAAGGCCGATTGGGGGAATTAGTGGTACATATGCATGGCTAGGGGCAGGATCAATTGGCCCCATACCCGTGCCTGTAATCATAATGCTCGCTGCTTTCTCCCTTGGAGGACTAGTGTTACGCTTCACTCCTTATGGTCGCCAAGTCTACGCAGTGGGAGGAAATGAAGAAGCAGCGCGACTTTCCGGTATTCCGGTCAATCGAGTCAAGCTCATAACTTACATGATAAGTAATATGTCAGCGGCGCTGGGCGCCATAATCTTTAGTGCCCGCGTGACAGTTGGCGATCCATGGGCTGGCCGTGGACTGGAGCTAGATGCCATTGCTTCGGTAGTCTTAGGCGGAACCAGTCTATTTGGGGGCGTGGGTTCATTGTGGGGCACCTTGCTTGGGGCCCTCATTATGTCCATGGTCAATAATCTACTAAATCTGTTGAGTGTGTCACCCTACATGCAAGGTATCGCCAAAGGATTTATCATTCTAGTCGCAGTCTCTCTTTACAAAAAGCGTGCGGCATAGATAGCCTAAAGTAGTGGTACTAGAACTGAATAAACACCCAGGAAAACATAATGGGAAATAAATGAAAACCTCAGCGTATTAGCCAGTCTAGTTATATAGAGGGAGGGTGGTTACCGTGTGGGAAGGTAAGCAGTTCGGTCGGCGAAAATTTATAGAGTGCTTGGCAGGTGCAGGCGTTTTTATAACACTAGAAGGTTGCTCGCGAGAAACTATCCCACGTGAGGCCCAAAAGAGGAATAAATCTGGGGAAAAACAATGGACCATAGGTTTTAGTAATGCCTCAGAAACTAACACTTGGCGCACCGCTCTCCGGGAAGCCATCGAGCAGGAAGTCGCGAAACATGCCAATATTAACCTTCTGATCACCGATGCTAACGATTCGCCAGCCAAGCAAGTCGCAGACCTAGAGGACCTACTCGCCAAGAAAGTGGATGGGTTTATTATCAGCCCAGCCAACTTGTATGTGGCTAATCCCATGCTGGATCAATGCGAAAAGGAGGGCATTCCAGTGGTCATCGTTGACCGCAGAGTTTCCAGCAAAAAATACAAAACATTTATTGCAACGGATCATATGAATGGAGCCATCAGGGGATTAGGTAAGCTCATTGAGTTGATTGGGGGTAGGGGCAAGATTGCCATCCTCCAAGGACTCCCAGGTGCTGGTGTGGCGGTCGATAGGAATACAGGTTACGATGTCGTCCTAAAGATAAATCCAAATGTCAATGCCGTACAACAGGCTGGCGATTGGTCGCGGGCCAGCGGGCAAAGGGTCATGGAAAATATTATCACGGCCCACCCTGATCTTAATGGTATTCACTTTGACAATGGAGAAATGGCTGTAGGAGGTGTCCAAGCACTGCGAGCCGCGGGCATTACTGATGAGATGATAATGGCCAAAAAGCCCTGTCTGACTTGGCTGGATGGATATAATGGGGGTTTGAAATTAATAAAGGCCAATTTAGGAAAATACACAATTCTCCATCCACCTCGGCTCCATGGCTCACAGAGCGTCATTTCAATGATAAAAATCTTCAAGGGTGAACCAGTCCCCAAGCACCAACCTATACCCCTAGAGGAAATTACTCCGAAAAACGTGGACCAATACGTCGCAATGGACAAACCAGACGACTACTGGACCATGTAAGCGGCTTCTTTCATCTGGGGAAAGGCCCTTCACCCATCTATTAGTGTGATGAGAAACCAAGATGGCTTCCGTTAGCTAAGAGCTTCATGTTTTTTGTTCCTGGACAGGCAACCAATAGCTTTTGTGGAGTTGCTCGCAACTTGGCCCACAAAAAACGAGACTGTCGCTCTCTTTATCTACTATCCAAAACCTTTTCGGGATGATCCTTCCACAAAGATCGCAGTATACCATCTTCTGTTCATACCACTTCGATGTGCTCTCTTCCCAGTGCCCCATTTGCCCTTACTCCCTCGTACATCAGAAGGCAGGCCTCAATTGAAACAAGGCGTCGTTTTCAATTAGGCCTGAGGAAAAAACCTTGCCGCATCTCTATGATTCATACCCATAAAGGTTACGGGCAGCCTCTGAGGAAACCCAACCCTGTTGAATATCCTGCTCGATAGCCTCAGATGTGCGTTCAGAAGGCAAACCATACCCTCCACCACCGGGTGAATGTATCATCACTTCGTCGCCTTTCTTCAAAACAACACGGGTAAATTTAGAATCTGAGACAGTCCCGAAAGCCTCCGAGAACGTTCGAAATCGTTTATCTCCATTCTTTCTCACAAAGATTCCACCTGAGGCACCCTTCCCTCCTCCAAAAAGACCCCAAGCATGGGTTTTGGTACGATCCATCAGCGCACTAACGGTAATTTCAGGCGCTAATACCCTAAGAATGCGCGAGCAACCAAGGCCGCCACGGTACTTACCAGGACCACCTGAGTCACGACGAATTTTGTATTCTAGGGTTACCCAAGGAAATTTTGCTTCCAAAACTTCTACCGGAGTATTGCGGCAGTTTCCGTTTTCTGGACACATGACCGAGTTGCCATCGTGAAAAGCAGTGGCACCCCACCCGCACCCATCGAGGTGATAGTTAGTATAGTATTCACCAGTATCAGGGTGAACGCCAGCAAAGAGAAAGTTACAGCCACTCGCCCCTTCCGCAGCTGCTGCCCGCTCAGGAATCGCCTGGCTTAGGGCCGCCACAACAATATTTTGAATGTGAGGATGGGTCTCCGTATTTCCCCCTACTGACGGACCCGGGTGTCGCACATTGACAACTGAACCAGGTTTGGTAACTATTCGTATAGGTCGGTAACAACCAGAATTACGAGGAATGTCATTGCTAGTAAGGTGCAAGAGGCCACTGTAAGAAGCAGCTGCAGTCACCACGAAGGTAGCATTCACCGGTCCTTTGGCTTGAGGATCGGATTCTGTCCAATCAGCAATAACTTCGTCGTCTTTGACAACCAGCTTTAGCTTTATCCATACCGGTTGATCGGTAACGCCGTCATCCTCCATACAGTCGCTTGCGTGGTACTCCCCATTTGGAATATCCCGTATTTCCGCCCGCATCCACTTTTCTGAATAATCTAGGAGTCGATCACTTGCTGCCGTCAAGAACGGTGCATCGTATCGCTCGAGCATCTCTAGGAGACGAGTTTCTGCAATGCTGAGCGAACCGATCATGGCATGAAGGTCCCCCCAGCTAGTCTTGGGGGTACGATGATTGCTCAGAATAATCTTCCAAACATCCCGAACGTACTCGCCTCGGCTCATTACTTTGACTGGAGGAAGACGAAGGCCCTCTTGATAAACATCCGTTGCGTCCGACGCAAAGGAGCCAGGGGCCATACCCCCAATTTCTCCTAGATGAGCAATGTTAGCTACGAATCCCCAAAGCTGATCCCGAAAAAAAACGGGTTTAAGGACCATGTGCTCAGGCATGTGACACTGGCCACGATAGGGGTCGTTATGCAAAACTACATCGCCCGGTTCAAACGAATCCAGACCAAGCTCCTCAATGGTCCATTTCACGGTATAATGGGCCGAACCTAACATGGCTGGACAGAACTCCGCCTGACCAATCATGTCACCTCGCCGATTAAAAATCATACAGGAAAAATCTAGTGCTTCATTAAAGATAGGGGAATAGCTGGTCCGCATCATGGCCGTCCCCATCTCCCGGCAAATGTTAACGAGAGCATTATTGATCACGCTCAAAGTAACGGTGTCAATCTTTTCCATGATTGTCCTTTTTCACAAGCGGATAACAATAACTCCGTATTGGTTCACCCGGAGCTTATGTCCGGGATGAAGCAGGATGGTAGAATCAGGCTCCTCGATAACTGCTGGGCCCACGATCCTATGCCTACCAGGCAATTCATCCCGGCGATACACCGGACAGGAAACAAATCCTTTTTTGTCAAAATAGACAGATCGAGTTCCACGAGGTTGTGGATCTTCGTTATTTAGGGGAGCCTTGAGCTGGGGTTTCTTTGTCCGCCCTATAAGGGTAACATTAATACGGATCAGCTCGATAACCTCTCCGCTAATCGAATAACCATAGAGCCTTTCGTGGAGTCGATGAAACTCATCTAATGCCCGTTGAAGACTCCCTGAATTCAAGGCGCCATCTTGCAATTTCACATCATGCTCATAGTTCTGACCTGCGTAACGCATGCTGATAGCACGATGCACCTCCGGGGTGGCCCTAAATCCTTCCGCACGTAAATCTTTTTGGGCCGTGGCCACCAACTCTTGGAACTGACCGATAATTACATCCGCTTCCATTTTGTCGGAGCGATAATTTGTACTCCATACTTTGTCCACCTGAAAATCAGCGATAGCCGCACCAAAAGCTGAACAGAGTCCTGGATAGAGAGGAATGACGATGCGACTCATCCCCATTTTTTCGACAATACCTCCTGCGTGCAACGGTCCAGCTCCCCCAAAAGCAACCAAACTAAAATCCCGTGGGTCCAAGCCACGCTCGATGGAAACAACCCGAATGGCATTGGCCATATTCTCATTGGCCATATCGATAACAGCTTGCGCAACCTCTACGGAACTCAGTTCCAATTGTCTGCCTAGTTCGGTTAAACCTTTTTGAGCCTCACTCAGGTTTAACTGCATTTTTCCTCCCAGAAAATAATCTGGGTTTACCCGCCCCAAAATCAAATCGGCATCGGTCACCGTTACTTCTGTGCCACCTCGATCGTAGCAAATTGCCCCTGGTTCTGCTCCGGCACTCTGCGGTCCAACCCGTAGGAATCCCCCTTTATCAATCCACGCAATACTCCCTCCCCCTGCTCCGATCGTGGTCAAGTCGACAAAGGGGGCACTAACAGGAATCCCCCACTCCACTTCGTAGTTAGTGATATAGGAAAGTTTACCTCCTTGCACGACTCCTACATCACAACTTGTCCCACCCATATCCAGAGTTACCAAGTTCTTCTCTCGAGCAAGAGCCCCAAAGTACTTTCCACCGATAATTCCACCACTCTGGCCAGACAGCAGGAGATTGATAGGCTGGCTCTCAGCACCTTCAGCAGTGGTGTGGCCACCATTAGATTTCATAATCGCCCATGGACAACGCAGGCCCAAGCTGCCTAGGCTCTTTCGAACGGAACTTACATAGCGCTGCAAAAGGGGCTTGACGAATGCATCGGCCACGACAGTACTGCCCCGTTCATATTCCCGCCAGATAGGTGCAAGTTCATGCGAAATTGAAACGGCAACCTTTGGAAATTGTAATTGCAAAAATTCCTTCAGGCGCAACTCATGATCAGGGTTAAGGTAAGAAAAAAGTAAATACACTGCAATGGCTGAA
>CAZSDV010000073.1:0-7837 GCA_964605715.1 uncultured Acidobacteriota bacterium
CCCATAGCCTGGGTCATGGATTAGGCCTTGAGATCCATGAGGCCCCACGGTTAGCCCGAAACGTGAAGCATGTTTTGCTAGAGAGCTCTGTTGTTACCGTCGAGCCCGGAGTTTATATGCCCGGATGGGGTGGGATCCGGATCGAAGATACGGTTCTGGTGAGGAAGGATGGCTGCGAAATCCTCACTCCGGATGATAAGAATGAGTGGGTCCTTGGTTAAGGAAAACAGGTTGATTGAAATGACATGGAGCGCTGAATGACCCCAAAAGAGCTACGTGAGCTTCTTGATCTCCTAATCGAACGCGGTATCCATGAGTTTGAGATGGAGCGCGGAAATCTGAAGATTAGCGTCAAGCGAGATCCAGGGACCCGGCTACCTGCCAGCGAAGCTCCATCTGAGCCAGTGGTGGTGGCTTCCTCTGATGATAAGTCTTTTAGTGCTCCGCAAAACACTCCCAGTCAAACTGCATCTGCTAAGGAGAGTAAGGAAACCTCCAAGGAGATGTTTATTGTGAAATCCCCAATGGTGGGTACCTATTACCAGGCTCCCAATCCCGATACCCCCGCTTTTGTCAATGCAGGAGACGTTGTTGAGATTGGGCAAGTGCTTTGCATTATTGAGGCAATGAAGTTGATGAACGAGATTGAGGCAGAAGTTCCAGGTGAGGTTGTCCGAACCTACGTTGAAAATGGCCAACCTGTTGAGTACGGGCAATCTTTGTTCGCGATTCATCCCTCACGCAAAAAATAGACAGGAAGGGTAAGCTCTGGGTTAGTGTTTAAGAAGGTTCTAGTTGCCAACCGAGGTGAAATTGCCCTACGGGTGATTTGCGCCTGTAAAGACTTAGGAATCAATACGGTAGCAGTTTTTTCCGAGGCAGATCGGAACTCATTGCACGTTCGGTTTGCCGATGAGGCAGTCTGCATTGGCCCTCCTCACAGCAAAGAAAGTTATTTGAATTTGGCCAGTATCATATCCGCTGCTGAGGTTACTGATGTCGATGCTATCCACCCCGGATACGGATTCTTTTCTGAAAATCCTCAATTTGCAGCAGTATGCGAAGCTTCAAAGATCACCTTTATAGGACCAAGCTCGAATGTGATTGGATTGATGGGGGATAAGGGGCGGGCTCGGAAAGCTATGAGTGAGGCTGGAGTGAAGGTCCTCCCTGGTTCTGAGGGTATCATTTTATCTGAGAAAGAGGCTTTTCAGCAAGCAGAGCAGGTTGGATATCCGGTGATTATTAAGGCCTCCGCAGGTGGAGGTGGACGAGGTATGCGCGTGGTGACCTCAGAGGCTGATCTAGGTGCTTCGGTGAGTAGCGCGAAGAGTGAGGCTTTGGCAACATTCAATTGTGCGGATGTTTATCTTGAGAAAAATTTGTAGAACCCTCGCCACATTGAATTTCAGGTTATTGGAGATCAACACGGTAAAGTGGTTCATTTGGGCGAACGTGAGTGTACAATTCAGCGGCGGCACCAGAAAGTCCTGGAAGAATCTCCCTCCCCTATTATAGATACAGAAACCCGCGATAACATGGGAAGAACTGTAGTTAGTGCCCTAAAAAAAATAGGTTACACAAACTCTGGGACCATGGAATTCCTGAGGGATTCGAGCGGGGAGCTCTATTTTATTGAAATGAATACACGGCTGGAGGTCGAACACCCTGTTACGGAGATGGTAACGGGAGTTGATCTGGTAAAGACCCAGATCAAGGTGGCAGCCGGTGAGCGACTGGAAGTGAAAGAGGACCATTTTCCTTTGAGTGGGCACAGTATTGAGTGCCGCATTTGTGCGGAGGATCCAGTTACCTTTGCACCGTCACCGGGGAAGGTAACGGCATTTCATACACCTGGGGGAACCGGTGTCCGGGTGGATACCGCCGCTTACGCAGAATGTGAAATCCCCCCTTATTATGATTCTTTAATTGCAAAGCTCATTGTACAAGGGAGAGATCGTGAGGAGGCCATTAGCCGCACGGCCAGGGCCCTAGATATGTTCATTGTCGAGGGTATTTCCACTTCAATTCCACTTCACCAGAAGATAATGGCTGATCCTGAATTTCGGGCTGGACATTTCGATACCAATTTCCTGAAGAAATTTAATTCGATGGGGGTGAGGGAAACTTGATTTAAACCTGATTGGTATTGATTACCCTCAGTCAATTCTTGGTCTGGGAGGTGCGGTTTAGATCAAGTGCGGTGAAGTAGCTTCCCTTTGAGAATCATATCCTCATCCTGTGGCAAAGCTGTTTATGAACGAAAGTGATGCGCCAACTAATGCTCCCACGCCTTTATGCAATCCTTGACCCCTCTAAACTAAAAGGTATATCGGAGCTGGATGCAACTCGTCGACTCCTTGAAGCCGGAGTGAAGCTTATTCAGTACCGAGACAAACATGCTTCTTCGCGCAAGCTTTGTATGACCGCTATGAGATTAGCTGAGATTGTGAATGATGCAGGTGGAAGATTGATTGTTAATGATCGCCTTGACATTACACTTCTTGCCAAGGCATCTGGAATTCACCTGGGACAGGAGGACATGCCTGTAGAGTCGGCACGTTCATTTTTAGGGGAAACTGCCATGATTGGCCTATCCACGCACACCTTAAGGCAAGTGGAGGAAGGTGAAAAGACCTCAGCGAACTATCTAGCCTTCGGGCCGATTTTCCCCACCTCCTCCAAGGAGCAACCCGATGGTGTGGTGGGTCTTAAGGGAATGGAAAAGGTATTGGAAGTTGCTACAAAGCCTCTGGTGGCCATTGGTGGTATTACACTTGATAATGCGACAGAGGTTTTGGCTGCCGGGGCTGATTCGGTTGCCGTGATTCAGGATTTGATTGGCATTGAAGATATAGGCAAGAGAGCAGGCCGGTATTTGCAGATCCTGGAATCTGTGAGGTAGAACTCAGGGGTACTATGCTGAGGAATACAGGGGGGCCATAATATCAAGAAACGGATGGTTTTCACCTGATTGGCACGCGCGATAGGATTAGAAGAGAGGGTTTATAGATGGAAGCGATCAACGCGTTTTTAGAAACAACGGTGGGTTATGTATGGAGCTTGCCTCTAGTAGTTCTCCTCGTAGGGACAGGGTTTACCTTGACGTTAATGTTCCGTGGAATCCAGTGGTACGGTTTTGCACACGCGATCCAGGTCATACGTGGCAAATATGATCGCAAGGATGACCCGGGTGAGATCAGCCACTTTCAGGCCCTATCGACAGCCCTTTCCGCCACGGTGGGGTTGGGAAATATCGCTGGGGTTGCGGTAGCCATACAGATGGGTGGGCCGGGTGCCACTTTCTGGATGATCATCACTGGCTTGGTTGGTATGGCAACTAAGTTTACCGAGTGTAGCCTTGCCTGCATGTTTCGGAAGGTGGACGTTAATGGAGAGGTTCGGGGCGGACCCATGTATTACATTGAGGATGGTTTGGGAAAATCGTTCAAGCCCTTGGCAGGATTTTTTGCTTTGGCTGGAATCTTAGCAAGTTTTGGCGCGGCCAACATGTTCCAAACTAACCAGGCAGCGGCACTGCTGAAAGAGAATTTTGGAGTTCCGCCGCTTGTTACGGGCCTCGTTCTGGCGACGTTGACCGGCATAGTTATCGTTGGAGGAATCCGTAGGATTGGGAGTGTTACAGCTAAAATCTTACCCACTATGGCCTACATCTATGTGATTGGAGCATTGATTGTCATCTTAATGAACTTAGGTGATATCCCAGAAATGTTCGGGATGATCGTTCGTGGTGCATTCAGCGAAACGGCTGTGGCTGGGGGCGTTGCAGGAATTGCAGTTAGGACTGCAGTGGTTCAGGGGGTCCGAAGGGCGTGCTTTTCGAACGAAGCAGGTTTAGGCTCAGCTGCCATTGCCCATTCGGCAGCCCGTACTGACCAACCAATCCGGGAGGGTGTAGTAGCTCTCCTTGAGCCTTTTATTGATACTGTGGTGATCTGCACCATGACATCCTTGGTTATTATTATTACAGGAACCTGGCAGTCGGGGTCTAATCAGTTGAGCGGAGTTAAGATGACAGCAGCAGCGTTTGATTCAGCACTGATAGGCTTTGGTCAGTATTTTATTCCGGTTGCCGTGACCTTGTTTGCCTACTCTACTCTGGTCAGCTGGTCTTACTACGGTGAGCGTTGCGTAAATTATATATTTGGCAGAAAAGGTATTGTGCCGTATAAGTTGCTGTTTTGTGTGATGGCCGTTGTTGGGGCCATGTGGGAGCTGGCTCCGGTGGTAAACTTTGCCGATATCATGCTGGCGTTGATGGTTGTTCCTAATACGATCGCAATGTTCCTTCTTGCGAAGAAGGTAAAAAAAGCAACTCAGGAGTATTTCAGTAAACTGAAGTCAGGAGAATTTGACCTTAATTGAGGCGGAGGTTTGTAGCCCAGAGGTTCGTCTGGATCTCCTGAATCAAAAAAAGGAGGAGGGTAGGAAGTGTCTCTCAAGGGCCGGGTGGCGCTAGTGACCGGGGCATCAAGTGAGATCGGAGGAGAGGTTGCTCTCTTGCTGGCTCGTCAGGGAGCGCATGTAGCAATTGGCTATCGGTCAAATAAGGTGGGTGCCCAACGAATATCTAGGGCTTCCGAGGCCGCGGCGGTAAAAATTTTCCTCAGCAAGGAAGCCTCCTTTCTTAGTGGCCAGGTTATAAATGTTAGCGGGGGATGGCTTCCTTAATCCTGGGTGTGGCCTAAAACCAAAATGAAAATTCTCACTGCTTCTCAAATGCAAACTGTGGACCGACAGACTACTGAATTGTGCGGTATCCCGAGCTTGTTGTTGATGGAAAACGCTGGCCTAGGAGTAATGGAACTTCTTGAAAGTCGGTTTAGTCCGCTTCAAGATCAAAGAATTACCATTCTCTGTGGGCCTGGTAATAACGGTGGTGACGGATTAGTAGCTGCGCGTCAATTAAATTTGCGAGGACTGAAGCCGCTTACCTTACTTCTAGCAGATCCTAAAAAACTTAAAGGAGATACGAAACACAACCACCGAATACTCTCTGAGACTACTGGTGAGCCGAGAGCCGTAGTTGATTTTAAAGGTTGGAGTTCACTAATAACAGAACTTGCCTCAACCACTCTCTTTGTTGATGCTATTTTCGGAACTGGGTTGACGCGGCCCTTGAAGGGTTTTTATTCGAGGGTGGTCCGGGACCTTCAGGCTAACTACTTAGAGAAGGTTGGGGTCCATTGGGTGGCGGTGGATATCCCAACAGGAATTTTTTCAGATAAAGAAGAGATATCAGGACCTTGTTTGCGGGCAGATTTCACCATGACACTTACGGCCCCCAAGATAGCTCATGTTCTCCCACCTGCGTGCGAACACATGGGAGAGTGGAAGGTAAAGGATATCGGGACCCCTGGACGGCTATTATCGGACAATCCGGAACTACTCCTGAATTTAACTACTAAAAAGTTAGTTTCTTCCCTTCTTGTACGGCGCAAGATGGGCATGCACAAGGGAAACTTTGGTCATGTGCTATTGCTTGCCGGTTCGCGAGGCAAGACGGGTGCAGCTGTATTGGCTGCACAAGCCGCCCTTCGAGTGGGCGTGGGCCTGGTGACAGTCGCTACTCCTCAAAGCGTGTTGCCGGTGGTCGCATCCCTTTCCCCAGAAATAATGACTGAGGGGTTGCCGGAAACCGAGGATGGGACGGTCTCGCTTGAAGCTCTTAATTGCGGCCGTTTGGATAAATTAGTGGAAGAAAAATCTGTGTTAGCTGTAGGGCCTGGCCTCACAACCACCAAAGAAACCTCTGAATTGGTTCGCCAGGTTGTTGCCAAGTACGAGCACCCTTTAGTGCTCGACGCTGACGGACTGAACGCTTTTTCCGGTTACATGGACACCCTTTCAGGTAGGGGTAGGACGCGGGTGCTAACTCCTCACCCCGGAGAAATGGCACGAATGAAGGGAATCTCTTCTGCGGAGGTGCAAGCGAAGAGAATTGAATTAGCTTGTGACATGGCTATTCAGAACGAGTTGCATGTCGCCTTGAAGGGTTATCGTACTCTTACTGCAGGCCCCACCGGAGAGGTTTGGGTTAATCCCACTGGTAATCCAGGAATGGCTACCGCCGGCACTGGCGACGTCCTTACAGGGATGATTGCTGGGCTATTGGCGCAGTATCCTGACCATCCGGTTTCCGAGGTCGTAGCAGCTGCCATCTACCTTCATGGATTAGCCGGTGATCTGGCAGTTGATCGAGTTGAGGAGCAAGCCTTTGTTGCATCAGATCTTTTAGACGCAATTTCTAATGCCTTCCGGAGCCTCCGGCAAGGTGGTGGTGACAGGCCAGGAGGGTTACGCTAGTGTAATGCCACAAAAAACTGCTGTGAAATCCCGCCGATTCATAACTTATTCCGCTGAAGAAACCATCAAGTTAGGTAGGAAGCTAGCTGCCGAGTGGAGTGCTTTGCCTGGGTTACGGCCGCAACTCATTCTTCTCATTGGAGATTTAGGGAGTGGGAAGACTACTTTTACTAAAGGAGTGGTTTCGGGAATTTGTGAGATTGAAGAGGATCAGGTGACTAGTCCTACGTTTACCTTAGTTCAGGAGTACGGTGAACACGAAGATGCTAAGATTTTTCATGTTGATCTCTATCGCGTTGAGGATTCTCGTGAGGTGGAATCCTTGGGCTTGGATGATTTGTTCAGCCGCAATTCAACTGTGTTGGTTGAGTGGGGAGAAAAATTGACGAGCTTAGCCAGCGCGCAACGAAGGCTTGAAGTTCACCTTGAATGCCTTTGTGGTGATCAACGCAGGATAACGATCGAATCCATTAACTAAATTGAATCAAGGGAGAGGGTATAAATTTTGGCTAATGGCTAGCCTTTTCGATAGCACCAGTTATTTCTTCAATGCGGCTAATGACTGAAGCTATGCGACCGTCAGGAGTGGATGCTCCAGCGGTGATACCCACACTTTCAACGCCCTCAAGGTCATGCGCATCAATCTCATCCGCGACTTCAATATGGCGAGTGATGGTTTCTTGTTGCTCGCAGATCTCTGCTAGTTTGTTTGTGTTTGCACTATTGCGCCCACCGATTACATACATCAGGTCAACTGGCGAAGAAATTTCCCGAGCGGAAATCTGACGGTCGGAAGTGTAGTCGCATATCGTATTAAATATACGTAGCTCTGTTGATCTTCCTATGAGTTTCGAGATTATTTTCTGAACTTTTTCAATAGGGTAGGTGGTCTGGACCACTACGCCCATCCTGGCATAGTGAGGCAGGGAGTCGGCTTCCTGAGGTTGCGTGATGACGGTTACGCGTTCCCCTGAGTAACCCAACACACCTTTGATCTCAGGGTGGTTCGGGTCACCAATGATGATGATATGATAGTCCTCTTGGCGAAGCAGTTCGGCGTATTCGTGGGATTTCTTCACATATGGGCAAGTTGCATCAAGTACCCGATTTCCTGCCTTGCGCAACCTGTCTTCTTCTTGAGGATGAACGCCATGTGTGCGGATTATAGCTGTGGTTCCATGGAGATTCTCGCCTTCGCTCGCAACCTCTACCCCGTCGCGCTTCATTTCTTCAATGACTTGCGGGTTATGAATTAAAGGTCCTATGGTTACGATGGGCCCAGAAGCATTTTGGGATTCTTCGTTGGCCATCTTAATGGCCCGCTCCACACCGAAGCAAAATCCAGCCCCTTCATCGAGAATAATTTTCATAAACTGAGTCTCCTGGCCAGGAACTCTTTTATCCAAACAAATGCTAAATATCTCTTACATATCCAGTATAGGTTAACTATAGAAGTGGGTCAATCGGAGGATTTACAGGGGAAATGTATCAGCAAGGGCCGTATCATATT
>CAZSDV010000073.1:7847-8128 GCA_964605715.1 uncultured Acidobacteriota bacterium
CAGAGAGCATCAAGAGGGCAATCGGTGCAGAGAGGCCTCCGGGCTGAGCAAAGTTGTCGTCCATGGTGGATTACTTGATGACTAAAATCAATCCATCGCTCCTGGGGAATTATTTTCATTAAATCTTTTTCAACTTTGTCGGGTGTTTTCTGTGTAGAGAATTTTAGGCGGCGCGAGATGCGAAAGACATGGGTATCAACAACTACTCCCGTAGGAATGCCAAATGCGTTTCCAAATACCACATTTGCTGTCTTGCGAGCTACGCCAGGCAGCGCAAGCAT
>CAZSDV010000074.1:0-8087 GCA_964605715.1 uncultured Acidobacteriota bacterium
TAAGGAAGCTAAGAGTGTTTCTGTCTACCTGGATCAGAACTATGGCGACAAGTTTAAAGCTCCAAATAGCCGCAGGCTAGCACCGCTTCCACGATTAAGCTCCTCTTTCATACCAGACACCACTCTCCCACAGTCGCTACCTCCTGGAACAAACATCAACAAGCAACAGCCACGGCCCCGGCAAATTCTCAACCTAGTTGCCAGAGGAGTAGACGAGCGAGAGACCTACCTAGTCGCCCTGGGTGATATGGCTTTCGATAGCTCCTATATATTTGGTGAGCCTGCACGGAGCATGGGTCTCAGTTGTAATACCTGCCACAATAAAGGAGTAACCAACCCTCAGTTCTTCATTCCCGGCCTCTCGGTGGTGCCAGGAACGATAGATGTTAGCAATAGCTTCTTCGGAGGGCACGCGAACAATGGTATTTTTGACCCCATTGATATTCCTGATATGCGTGGCATCCGATTCACAGCCCCTTACGGAAGGAATGGTCGTTTCGCCTCACTGCGGGAATTTGTGAGGAACGTCATCGTCAGCGAGTTTAGCGGCCCGGAGCCAGATCCCGATATCGTGGATGGGATCGTAGCCTACCTGAATGAAATCGACTACCTGCCGAATTCACATCTCGAAAGCAATGGTTCACTTAAGTCAACAACTCCTGTGGAGGCGAGGCGAGGCGAGGAAATCTTTCATCGCACCTTCTCTTCCATGAAGGATCTCTCCTGTGCATCCTGCCATGTTCCAGCCACATTCTTCCTCGACCGACAAAGGCATGACGTGGGTACCGTCCCGCCCGCAGAAACCTATGGTAAAGACGGTGCGCTGGATACGCCAACACTTCTAGGTACGCGCTTTACGGCTCCCTATTTCCATGATGGAAGTCGACCAACACTAAAAAGCGTAGTGGACTATTTTGATGAGTATTACCGTCTTGGCCTTACCCTAACTGAAAAAGGCGACCTTACCGCGTATCTTCAAACCATCGGTGATGGCATCGAAGCCTTTGAAAGTAACGAGAGCATCGTTGCACCGGAGCTTGAGGAATTTGAAATTTTCCTTTCCACTTATGAAACTTTGGTTGCGCGGAATAAGCCTGAGCTTATCCGGATTCTCTTTCAAACTGTGGCCTTCGAGGTTCGAGCTCATAAATGGGATCTAAAAAATCCGGCTCTAGAACCTGTGATGGAAGAGTTGGCGCAAGCACTTGATATTGGCTATGTAGCATTAATAGCCGGCGAGATGACTCGAGTGAACAAGGCTGTCACCAAATTCCGAAACCTCTACCACCAACATAAGGAGCATTTACAGTGACGCGCACAAAATTCTCATTCCTATTTGTACTGCTATCAATTTTTTCAGCACTGGTCTTTCTTGAGGACACAAAGCAAGCAAAGGCGGGGCCAGCAAAGGTAATTAATACCAGTCTCCCTCCGCTCCGAATTGCGTTTATTCCCTCAGCAAATCCTGGCCAGATGCTGGAAGATGTGCGACCTGTAATCACCTACCTCGAAAAGGAGTTAGGCCGACCTGTACGCCCCTACGTCATGACCGATTATAGTGCTGCGGTTGAAGCTCTTCGTGGTGGCCAGGCAGACGTAAGCTTTATGTCTCCTCTTCCTTACGTAATGGCACACCATATGGGTGTTGCCGACGCTCTACTGGGGGAAATTTACCGGGGACACACTACCTACCGTGCTAAAATCTTCGTCCGCCGTGACAGTAAAATTCGCAGGCTTGCGGATCTTCGTGGTAAAACTATCTCCTTTGTCGATCCCATCTCGTCATCAGGATTCATGTACCCAGTGGATATTTTCCACCGTGCTGGGCTTCTTCAGCCGGGTGAGGGACCAGAAAAATTCTTTGGGCGCACCTACTTTGCTGGTGGTGACGAACAAGCTATTCGCTCCGTATTTAACCGCTTTACTGACGCCGCCGGTATAGGGGAATTTTCCATCTCGCTACTCCGGCCTGAGGAACGTGAAATGATGGTGTCAATTGCAGAATCGGTTGACATCCCTTCTCACTGTGTCGTGGTCCGGAGAGGTTTAAATCCCGAGCTTCGCAAAAACTTCCGCAACGCTACACTAAACCTAAATAAGCCAACCAATCGCCACCTTCTTAGATTCCTCTATGGTATCGACGGCTACGTCACCGTTACTCACAAATCATTCCTAGGCGTCGAGCAACTGGCTATCAAACATGGATTCCTTCAGGGCAAGTGAGCATCCTACACCTAAAAAATGTGGAAGTTTCCTATGGCAAGGGCGCCCCTACCCTCCATATCCGTCACCTCACCATAGAAGCGGGAGAGCAACTAATAGTTATTGGGCCAAGTGGAGCAGGCAAAACAACGTTATTGCGTTTACTGAAAGGCTTCCTTGCGCCGACGCAAGGAACTATTAGAATACTCGGTAACGATCTCCCTCTGCCTAGAGGTCTTCGGCTCCGCCGCCTGCATCAACGTTTGGGATTTATTCATCAACAATTCAACCTTGTCTCACGCTCCACTCTTTTAACAAACGTTCTCTGTGGACGGTTAGGGAAAGTTCATAGTTGGCGGTCATTACTTGGCTGTTTCTCGAAAAAAGATTTAAAAGTGGCCCTTCGCACCCTCGAAGAGGTGCATATGGGACACAAGCTTTCACAAAAAGCCTCAACGCTTTCTGGTGGAGAACAGCAGAGGGTAGCTATCGCCCGCGCACTTGCACAGGAACCAGAAATCCTCCTGGCTGATGAACCTGTTTCGAACCTTGACCCGCACCTTAGCCGCGAGATCCTAGAATTGCTCGCGGCAACAGCGTCCAGGCGAAACCTTACGCTCGTAATTAACTTACACCAACCTCGTTTAGCACGTGAATTTGGCTCGCGCATAATCGGCATGCGTGCCGGCCGAATTGTTTGGGAAGGGGATGCAAAAAAACTATCCTCTGACGCTTTGTCTACAATTTATGGAGAACAATACGACTTTACTAACTGAAGGTAACTCGAAAAAAATTCCAGGAACGTGCCTAACGACCTGGCTTTTGAGGGCCATGGCAACAATTGTGGGCTTGGCCGCGTTAGCTTTGTCATGGCAAGGAACAGAATTCCAGCCGTTGCAGCTTGTAGGAAGTCTGCCGCGTATTGCCGAATTCCTGGGCCGAATGGTTCCCCCCAACTGGTCTGTGTGGGAAGTGGTAGCCAGGGCCTCCCTGGAAACCCTTGAGATCGCGGTACTCGGAACATTCATTGGTCTGGTAGCTTCATTTCCTTTAGGATTTCTTGCTGCCTCAAACCTCACACCTGGGTGGATACATCATCCCACCAAGATAGGGTTAAGTCTGGTCCGTTCTGTTCCTTTAATTCTGCTAGCTCTGCTATTTGTGGTTGCTGTAGGATTAGGACCCTTTCCCGGCGTACTAGCTATCGCATTCCATTCGGTCGGCATGTTGGGTAAATTCTGCGCCGAAGCATTCGAGAATACCGACCCTCACATTGTGGAAACCATCCAAGGCACAGGTGCTTCGCGCACCCAGATCCTACGATTCGCAATTCTTCCACAAGTAATACCGCAGATTATTTCCTTTGCTCTTTATCGGTTGGAATTAAATATCCGGGATGCAACAATTCTAGGTCTAGTAGGGGCAGGTGGAATCGGCTATTACATCACGCTTTACATACGTGGTTTTCAATATGACAAAGTAGCAGCGCTCTGTCTAATTATCTTTGCCATGGTCTTGGCAGTAGACCTGATAGCATTTCTGTTGCGGAAGCGTGTGGGTTAAGAAGGAGAACCGGAGGCTTAATGTGCTAAAGGGGAGGATGTCACTTTGTGGTGTACTCCACGTGTAAAGTTGCTAAGTTTGGATTTCCGGCAATTTTCCCTCTCTCCAGGCGCCATCTCGAGATAAGATAAGGAAACGAACCTTCAACCTTTTCAGGAGGATTGGTCAGTGGATAAAATAGTGATCCTGGGAATTCCTTTCTTTCAGTTCGCTGCAGCGTTATGCGGCCTGCTGGGATATGTAATTCTAGCTTTTCTGCTCCGTAAGTTTCTTTTTCGAAAAATCTCCCAAGTTACACTGACTTCCAAAAGCAAGTGGGATGACGTCTTCATGCACGCAACAATGAGCCCGACATTGCTGCTAATTCTGGTATCAACAGCTTGGTTGGCAGGAAAAATCATGAGTCTTCCTGTGAACTGGGAACAGAATATCGATCAGTTAATTAGGATTGGCGCAATCGTTTCACTCATCCTTTTTATGGACCGATTCCTGCGCGGGACTGTAGAGCTCCACCAGGAACGGCTTGCGGGCATGAACATAAGTCGATCCATTGCTCGCGTCATTGTTCGCGCGTTAGTATTAGTCGTTGGTGGGCTAATAGTTTTAGATACATTGGCAATCTCAATTACGCCATTGCTGGCATCTCTCGGAGTTGGTGGGCTAGCGGTTGGCCTAGCTTTACAGGGAACCCTGTCGAATCTTTTCGCCGGAATGCAAGTAATCGGCGACCGGCCAATTCGCGTAGGAGATTTCATAAGACTGGAAAGTGGAGAACAAGGCTATGTCACTGAAATTGGATGGCGCGCGACCAAGGTACGCATGCTCCCCAATAACACCGTCGTCATTCCTAATTCCAAAATCGTCGATTCGGTTATCACTAACTATTATGTTCCCGAAAGGGCGCTTTCCGTATTAGTTCAGGTAGGGGTTGCCTACGAAAGTGACCTGGAACATGTTGAGCGAGTCACTATCGAGGTGGCACAAGAAATACAACAAAAAGTCACAGGGGCCATTCGCGATTTCGAACCTTTTATCCGCTACCACACCTTCGATAATTCAAGTATCAATTTTACTGTTATCATGCGGGCCGGCGAGTTCCTGGACAACTACCTGATGAAACATGAATTCATTAAAGCATTACATGCTCGCTATAATCAGGAAGGCATCAGCATTCCCTTCCCGATTCGCACGCTCGACGTACCGCAGGATTTACTTAAGAAATTAGGCGTGAAACCGAAGTAGATACAACCGGATATCCGCCGTTAAGAGAAAGGAGCTTCTTCTCCTGCGCTTCCGCCTAACGAAATACGATGGATGTCCTCGGCCAGGCATTCATGCTCGTACTCCCGACGGTGCGCCATGATCTCCACGGAGGGAAACTCTAAAATGGGATCGCTCGACAAGCTATGTGTAAACACCCTGCGATTTCTAGCTGTAGATCAAGTGGAGCAGGCTCAGTCTGGGCACCCCGGACTGCCATTAGGAGCTGCCCCCATGGCCTACGTACTTTGGGACCGGATTCTACGTCACAATCCACGTAACCCAAAATGGTCCAACCGGGACCGTTTTATTCTTTCAGCTGGGCACGGATCTGCCCTACTCTATTCCCTCTTGCACTTGTTTGGTTACAACCTACCCCTGGATGAGCTGAAACGTTTTCGGCAATGGGAAAGCAAAACTCCCGGCCACCCGGAGTATGGACGCACAGTGGGAGTCGAATCCACCACTGGCCCATTAGGCCAGGGTTTCGCTAACGGTGTCGGAATGGCTCTAGCGGAGCATTTCCTCTCAAGCCTTTTTAACCGACCAAACTTTCCGATCGTCGACCATTTCACATACGCGATTGTCTCCGACGGCGACATGATGGAAGGCATTTCCTCAGAAGCAGCATCCCTTGCTGGAACCATGCACCTAGGAAAGATTATATACTTCTACGACGACAACCGTATATCCATTGAAGGCAACACCAATTTATCATTCACAGAAAATGTCAAATATCGTTTCGAAGCTTACGGCTGGCACGTTGTTTCCGTAACAGATGGCAATAACCTCCCCGTAATTGAAAAAGCTATCCGCGAAGCGCAAAGAGAGAGTCGGCTACCCTCTCTCATTATCGTCCGCAATCACATAGGTTACGGCAGTCCTAAGCAGGACACAGCCGAGGTTCATGGTGCTCCTCTTGGAAAGGACGCTCTCCGGAAGACCAAGGAAGCCCTGGCATGGCCCGCCGAATCACCTTTCCATATCCCAAAAGAGGCAGCCGCTCACTTTCAGGAAGCCGTTGAGCGGGGCACTGAACAGGAAGCTAATTGGAACAAGCTATTTAGAAAGTATCAAAGCAAATACCCTGAGCTAGCCACCTTATTCCAAAACTCGGAAATTGGAAAGCTTCCCAAGGATTGGGAAAGTGACGTACCTTTCTTCAAGCTAGATGATGGACCGATTGCAACCAGAGAGGCAGGGGGAAAAACCTTAAACGCGCTAGCTGGGCGCATAAAAACCTTAGTGGGAGGCTCGGCTGATCTCTCTCCCTCTACAAAAACTCTTCTGGTCGGCGAAGGAGACCTTGGCCTAGAGGAAAGCGGGGGACGGAACATTCACTTTGGAGTCCGCGAACATGCAATGGGAGGGATGCTGAACGGCATGGCTTTGCATGGCAGCACCATTCCTTACGGCTCAACTTTTATGGTCTTTTCTGACTACATGCGCCCCTCCTTGCGACTGGCAGCCTTAATGCAGATTCACACCATCTTCGTATTCACACACGATAGTGTGGCGGTGGGAGAGGATGGACCCACACATCAGCCAGTGGAGCACATTCAAAGCCTCCGGCTCATTCCTGGCCTCATTGTTTTACGTCCCGCCGATGCCAATGAGACAGTTGCGGCTTGGCGTATAGCGATCACCCAAAAGCGCCCCTTTGCCCTGGCACTTACTAGACAGAAACTTCCAGTGCTTGACGCAGACAGGTTGAGCATTGCGGACGGAGTATCTCGGGGTGGGTACATTTTATCGGAAGCTCAAGGCTGCAAATGCGAAATCATTCTGATTGGGACTGGCTCGGAGGTCCATCAGGCCTTGGATGCTCAAAAGATTTTAGCAAAGGAAGGTATTTGTTCACGGGTCGTCTCCATGCCTTCAGTGGAATTATTTCGCGAACAACCAGATGACTACCGTCAGGAGGTACTGCCACCCGAGGTTCCCAAGTTAGTTGTGGAGGCCGGAGTGTCAGAGGGCTGGAAGGAAACCATAGGAGGCAATAGCGATGTGGTTGGGATCAGCCGTTTTGGGGCATCGGCACCAGCAAAAATTGTACTCGAGAAACTAGGGTTTACAGGTAAACTAATCTCCCAACGGGCCCGGAGACTAATTAAACAATAAGACTCACAAGTAATTATTGAGGCAATCTCATTGGCTGTCTAGCAATAATGTAGTGAGTGGAAGACCTGTAAGGTAAGGGGGAACCATAAACTCGCTAGGAAACTTACAAAGGCAGGGTCAATCCCTCTGGTTAAATTATCTTCGTCGAAGCTTAGTCACAAGCGGTGAGCTCTCGCGGCTAGTTACTGAAGATGGACTATGCGGCATTACGAGCAACATTGCAATTTTCGAAAAGGCCATAGCAGGTGGCACAGACTATGACGGGATCTTGAGTGAAACACTGAAGAAAAATCCCGATGTTTCAATGGAGACGCTTTTAGAAACACTTGCCATTGAAGACATCTGCATTACAGCAGATGTCCTACGCCCCGTATACGAAAAAGGTAACGGGCTTGACGGACTCGTAACTCTTGCAGTTTCACCGCAGTTTGCAAACGACACCGCCCATCTAGTTTCTGAAGCTAAGCGTTTATGGAAGATGCTATCGCGTCCCAATATCCTAATCCAGATACCGGCAACTCCTGAGGGCATCCCTGCTATTGAGGCTCTCATCTCTGAGAATATTAACGTTAATGCCACCCTTATATTTTCCCTTGCCCACTATGAGGCGGTTGTACAAGCGTATTTAAAAGGTCTCTCCCACTGTGGAGCTCCCCAAAAAATTGTATCAGTTGCATCCTTATCTATTAGTCGAGTGGATACGGCGGTAGACCGAGCCCTTGAAGCAGTTGGAACCCCGAAGGCTCTTGGCATACGCGGAAAAGTGGCCATCGCGAATGCCCGGAAGATATACCGGACCTTTCAGAAAATTTTCTATGGTGAACCCTTTGTAAAATTTAAGAAAGAAGGTGCTCGCGTGCAGCGGCCGCTTTTTGCCAGCGCGCCAGCAAAAAATCCAGGATATTCCAACGTTGCCTACATGGAAGGGCTAATAGGTCCCG
>CAZSDV010000075.1:0-8086 GCA_964605715.1 uncultured Acidobacteriota bacterium
AGACCTTATCCTAGTCAGAGCTTGTGATCATATAGAGTCTACATGAGTTCTTTATGAACACGGTTAAAATAGGCCATCAATTTTTCCTTCGTCATTGATATGAATGGAGTTTGCTGTGGGAACACGTGGCAGGCCTGGCATAGTCATGATGTTGCCACAAACGACCACGAGAAATTCAGCCCCCGCTGACAATCGTACTTCTCTAATAGGAACCACATGGCCGATTGGTGCACCCTTTAGCCTTGGATCAGTCGAAAAGCTGTATTGGGTTTTAGCGATGCATACTGGAAAGTGCCCATACGTTTTATTGAGATCTGCAATTTGTTTCCGAAGTTTTTTATCGGCGACAATATCATCAGCGCCGTAAATTTCAGTAGCAATGGTATGAATTTTGTTCCAAAGGTGCATTTCGTCGGGATAGAGGGTTTTGAAATTACTACCTCCTTTACTGAGGAGGTCAACCACTGCAAGCGCTAAGTCCTCTGCGCCTGCACTGCCATTACCCCAATGATCAGACTCCACTGCTCTTACGCCAAGGTTCGCGCATACTTCTTGCACCAACTTTATTTCTGCAGGTCTATCAGCTGAAAAACGATTGATTGCAACGATTACCTGTACTCCAAAACGTTGGAGGTTTTTAATATGGCGTTCAATATTGACGCAGCCCTTCTTGAGCGCCATTAAGTTTTCTTCGCCGAGATGACTTTTATCAATTCCACCGTGCATTTTTAGTGCCCTAACCGTCGCTACAAGCACCGCAACTTCTGGTTTGAGGTTACCCTTACGACACTTGATGTCAAAGAATTTCTCCGCACCTAAATCAGCACCAAAGCCTGCTTCCGTCACCACATAATCAGCCATTTTCAATGCTGTCTTCGTCGCGATAAGCGTGTTACAGCCGTGTGCAATGTTGGCAAAGGGTCCCCCATGGACGAAAGCCAGATTATGCTCGAGCGTTTGAACCAAATTTGGCTTCAGTGCGTCTTTTAAAAGAACGCTCATTGCACCTTCAGCCTGAATGTCTTTGGCGAGCACGGGTTTTTTGTCGAGCGTGTAAGCAATAATGATATTGCCAAGGCGGTGGCGCAAATTATCGATGTTTTCAGAAAGGCATAGGATTGCCATCACTTCAGATGCGGCGGTGATATCAAACTCGGCTTCTCTCGGTGTCCCATTTTTGGTACCTCCTAGTGATGTCACTATTTGCCGAAGCGATCGATCATTCATATCCACACTTCGACGCCAAGTGATACGGCGATTGTCAAGTTTGGTTTTTTCATTGTGGCGCCAATAAACATGGTTATCGATAAGTGCCGCAAGCAAGTTGTTGGCTGCCGCAATGGCATGGAAATCACCGGTAAAATGAAGGTTTATATCTTCCATGGGTACGACCTGAGCATAGCCACCACCAGCTGCGCCTCCTTTCATACCAAAGCATGGTCCAAGGCTTGGCTCCCTAAGGCAGATCATTGCCTTTTTTCCAATGCGATTTAAGGCATCGCCTAAACCAACAGATGTAGTGGTTTTTCCTTCTCCTGCTGGTGTTGGAGTTACAGAAGAAACTAAGATGAGCTTCCCGTCAGGCCTGTCTTTCAATGTCTCAATATAGTCAAGCGTTAGTTTTGCTTTATAGTTACCGTATGGTTCTAGGTGTTCTGTCCCGATATCAAGCTTGTCGCAAGCCAAATGAACAATTGGCTTCATTTTTGCCGCTTGAGCAATTGCGATATCATTTTTTGGATGGGCGTGCTGATTTTTTGAGTGCGCAGAGCTAGTCATATAGATTTCCCTTGTAGTGTATTTGCAAAAACAATGTATTGCCTCCTTACGGTTATGGCCGTAGTTTGGCTAGCTTGTCAACTTGCCTTATTCCTCCGAGTTTAACAACGCCAGAAATCGGCTTTATTCCCACAAGCTTTTCCTGGCGATCTCATTACTTTTTCATTATTTAATTTATTTTGACAGGTGCCGTTACTGCAGAGCCCGTATGAAGTGAGTTGATGAAAGGATCTCGAGTTAGGATTTCAGCACACCTTGAATGACGTGCCCATGTACGTCAGTCAGTCGTCGCTGGATGCCGTCGTGGTAGTAGGTGAGCCGCTTATGGTCGAGCCCAAGTAAATGCAGGATTGTTGCATGGAAGTCGTAGATCGTTACCGGATTCTCACCTACTTGGTAGCCAACCTCGTCGGAAGACCCATAACCAAAACCCGGTTTCAGGCCGGCTCCAGCAAGCCAGCAGGTGAAGGCGTGTGGGTTATGATCCCGTCCTCGCTCGCCAACTCCTTGCGTGATGGGCATGCGACCAAATTCAGTGGTCCAGACAATCAGCGTATCCTCGAGCATTCCACGATGCTTCAAGTCTTTCAGGAGTCCAGCGAGAGGTTTGTCCATACTCTCCGCTTGCTTAGGATGATTTTCGTAAATGTCTTTATGGGCATCCCAGTTGGCATTATTGTCAATCAGTCCACCATGGTACACCTGAACAAACCGGACGCCGCGTTCCAATAACCGGCGAGCCAAGAGGCAGTTTTTCCCAAAGAAGCTGGTGGAAGGTGAATCGAGGCCATAGAGCTGCTTCGTCTCTTCAGGTTCTCCTGAGAAGTCGATTGTTTCTGGAATGCTGACTTGCATTCGTGCGGCAAGCTCGTATGATCGAATCCGAGCTTCTAGGGTACTGTCCTCAGGGCGGGTTCTTAGATGATCTTGGTTCATCTCTTGAAGCAGGGCCATGCTCTCCTCACGTGGCAGAGTTGCGACATCTTCCGGTGTTTTCAAATCGGCAATGGGTGGATTATCAGAGGTACGGAATGCTGTTCCTTGATGGGTTGCTGGCAGAAAGCCGGAGGTCCAGTTTATGGACCCGCCGCCTGGAACACCACGCGGGTCTGGCAGAACCACAAATGCAGGCAAATCTTGATTTTCTGACCCCAACCCATAAGAGAGCCAAGAGCCCAAGCAAGGAAAGCCATTCCGTATGAAGCCGGTGTTCATCTGAAAAGTTGCGGGTACGTGGTTGGAGGTGTTAGCCACCATTGAATAGATGAATGTCATGTCGTCCACACAAGTTGCTAAGTGTGGCAATAGATTGCTCGTCCACAATCCGCTTTCCCCGCGACGGCTAAACTCCCATGGACTCTTCATGATGTTGCCTGGTTTACCAAAGAATGTGTCTATTTTTCCTTTGGTGGTCAAGGCCTCTCCGTGGTGTTTGGCAAGATCCGCTTTGTAATCGAAGGTATCTATTTGACTGACCCCACCAATGGCAAAGATATGAATTACACGTTTTGCCTTTGCAGGAAAGTGGGCCTGCTTGGGTGCGTAAGGTGATTCAGTGGATTTTGCCGATAGAGTGCTGTTCTCCTGATTGAAGAGCCATGCTAATGCAATCCCACCCAAGCCGCTTCCCGATTGCAAGAGGAAGTGACGGCGAGGCAGAAAAGGAGCATTAGCGGCGAAAGAGCCTAGTTTTTTCATCGTATCCATTACTCTAGGTACATGAATTCATTGGTATTTATTAGAGCCCAGCAAAAGTATCGCATATCGTGTTTACGAGTAAAAGCAGATGCACGGGAATTTTCAGTTTGGTTTGGTGGTCGACCAAGAGCCAGTTGATAGGCTCGACTCACCTGTTGCGATATGTCATCCCCGACCTCCCTCTGAAGGCGTTGGGCAAAGTGATGGGCCTGTCGGAGAACGAAGGAATTATTCATTAAAGACAATGCTTGAAGGGGCGTTGTGGTCGTCCCTCGCCGCGGTGTCTTGGTTGAAGGGTCAGGACAATCTAAATTTTCGAGGAGAGGATCCTTGGCCGAATTTACATTTATGCGGTAAACTGTGCGGCGATCCCATTCAGTTCCCACCGGTTCAGTCATTGTATAAAGAGGATTGTCTTTAATTTCAACGCTAAATGGACGAAAACTGGGCCCTCCCACCTGGGGACTGAGTTGCCCGCTGACCGCTAGCATTGCATCTCGAATAGCTTCTCCTTCCAGTCGGCGGCGTGAAAAGCGCCACAACAGCTGATTTCCAGGATCAGCCTCTGCAGCTTTTAAATTGGACTGGGATGACAGGCGATAGGTGTTGGATAGCATAATCAGTCTGTGTAGTTTCTTTACGCTCCAACCTCCCTTTATGAATTCTGTTGCTAACCAATCAAGCAGCTTCGGGTGTGAAGGCTTATCTCCATTGAATCCAAAATCATTAGGAGTGGCAACGATACCTTTACCAAAGTGGTAGTGCCAAATGCGATTTACCATCACCCGTGCTGTTAGTGGATTATCAGGGCTTGTAATCCACCTAGCAAGCTTGACTCTGCGAAGTCCTTCGGGAGAATTTGCTGGCAGGCCAAATTCTGGTGAGAGGGGTGCGATAGCTGACAGACCACCTGCAGTCACTTGTTCACGGGGCTGCATTGGTGCGCCACGGGCGAGCACAAACGTGAGATCTGGTTGGCGCGAGTTGGCAGCATAGGCAAGTGGGACTGGTGGGTGAAGTTTTAGTTCGCCTTCTGCTTGACTGAGGCTTGAGAGTAATTCCAGTCTCCGTTGTTGTTGGTCCTTTGTCATGGCAGCAAGCAATTTGTCTTTGGGAACACTCAGAGCTCCATTGCGAAACAAAGATGCAATCTCTTCAGCACTTAACGATCGATCATAGAGACTAGCCTCATCAATCTCACCCACCAAGCCCTTTCCGAATGCGATTGTTGATTCCTCGGATTTAAACGTTTGGAGGAGTCCCTTAGTTCCATTTGGGTCAGGGATGTACGAAGAATACTTTAGGCCGTTGCGATAAATTGTAATTCGATTATCGATGCTATACGCAACCGCAACGTGAATCAATTCGCCTGGCCCAGCTTCCTCCTCTGGGGTGGGGAGGACATAGGTGCGGTAGTTAAATTCACTAGCCGAGCCCCATTTTCTTGGCTGTCGATCTCCATAGCTGATCCCATCGTGGAGAATAAGCCCCTTTGGTCCCTCGACGCTCATTATTCGGACTCCTTGTTGACTAGGGTCAGCCAAAGAGACCCAGACTTCCAGGGTTTTTTCACGTAAAGAATTTAGTAATGGCGGAGAGCGCAGGACTGTAGCTTTCGTTGACAATTGCAGGCGCCCATTTTGAATGTTGGCACCTTCAGGAAGAGTGACGTGGAGTTGCCCCACATAATCCTTTCCGTCAAAATCGAAGTTCCATCGTGCAATAGGGGCAGGCACCACGCCTTCTTTTTTTGTATGCCCTCGCTTGCGCAGCACTTTCTCACGGGCAGCCAGTTCAATGGCCACAATCTCACTGTAGTACCCTGCAATACTTTGCTTCAAAGGAGCCATTCGGCTCTGGCGTTCCTGAGTTTCCTTGGGCGGTAAAATGGACCGATCCCCATGGTGCACACCCTGAAAGACAGCTTTCATGCGGTAGTAATCTACTTGCGGAACAGGATCAAACTTGTGATCGTGGCAGCGCGCGCAGTTCATCGTGAGGCCAAGAAAGGTTTGAGATACGGCACCAATAATCTCTTCCAACTCGTCTTCGCGAACTTGAGCCATTCCTTCCACACCACCCACCATGTTTCCGAGCTCATCGTATGGACCCACTACCAGAAAACTGGAGGCAATGATACTTTCACGGGTTATGGACTCGAGTGCATCACCAGCAAGCTGTTCCGTTATGAACTGGTCATACGGTTTATCCTGATTGAAGCTCTTGATGACGTAATCACGATATCGCCAGGCATGGTTTCGGATTCTATCCCTTTCAAAACCTTGGCTTTCGCCGAAGCGGGCAATGTCTAGCCAGTGACGTCCCCAACGTTCACCGTAGTGCGGAGAGGCAAGCAAGCGATCTAGCAGTTTCTCGTAGGCATTTTCTTCGGGATCCTTAAGGAAGGATTCCACTTCTTCGGGTGTGGGAGGTAGTCCTAGTAGATCGAACGTTGCACGGCGAATCAGGGTTTGCCGGTCTGCAGGTGGGGATGGTTTAATCTCTCTCTCTCTGAGTTTTGCATAAATGAGACGGTCTAAAACTGACCGGTTCCAGACACTAGGAATACCTTCAGGATTTTCCAGTATTATTTCTCGCAGAGGTTGAAGCGACCACCAGTCAAGACCTCCCTTTGAGCGGTTGGGACTTGCAGAGATCAGTGCGCCATTCCAAGGGGCACCTACAGTCACCCATTTCCTGAGAAGCTCTCTCTCTTCTGCTGGAAGTGGATTACCCAGCGGCATCTCTCTGGCAAGGATTTTTTCAATCATCAGGCTTTTTTCTGGACTTCCGGGGACAAGAGCAGGTTTCCCACTTTCTCCTCCCTTGATTGCATTTTTACGTGTTGAGAGGATTAGCCCAGAAGATATCAGATCAGGGTTGTGGCAACTTAGGCACCGTTCAGCGAGAATCGCTTTGGCTTCGATTTCTAAATCGGGGATCGACTGCGCAATTGCAGGAAGAGTCCAAGCCCACATAAAAGATAGGAGGCACGCTCTAAGCTTGGGTGCTTGCATGTGGAAGCCTTTGAAGGGCTGTTCGATTACTATCCAAAATTCTAATTGTAACCATACCTTCGCGCACAATCATACGCTAGCCGCCTCTCTGTGCCAAGCTACATCACCATATGCTGAAGTGTGGAAGAATTTTGATTTATTGGTAACCTGAAATGAGATTTTTGCTGATTTCGAAGCGTTAGAATTTTGAAGCCCCTGAGGGGAGTTATTTGAGACATTTGGACTTGACCTACTCCCAGGTTCAGCTTTAGGATTCCATTGTCCTCCTTTGGTACGGTGACGCTTAGTTGTTTCTAGAAGGGAGCTTTCCATGAAGATTGTGGATTTTGAAGTTCGAGTTGTTGCCCCGTCGGTTCAGCGCTACACGTGGTCCCACGACCTGCCTGAGCAATTTACGACAAATACGTTGGTTCGGATTCAAACTGACGATGGAGCGGAAGGGATAGGAGCGGTAAGTAATTACACCTCTTATGATTATGAACGGTATACTGCTGAGACCATCCGGCATCTGTATCCTGCTTTGTTGGGTCGCGATCCCTTGGAGCGAGAGGCCATATGGCATGATTTGCGCTCCCGTGTATTTCCTGTAGCTCCAGGTGCGCTCGCGGCCATCGATATTGCGCTGTGGGACTTACTGGGAAAAGTTGCCAAGCTTCCAATTTATCAACTCCTGGGTGGCGCCAGAAATCGAATTCTTTCCTATGCAAGTACACCGGGAATGCCAGATGTGCCTGCCTACTTGCGCTTAGTGGAGCAGCTTCTTGAGCAGGGTTTTCGAGCAATAAAATTTCACTGCTGGTGTCTTCCAGAACGAGACTTGGAGCTTGCCCGCGCTGTCCGAAAACGGTACCCTGGGCCTGAGATTGCCTTCATGATGGATGCAGAAAATAATTATGATCGACAAAACGCATTGAAAGTGGCGGAAGAACTTGAGGCCTTGGGATTTACTTGGTTTGAGGCTCCCTTGCATGACTCTGACCTTGAGGGTTACCGGGAGCTTACCCGTCGGGTGCGAATTCCTGTCTTGCCCTCCGGTAATTACATCCGTGATTTGCACACACTGAGCCACGGATTAAATATTGGTGCTTGGGGAGCTGCCCGGACGGATGTGACAATTTGTGGCGGAATTACCCCGGCTTGCAAAGTTATGGCACTAGCTGAAGCTGCAGGAATGAATTGTGAGGCTATGTGTTGGGGTTGGACATTGATTGCTGCCGCGAATTTACATCTTATGCTTGCATTCAATAACTGTACCTATTATGAGCAATCAATTCCTTATGAGCCATGGGAGTATGGGATTAAGAATGCTATTCGAACTGGGAAAGACGGATACGTCAACGCTCCCCAGGGTCCGGGACTAGGAATTCAGGTCGATTGGGAAGCGATAAAATCTGCTACTATTCATAAAATTAGTAGCACAGGGAGTAATGGAGCTGCTACTTAGAAAGCAAGTTGGAAGCAAACAAAGATTCAATTTCGATCGAATCACCTTTTTAGTATCTGATCCGGTGAGGTTTTCAGTGCCATTTCACTTCAAGCGTTTGTCTCCTCTTATAATTATTTTCCTGGGTCTGTTGTGTGTCCCGACCTTA
>CAZSDV010000076.1:0-7920 GCA_964605715.1 uncultured Acidobacteriota bacterium
CCTAAGATGCAACACTCAAGTGATGGCCCACCTTGAGTCTTCCTGGATCTTTTTAACTAATCCTAAATACCAAAATTCTCGGCCTTTTTCGACAATCTGACAAGGAACTAATTTTTTCTGGACTGGCACTGCTTAGGATTGGTATCTATCACAATAATGTTTTTTAGATTGAATGGGGAAGGTGAGCTAAGTTCCCGGGACCCCCACATAACAACGATAATATCAATACAGTTATCATTTTGAGATGCCAAGGCAAACATAAAGTCCTAGGAATCCATGAGCCACGTCAGACGTTAATTGTTAAGCAGGCCAAGAAAGGCTGTCATGAGCGATACATTTGATTTAGTTGAACAAACGCTACATTCTGGTGGGTCAAAGGCCGGATTTGATTTCTTAGTACGAAAATTCCTCAAAGAAAAAAATTATCCTCTTCTATTCGAAGTACGGCTCATGAAAAAACGTCATGAACTAGGACTGCCACTTATTCAGACCGGATCATCAGAGAGCTTTCCAAACCATAAGCGAAATGCCTATGAACAAGGTAGCCTTGAAGCAGCCCGTGAGATAGGCTCTCTATTCCTAAAGGATGGAAAAATTCCTCTTGCCTGGCCCTATTTTCGGGCGATTGGAGAAAGTGCGCCGGTAGCTGCAGCCATTGAGAAAATTAAACCTCAAGAAGACATTGACCCGATAATCGAGATTGCCTTTTATGAGCAAGTTCACCCTCGCAAAGGGTTTGAGCTTATCTTGGCCAACTATGGTCTCTGTAGAGCCATAACGAGTTTTGGACAGTACCCAGGCCCCGAAGGACGCGAGCAAAGTGCCCATCTACTCATCAGTAGCTTGCACGGCGAGGTGGTCAAAAACCTAAAGTGGGCCATCAACAAGCATGAAGGGCAGTCACCAAACACTGAAAGTATCCCCGAGCTAATCGGGGAACGAGATTGGTTATTCAAGGGTAACAGTACCTACACTGACTCAACGCATGTTGCCTCTATCGTGCAACTCAGCCTGGAGCAGAGCAAACGAGAAACTTTAACGCTTGCCCTAGAGCTGACTGATTACGGAAGGAGCCTAGGAACCATGTTCCAATTCCCAGGCGAGCCACCATTCCAGAATTTATATGTAGACCATGCTGTTTATTTGGGCGCTCTGCTAGGCAGCGATACAGAACAGGCAATCCTGCACTTTCGCAATAAGGTTACAGAAGGCGAGTCAGGCCAGGCGGGGAGCAACCAAGCTCAAGTCCTAGTCAAATTACTAACTCGGCTCAAACGGTACCCAGAAGCCATTGAAATTTCACTTAAGTACCTACGAGGTATACCTCGTGACCAGCTTTCATGCCCATCAATACACCAACTGTGCCAGCTGGCACGAGAATTTGGACGACTGAAGGAACTAACCCGTGAAGAGGGAGATCTATTGAATTTTACTGCTGCTACGCTCCAGAAATAGCCCTTTACGCTTTAAACTCTCTTGCATTGGCTGCTTGGCTTAGATCGTTACAGCACTCTTTCCAGATTCCTCACCAGCAATTTTCCTGTAGCCCCTAACTGGCACTTTCCTCGGAAAACAAGGTGCATTCTGCATGATTAACAAAAGACCTCTTTCTCGCACAATGGAAATGCCAGCAAATGGTCAGCCGCTCTTATCAGGATGGCTCGTGACCACTTAATATTTCACCCTGCCGCTTGCTTGCTCTCCATCCCTTAAATTTTTCAATCTTGCTGCACTCCACCCGCGTAGCCTTAGGTTGGCCAGTAGATTTTCGCGCCGCGTGCTTTACCATCTTAGTGACTTTTAGGGATTTCTTTTTTATCTTCACCTGGCTCCACGGATCCACAAAAAGATTCGCTTCAGTGTTTAGGATTTTTCAAGGTTACATTGGCAAGAAATAAAAGCAGATTTAACAATCAACACAGTAATATTTGGATGTTGCACCAAAAAATCTTGTTCTGTCTTCTTTTTCGTCAACAAAACACAGAAGGGCTGGTAATACCCCCTCGAATTTTCCTCCTCTGTCTCTAAATGGGAACGTCAGCTAGGAGGTGGCGAGTTTGGCTTAGGCGACTCTCCCAGATGGACCAAAGTTTCAGCCACTTCGATTCGTCCTTCCGGGATTCCTTCCGGCATTGGCAATTCGGGCATGGGTTTCGACCTAAACAATTGTCGGCAAGGTTTGGCCAGTAATCGTGCCCACGTTGCCGCTCGGTTCACGCGAGCGCTGTCTGTTGCTATTCCGGTATTGGCGTACATCTGCCGGTAAATCTTTGATAGCAAAATAAAGGCGAGGCGACTACGTAAGGATTTTAGGCAGCGGGATCGCTCCCAGATTGAACGCATCTCATAAAACTTATCCCATGCCGTCTGTGTACGTTGAAGGATTTCTTCGCCAGACATAGTTGGATGGGGCATATACATCTTCGGCCGAAGGGCTTGTGGAATAAGCCAGTAGCGGGTCAAGGGAAACCCGCCAATCCTAGTGGAGTCGCTCTCCATCTTTTTTTCCCAACGCTGGAAATCCACAGTACCGGGAAATGGCGTCATCAACACGAACTGTGCAAAAGTTACTTCTGCTCTTTGGGCAAGCGCTACTGTGGCATCGAACGTATCAGGCCGATCAGTGGACAAACCAAAGATAAACGAACCTAAGACATGCACACCATGCTCCCGAAAGGTACGAAGACGGCGGACCAGGCTTTCTCCTGAAGAGTTAAAATCTTTAAAAACAGCCTTGAGTCCTTCCTCCGTCACTGATTCAACACCCACCAGCGCCCCCTTTATCCGAGCCTTGCGCATGGCATCAAGAAATTCAGGATCTTCTGCTGCCTCCATGGTGATTTGTGTAAAGAAACACATACCCTCAGGCAACTCAGCTAGGCGTGCCATCAAGGCGAATCTATCCTCTCGGATAGCCTGCAACTCCGCCAAACGTTTTTGGTCATTATTGTCCTCAGCTAGCTTAAGATCCTCGAGTGTAACTGGGTAAAAATTGTCATCCGCCAGCGCAATATAGGAAAATCCCATCCTGCGCAGTTCCACAATCTCCCGAACAATCATATCTGATGTGCGCTGGCGGGGACGCTGTCCGTCTGTCCGCCAAACAGAACAAAATGAACAATGCTTAGGGCATCCTCGCACAGTCTGAACGGAGGCCCACATGTATGAGTCGGGTGGCATCAAATCCCAACGTGCTGGCAAAAACTGGTCACCTTCAATATGACCTGCATCGTAAAAGTCCTGGGGGCCGCCATTGCTGCAATCAGCAAGCACCCTTGACCAAATTATGTCTCCGTCACCCTTAACTGTTGCATGAGCTTTTCCTAATTCACGTGCTTCTTCTGGGAAGAGGCCAGCTTGAATACCACCAAAAATTACATAAGCACCCCGTTCTCGCGCCATCCTTCCCACTTCGTAACCACGCAGGGCATTCCCACTATGGATTCCAATCCCCACCACGTCACCTGCCTGAATCTGGGAAGGGTCAACTTGCTCTAGAGATTCATCAATAACTAAAGGTTCCCCGTATTTACGTGGCGTGGCGGCGGCGATCACATAAAGCCAACGTGGCGTAATCACGCCCACTCCAAATGATAGGTGGTTGGGATTCACTAAGATAACACGCAAAATCATGCTCCTCTTCATGAGGATAAAGTACAAAACCAGATCTCATCCTAGTGCAGGGTGAAATACAAGTCAATGCAAGGCTATAAAAACATATGTTCACGAGAAGTAAGACTAGGTATCAGCAGAATCATTCATGCCCAAAAATACAACAGGATATCCGGTTCACCCTTTTCTCCTTCCAGGAACAATGAGAAGATATCTTCGGTTGGTTTTCGAGGTCCCGTGCCCAGTCTAAAGAAAAGAATTTCAATTACCCTTCTTGCTCAAGTATTCGGTATAGCTATTGCCTTGGTAGCTCTTACAGGAACATCGATTCAAACTGAAGCTAGTGAGACAGTTGTTGAGGCAGGCTTAATGCCCGTCATTGTGCTTGACCCTGGCCATGGAGGAAGCGACATTGGAATACAGGGGCGCAGCCTACTCAGTGAAAAAGACTGGACCTGGAAACTTGCATACCAGGTACGCCTATCTTTGATTGCCACTGGAAAATTCAACGTCGTTATGACAAGGATAGGCGACCAGTTAAGATCTATCGACCAACGTGCAATTACTGCCAACACAAACCGAGGGGCGGCTTTTGTCAGTTTTCACTTGATTAATTCCAGAACTGGAAAACAAGTTGCGATTCCCTACCTCTACCAAGCACCCTTGAATTCCAAGAAAGTGGGTGCACCCGAAGGACCCAGCTTCGTGTCTTGGGGGGAGGTACAAAACTCGCATCTGCCTGAAAGCCTGAAGCTTGCCCAATACCTAAAAAATGAGTTTTTTCAGATTGCCAATATTGAGGCTCGTGAACCTACCTTAGCACCCGTACGACTTCTGCAAAGTGTTAATTCTCCCGCGGTATTAATCGAATTCAGTAATGTCAATTCCCTGGAAAGTAGGAAGGGAAACGAGAACTCGAAATTCATTCTTCAGCTCGCACAAACCATTACAAGAGCTATCAAAAAATTTAGTTACAAAAACCTGAGCAACCAATAATAGCCATGTCATTGAACATCAAAATTCTAGCATTAGGACTGATAGCAGTAACCCTTGCAAGTGCTTTGTACCTTCGAGTCCTGGTTAAACAGTTGTCCAGAGTCCCTTACTTACCTACTGCGGAGGCAAGAGTTAAGCTGAAGGAATCGATCCTTGGATCAACTCCGGGCAAACCACAGATGATTTCTCTTTATTTCCCCGTGCCTGAAATGGGAATATTAAGGCGAGAAGAGCGGACTCTTGCACTGGTCTCTGCCAGGCCGGATAAGGCTCGGCAAATTCTTATGGCTCTTCGAGCCGGTTCTCGGAAAGGATTATTAGGAGCGATCCCAGCTGGAACTGAGGTACGTGCTATATACCTTGCTCCGGATGGGATTGCATATGTGGACTTTGACGAAACCTTAAGGCATTCTACCTCTCCTGGAATTCAATCGGAAACATTGACGATTTATGCGATCGTGAATACTCTAACAGTGAACCTCCCGTCAATTCAGCAGGTTAGGATTCTACTGGGGGGACAAGAAGTGGCAACTCTTGCCGGCCATGCTGATCTGGGCCGGACATATACAACGGACCTAAGCTGGGTGGAATCAACCCAAGGCAATCTCATTAGGTGAGGTTCAAAGCACAAAGCATTAGGAGGAAACACCATTGATAAATATTCCCAAGCGTATTTCTGGACTTGTCTACGAGGATGGCAAGTTGGCACGAAGCGGGAAACGTTTAGCTAGCCAGATGCGGCCTGTTAAAATTGATCCGCACTTCATCTCCTCAGCAGAAGGCTCAGTGTTAATCTCCGTCGGTAAAACACAAGTTATCTGCACAGCGTCAGTAGACGAAGGAGTTCCTGCATTCCTTAAGGGTCAAAAGAAAGGCTGGATAACTAGTGAGTACGGAATGATCCCACGTGCCACTGGTACTCGTACTCGACGGGAGGCTGCCCGAGGGCGCCAAGGTGGACGAACGCATGAAATTCAACGCCTAATTGGCCGATCCCTTCGTGGAGTAACCGACCTTGGAAAACTGGGTGAACGCACTATCTGGATAGACTGTGATGTGATCCGCGCCGACGGTGGAACTCGCACAACGTCAATCACAGGCGCTTTCGTAGCTTTGGGGCTAGCCTGTCAAGCATTGAAAGAAAAGGGTATTATCAAGGAAATCCCACTTACAGATTCCGTGGCAGCGGTTAGCGTGGGACTGGTTGGCCCGGAAATAATGCTAGACCTTGACTACGGAGAGGACTCGAACGCTGAAGTTGATATGAATGTTGTAATGACAGGATCTGGAAATTTGATTGAAGTTCAGGCCACGGCCGAAGGGAATCCTTTTAGCCGAGAGGAGCTTAATCGACTGGTTGAAATAGCACAAAAAGGGATCCAGATCTTGCTCCGGACGCAAAACTCCATCCTCAACCTATCCTTCCCTACCCATGGCTAGAGCTAATACCACCTCACACGAAAACAATATCCTCTACCTAGCCTCGTCCAATTCCGGAAAGCAGCATGAATTTTACAATGCGGGGATCAAGTGTGGGTGGGAAATTAAGCCGGTGCCAGAAATTGAAACTTTTCCAGCCTGCATTGAGGATGGAGAAACCTTTCAGGAAAACGCCCGAAAAAAAGTAGTGCATTACGCTCGCCGAAATATCGGATTACTCTTCGCTGATGATTCCGGATTATGTGTACCAGCATTAAATGGTGCACCTGGCATCTATTCCGCACGTTTTGCAGGACCGAAGGCCACCGATATAAAAAACAATAAAAAACTCCTGAAGGAACTGACTAAGGTAGGTTTTAAAAATAACAGGGCGTACTTTGTATGTAGCATCGCGCTGCTCCGCGAAGGAGAACCAATAAGGACATTCGAGGGGAGAGTTGAGGGTAAAATACTAGAGGTCCCTCGGGGCAAAAAAGGCTTCGGGTATGACCCGTTGTTTCTCTACAAGCCGCTTGGAAAAACCTTCGCTGAAATTTCTTCAAGGGAAAAATTTTCAATCTCGCACCGTGGAAAAGCCTTTCAAAAA
The DNA here is from genome assembly GCA_964605715.1 of uncultured Acidobacteriota bacterium. Classification (GTDB taxonomy): domain Bacteria; phylum Acidobacteriota; class Terriglobia; order UBA7540; family JAPUME01; genus JAPUME01. The sequence goes on from CAZSDV010000076.1 coordinate 6,635, forward strand.
TTACTCAGTTATCTTGCGATAGGGTCCTGAGGCCATCCTTTCAAGGGAGCGAGGTTCAGGCTTTAGTCTATTTATGCTATATTTCCCCTTTATTTCTGGAAGGAGAACTTAGATATTGGCTGAAAAAATAAAAAAAGGCGCTCAGCGCCAGCAATTCGTAAACTTTCTTTTCTACAAAGTGGATGCAGCCTGGCGTCGCCTCCCACCTCAAGAAAGAGCGCGTGGAAAAAATGAATTCATAAACTGTATCAAGAAATACCAGAAGAAGATGATCACTATTCCTTACTCGCTAATAGGAATTCGAGGTGACTGCGACATCATGTTATGGCGCATTGGTTATGATATGGATGACATGCAGAAAATGGCTGCTGAACTGCTGGCAACCGGACTTGGAAAATTCCTTGAAATTCCCTACTCCTACTTCTCTATGACAAAGAGGTCAATCTACGTGGATAAGCATATCCATGCAGATCAAGAGGGAAGAAGGGTTACCCTCGACCCAGGAAAGTTCAAATACCTATTTGTTTACCCGTTCCTCAAAACGCGCGAATGGTATCTGCTCTCTCAGGAGAGAAGACAGGAAATGATGGATTCTCACATTCGAATCGGCCATAAATATCCTACGGTCCGTCTAAACACTACGTACTCGTTCGGATTGGACGACCAAGAATTCGTAGTGGCCTTTGAAACTGACAAACCTGAGCATTTCCTGGATCTGGTAATGGAACTTCGAGGCACTGAAGGAAGTCGCTTCACTTTACGGGACACTCCTATTTTTACCTGCGCACACCACGATCTTCGCAAAGTGTTGGACTTACTGGGAGGCTAATACCTGCGCATAAAAAGAAAAAACAAAAGATGAAACAGAAAATGAAAACGAATCCTCAGACTGAGTCGCAGCGAAAATATGTAAAACCTCAGAGAATACAAAAAATTATCGCGGGTCTTGAAGCCATGTACCCAGATGCTACCTGTGCCCTCAAATTCAAAAATCCCTTTCAGTTGCTTGTCGCAACCATCCTTTCCGCCCAGTGTACAGACAAACGAGTCAACAAAGTTACTCCCAGGCTGTTTGCAAAATTCCCTACACCACAAGCATTTTCAGCCATCCCTCAGGCAGTCCTCGAAAAGGAAATTCATTCAGCAGGTTTTTTCCGCAATAAGTCAAAGAACATTATCGGAGCAGCAAGGATGTTGGTTTCAGATCACAAAGGAAAAATTTCCCGAAGTATGACTATGGAGGACATGCTTGCGACGCTGCAGGCGCCGCAGGAGCAGGTGGCTAC
>CAZSDV010000077.1:0-7699 GCA_964605715.1 uncultured Acidobacteriota bacterium
GATTTAACCCGCTTGGATGACGGTATTCATCGCCTCAAAATTGACTACGAGATGTATTTCAATGGGGGTTCTCTGCGTCTCCCAATAGATTCTCACTGGCATGTGGAAAAGTTGGTACAGCAATATGCGGACTCCCAGAAGCTCAATTTTGCCCAACGCTTCCGGTACAAAAGTTTGATACAAAAACTTTCTTCTTATAACAAACTTTGGCTGCAAAAACTTAAGGACCAAGAAAAAAGTCATGAGAGTTCTCCTACCCAGGCCCACGAAGAGATCTTTAATGAGAGCGTCACTCGCATCACCTGCTACAACCCTTCACGTGAACCCAAGAAGGTGGACCAACTTTTCAAGGCTATAGTGGAGGCAAAGCAAAAAAATGGCGAGAATATTGATAACCTGGACCCTCTAGCCTTTAAGAAGTTTGTCCAAGATGAAACGAAAAGGCTTCAGAGAAGCCTTGACTGCAAAAAAATCCAATACGTTATAAATGTAGAGAAGGGTAAAGTAAAACTAAAAGCCATTCGTGGTGAAAGCTAATCTAATGCTCTGACTATCCACTTCCTCAATCTCTACACGAGAATTAATCCTATGGAAACCAGGATTCGGGTGGCCATACTCTAGACTAACCACAACTCTCTCCCTTACGAAGAAAGGGGCTTCAAATGAAAAAGATTCGGCGTGCACTGATTAGCGTAAGCAACAAAAAGGGACTTGAGGAGCTTGGAAAAGCCCTCAAGGATCTCGAGATCGATATCCTCTCCACCGGTGGGACGGCCCACGAACTTTCTAGCTGGGATATCACGGTGCAGGAGATTTCCCAGTTCACCGGCTTTCCAGAAATATTGAACGGACGCGTCAAGACACTTCATCCTAAAGTCCATGGAGGGATCCTGGCTCAACGAGCCAACAAGGAACATATTCAGGCTGTAAAAAAACATAATCTTGAGTACATTGACTTGGTCATAGTAAACCTCTACCCTTTCGAGGCCACAGCGGCTAAGGCTAATGTTTCAGAAAAAGAATTAATTGAAAACATAGATATTGGCGGACCGACAATGATTCGTTCGGCCGCCAAGAATTTTGAAGATGTAGCCATTATTGTTTCCCCCGACGATTATCCTGCAATAATTGAGGAATTACTCCATAGCAAAGGAGAGATCTCTCGCGAAACCCGTTTTCGGCTGGCCCGAACGGCTTTTGCGCACACGGCAGCCTATGATGCTGCTATTTCAGGCACACTTGACCAACGGTCCATGCCTGCTGGAGAAACGGTCCTGCCAGAACGAATCCATTTATCGTTTCAGAAAGTGTCTGATCTTAATTACGGTGAAAACCCTCACCAGAAAGCAGCCCTCTATGGCCCAATCTTTAAACCCACGGGCCAAGGAGTACCCTTCGCCAACCAACTTCAAGGAAAAAAACTTTCCTTCAATAACTTGGTGGATCTTCAGGCTGCCTGGAGCATAGTCTCAGAATTCAACCATCCTACGACAATCATTATTAAACACACCAATCCGTGCGGTGTAGCCAGTGGGGATACTTTGTCAGAAAGTTACCGGCGAGCGCTGGAAGTAGACCCAGTTTCCGCCTTCGGGTCTGTGATCGCCCTCAACCGCGACCTTGACCAGGAAACAGCTGAAGAGATAAACAAGCTGTTCGTCGAAGCCATCATAGCCCCAGGATACAGCCTGGAGGCCCGGGAAAGACTCGCTAGAAAAAAGAGCTTACGGATAATGGAAATGCCTCCCAACTCAACCGTCAAAGAGAATTTGCTGGCAACTAGAACTGGAGATGCCCTTCTGGTTCAGAGCGAAGACCTTCTCCTTGCGTTACCGGAGGGATGGAAAAGTGTAACTGCACGCCAACCTTCCCCTTCTGAACTCCAAGCTCTGCTCTTTGCGTGGCGTGTTGTCAAGCACGTTAAATCAAATGCCATTGTATTCTCACGTGAAAATCAAGTTGTGGGTATTGGGGCAGGACAGATGAGCCGAGTGGATGCAGTCAAAGTAGCCATCATGAAGGCTCACGACCTGAACCACTCTTTAGAAGGATCCGTAGTGGCCTCAGATGCTTTCTTTCCATTTCCTGACGGAGTGGAGTTTGCAGTAAAGGCAGGAGCGACGGCTATCGTTCAACCAGGTGGATCGAAGCGTGACTCAGAAGTAATCCAGGCTGCAGACAAACTTGGAGTTTCCATGATGTTCACCGGCGTGCGACACTTCAAACACTAAAAATCACAATGAAGCAAGGTATACGGCCCAAGACTTTCAGACCGTTCGTGATGAGGAAAAGAAAAATTGATGAGCTCCTGAAACGAGCTTAATCCAAAGCTTTCGGGCCGTAATACCCAGGGCGGGAGATCACTTTCAGTTTGACCTTTTTTTTCCCTTTTCGGTTCCTTAAGACCAAGGGCTTACCTTCTGCGTCCACAACATTAATCTTGACCTTCCGAAACTTTCCATCTCTCTGTGAATTTGTACTTACAAATCCAAGGCTGTACTGATTCCGCATGTGCTGGGAAATCTGTTCGTAAACTCCAGGTAGCTGACCTTGAAATCGAGGGAAGAAAGCCAAGCCGCCCGTATATTTTGCAAAGGTATTCAGCGCATTATCGGCCTGGAGATTGTCAATAGTTTCATAACCCCGCGCTCGGAGCCAGCCTCCAATGCTTATCGGATAAATAATAATATCGGAACCACGGACAATCTTAAGAAATGTAGGGTAGTTTAGCTTGCTCAACGTATCTATTCCCGTCGTAATCAAAATTATTGCTTTCTTGCCTTTGATGCCTGACATATTTTCCATAACAAAATTTAAGGAATCCCAAAGGTTGGCTTCGCGAAAACCGGGAAAACGTAACTTACCTAGGGCATTAAGTACCTCACGACGGTCCTGAGTAAAATCAGTAAGGATCTGAGGGTTCAAATCGTAGGCAACAATTGCAGCCCAATCTTGCGGTTGAAGGTAATTTACAAACATGTAGGAATTCTGGAGGGCCTCATACAGCAGGGGCCACAAAGGTGTTGAGCGATACTCAATCAAAAGACAAACCGTCATAGCCGCTTTCGAACGGGAAAAATTGGTTACTCTTTGCTCCACTCCATCCTCAAAAACCCTAAAATTAGCCTGCCTGAGACTGGGAATGAAGTTCCCTCTCTTATCAGTGACCACTACGTCAAAATTTACCAACTCCGTAGTCACTGAGAGCGCAAAAGTTTCGTCGGGATTAAGTTTTTCAGGAGTTTCCAGAGATTCAATTTGCTGGGGGGGGCTCGGAGTTCTAGGAGATATAACGGCCCCGTCCGTTTCTTGGCGTGGGCCTGAAGATTCCTCAGAAGGCCCTTGCTGCCCAATAAGCAGTAAAACTTCCAGGGAGGAAGATGCGATAAAGAATAGGGCTCCAATTAACAAACCAGGTCGATTACAATTCTTCAATTCCTATCTCCCTAAATACCCACCTTAGCTCTTGAATCGCTGGGATTTTCATTGGTACACCCGCAAACCACCCACCAAAGTTTCACCATGAACCATGCCAGGTAGCAACCCTAAGGCCTTCAGAATGAAGCTAGCCTCATTAAACAGCAACACCTATCTATTCTAAATCAGGATAGAAGGGCCAAAAAAGACTCAAGCTCCGTTGAAACCAGGTGCAGAGCAACGGTCACACACTAACTAATTAATCGGTCGAGCTCCTCTAAATCCTTCTCCTCTTCGCAGAGAATATCCTCTACCGTCTCATACAAGACAAGACTTTCTTCTTTAGGAACCAACCTCATTAACTGCCTGTAGATCTCAACGGCCTTCGTTTCTTCTTTAATATTGATCTCAAGCATTTTCTTGAATTTATTGCCTACAGTAACCTCAGCCACACTGGTAGCAGGTGTTTTTCCGAGCGCCACCAGGCGATCTCGCAGTAGGTCAGCGTGGCGAAGCTCTTCGGCTGCCATCTGTTTTAGCTTGTCCCCAATCGTTACTGCATACGGACCCGTCAGAACAGATGCCTGCGTCGCATAGCGAATGTAGGTTGTCACCTCCAAGGTCAATGCTTGGTTAAGTAATTTGACCACTTTCTTTTTGTCCATGCTGTCTCCTTCCTTGTTAATTCTACTCTGATTTTTCTCTGGATTCACTTCTGGCAATACACAGCACCGCAGAAAAGTGCGAGGGTAGATTTATCTATGTGATACTTTGGGCAGCAGCAGCTGATTGCTCCCGGGCATGATAAGAGCTCCGTACCAATGGACCAGATTCAACATGCCGGAACCCAAGCTCCTGGCCAGCACTTCGTAAAGCCACAAATTCTTCAGGACTGTAAAAACGTTCAACTGGTAAATGGGTTTTCGTCGGAGACAAATACTGCCCGATAGTCACAATGTCGCATCCCGCATCCCGAAGGTCCTTCAAGGTAGAATGGAGCTCATATCGAGTCTCTCCAAGCCCAACCATTAGTCCTGACTTAGTAGGAATTTCAGGAACGAGCTCCCGAGCACGTCGTAATAGTCGAAGCGAACGCTCATATCGAGCCCCCGCTCTTACCCTAGAGTAAAGCCTCGGAACTGTTTCAATATTATGGTTAAGGATATCTGGCCGGGCAGCCATAACTATTTCCAGAGCCTCATCTGAACCTCGAAAGTCAGGAATAAGAACCTCAAGCTTGCACCCCGGGTTCAAGTGCCGTGTCTCGCGAAGCGTGCTCGCAAAGATTGCTGAACCACCATCAGGTTCATCGTCGCGGTTGACCGAGGTAATAACGGCATACTTGAGGCCCATAGCCTGAATTGCCCTTGCGACTCGTTTTGGCTCTTCCCAGTCCAAACCCTCAGGCCTACCTCCCGGTACAGAGCAAAATCCGCAGCGCCGCGTACAGATATTTCCTAATATCATAAAGGTGGCCGTTCGTTGCTCCCAACACTCACCTATATTCGGGCAACGTGCACTCTCACAGACCGTATGCAACTGGAGCCCACGCATAATACCCTTGATGTCATGGAAGTTTTCTCCACTCGGAAAGCGCACTTTCAGCCAGGGCGGACGCCTCCTTGAACTTAACGAGCTATCGCCAATTTGTACTAGGTGAGATGCCATAGCAATCTGCGAATCAGCTTCATTCTAGCGGCTCAGGCACGGAGGGTCAATCTGATCCTGGATGTTAAAGGAATATCAACTATTCTCTAGAAACTGTCGTGCGGAGAAAAAAAATTCTAGGACAAATGACAATTAAAACAAACCCGTCAAATCTGTCAGTGTTACATCGCTAAATGTTTCGATTATTTTATCAGCATTCGTTTTTGAACCCAAAACCTGAGCAGGAAAAGTGGAGGCCAACCCAACACACTTCATCCCAGCGCGTTTAGCAGCTTCAATGCCAACAAAGGAATCCTCAAAGGCAACACAATCAGCGGGCAATACGCCTAGTTTCTGAGCTGCCAGAAGGTAAATACCGGGATCAGGTTTAGGTTTTGAAAAATCGGATCCAGTGGCCACCCCGCTAAAAACAGAATCAAGTTTCAGGGTCTCCAAAATAAATTTAACATTCTCACCAACTGCCGAAGAAGCCACACCTAGGGGTATGCCAGCACTTCCAAGCTTCTCAATCAAGGGCAGCAGTCCAGGGAGTGGCTCCACATGAGGAGCGAATCTTTTCCTAAACCTCTCTTCCAGAGCATCCTCCATCTTGATCATTTCCTTTTCAGAAAGCTTAGATCCAAAAAATGTCCGAAAGCAATCTTGATTCCCAACTCCAAAAATCTGCTGAGGGAGATCAACCCTGCTAAATGCCACCCCCTGATCATGGAGGAACTCGGCCCACTTTTCCAGGTGAAATGGGTTGCTGTCAACCAGCACCCCATCCATATCGAAAATGACAGCCCTAGGAACTTGATAATTCTTCACTTTTGATAAGCTCACGCTATTTGGAATTTCTTAACTTTTCAATGTTAAATGATGTGACTTTTACAGGTGCGGATCTGGCCGATAAACTTAGAATAATGTTCGATCTCTAATAATTATGTAAAGATAATCTCAAAAAGAAAGCAGATTCTACTAGAAGAAAAAAGAATGAATCCGGTGCTTCGATCAAAACACAACCAGATCGAGTCAGCAAGAAAAGCAATCTAAATAAATACTAGAGATGGCAACCTGCTGCCAAGTAATCTGGAACCTGGGGCTGAATTTAACCAGATTTTCTGTGTACCCAGAATGAAACCACCCACCCAAGTCCTCATCGACGAAGAAAGCGTAGGAGATCTTTCGGCGAAAAAGTATTGATTACATCCTCCTTTTCTAACCAACCACGACGAGCCGTAACTACCCCGTATCGCATGAAATCAAAATGAGCAGGAGAGTGGGCGTCGGTCGAAATAACCACCTTCAATCCCTTTTGCTTGGCCAGACGGACGTGTCGGTCACACAAATCCAGGCGGGCTGGATTGGCATTAACCTCAACAACAACTTCCCGTTTTTTCGCAGCATCAAAAATCTTATCCATATCAAACTGATATGGATCACGCCGTAACAACTGCCTTCCTGTCGGATGTCCCAAAATTTTTACATACGGATTGTTGAGTGCCTTAAGAATCCTTGCAGTCATTTCATTTCTAGGCATGTTCATTCGTGAATGAATGGTGGCCAGTACAATATCTAATTGTTTCAAAATTCCATCAGGCATATCCATGGAGCCATCACCGAGAATGTCAACTTCCATTCCTGCCCAGATTTCAATTCCAGTTACGATTTTTCGTGCAGCGTGAATTTCTTCTAGATACTCGATAGCACGTTTTTCGCTCAGGCCGTTGGCAATGGTTACTGATTTTGAATGGTCAGTAATTAAAATGTAAAGGTAGCCCCGTTTTCGAGCAGCTTCTGCCATCTCAACGACGGACGCCTTTCCGTCGCTGGCACGGGTATGCATTTGCAGGTCACCCTTGATGTCTCTCAAGTGCACTAGTGTTGGGAGTTTCCCTTTCTCAGCAACATCAATCTCTCCTTGGCACTCTCGAAGCTCAGGGGGAATATATGGCAATCCAAGCTTTTTGTAGATACCTTCTTCGCTGCTTCCTGCAATACACTTGTTTCCTTCAAATAGACCATACTCACTTAGCTTCCAACCTCTCCGCTTGGCACGGTCACGCAGTAAAACATTATGCTCCTTCGAACCAGTAAAATACTGGAGTGCTGCACCATAGGATTCCGACTCAAGTAAGCGAACATCTACCTGGAGACCATTTTTTAGGCGAACACTAACCTTATTTTTGCCTTTGGCCAGTATTTCATTGATTCCCGGTGCGTTGACAAAATGGTCAACGACTTTCTGATGATCAGTGCCAATAACAAGCAGGTCAAGATCCCCAACTGTTTCCTTGCCGCGCCGTAGAGAGCCAGCAGCAGTCACAGTCTCGACACTCTTGAATTCTCTAAGGAATGCGATTAGCCCCTCAGCGCATTCGGTCACATCGCTCAAAAGGAATCGCCCAACAGCACGATGAAAGGTATCGATCGATTTCAAAATATTTTCTTCCGACTTCTGGCTCATGCCAGGCAACAACCTGAGTTTCCTTGACTGTGCCACGACCTTGAGCTGCTCCACATTTTCAATACCCAATTGGCGATAGAAAAGCCGAACCTTCTGAGGTCCCACACCTTGAAGCCGAAGAAGATCCAGTAAATTAGGAGGAACCTTGCTGAGTTGTTCAGTGTGATA
>CAZSDV010000078.1:0-4435 GCA_964605715.1 uncultured Acidobacteriota bacterium
CCGGACATTTTAAGACTTTTTTAGACATTTTCGGACATTTTTCGGACATTTTTGGACATTTTCGGACATTTTTTAGACATTTTCGGACATTTTTTAGACATATTTCCAATTTCGGAGGCGCGCTTTTTTGGCGTATTACAGTTATATCTACGTTGCTCAGAAAAAATTGTTCAGGCTGCATCGCAAAAACTGGGCTACAAGATGATTCCTATTCGCAAAGCTTTACTTACTGAACCCCACGACGGCAGGCCAGCTTGTCACTTCTGCGGACACTGCATGGAAGGTTGTGATGTTGGTGCAATTTTTAATACCGCTACCGCTATGCTTCCTAAAGCCCAGCAAACCGGTAAGTTCACTCTCCGCGCTGAAACCTTGGCTCGCAAACTCAAGGTAGATTCAGAGGGGCGCGTCCATAGCGTCTCCGTTGTTGACCGTGCAACCAGAAGAGAGGAAAATATCCGAGCCAAAATCTTCATTGTCTGTTGTGCATCTATCGAGTCAGCTCGTCTTTTGCTCAATTCGCGCTCTGAAAAATTTCCCAATGGATTGGCTAATTCAAGTGACCGGGTCGGACGGTACCTCCATGGCCATTCGATCTGTTCCATCCGCTCCTATCTGGAAGAGCTCGCAGGGACTCCGTCAAGCAACGAAGATGGGGCCATGGACCATGCTTATATCCCACGGAATAATATGGATGACCGGAAACGAGGATTTGCAGGCGGGTATGGTTTTCAAACGCAACATAGTGGTTTCATGTTTCCTTATCATGCGCGGAACCTTCAAGGATTCGGCCAAAAATTCAAGAAGGGCGTGCGCTTTCTCCAACCTGGATTTTTTCAGATGGGTGGCTGGGGAAAAATTTTGGCCCAACCTGAGAATCGGGTTACCGTTAATTCCAATAAACTGGATGCTTTTGGTATTCCCATCCCGGTAATCAATTTTACCTTTTCCGAAAATGACAAGGCCCTATGGAACGATATGTGCGCGTGTGCGGAAGAGATTCTTCACAAAGCAGGCATACGCCACTCGTTCCGGCGCAGCAGTGGGCCAGCTGGTTTCTCCAGTCATGAGGTTGGAACTGCACGAATGGGATCTGACCCCAAAAAATCTGTTCTTAATAGCTACTGCCAAACCCATGACGTAAGAAATCTCTTTGTAGTGGACGGCAGTTGCTTTGTTACCTCGCCCGAAAAGAATCCCACCCTGACCATTATGGCACTGGCCCTGAGAGCAGTTGACTACATACGCCAAAGTCAAGAGCGAGGAGAGCTTTGATTGCCTCCGCTCCTTTTTTCTTTTACAGATGGAGCTCAAAACCCTTCCCATCCCACCGAAACCTGGCTATAGTCAAATCCTAGTACGCTGGAAAAGGAGAACCACAATGAAAGCCTCTATTTCAAGGCTCTTGGAACACTATGAAAACGGCAAGATTACTCGTCGAAATCTCATAGGAGGAATAGCTGCCCTTGCAGCTGGAACTGCAACATCAGCCGCTGCGCCGCCACGCTCTAGTGCTCTCCAAGGGGAAAACATCAATCACGTCGCATTGCGCGTTACCAATGTAGCCCGTTCAAGGGATTTTTATTCCAAGCTCCTTGGCCTGCCAGTAGTGCGGGAATCTTCAAAAATGTGCTTCCTTGGATTGGGGAGAAATTTTCTGGCGCTATTCGGGAGTTCTGAGGCCAAGGTAGACCACTATTGCATCGGAGTTAAAAAATACGAGGTAAAAAAGGTAACTGCGGAATTGCGTAGCCAGGGGTTAAATCCAAGACAACCTGGAGGCACAGACCTCGTCTATTTTCATGACCCGGATGGTTTTGAAGTTCAACTGGATTGGGCTGGCCACCAACCTTGCGGACAAGATCAGATTGACCCTCCGTGCCTGACCCGGTAGAGTAAGCATTTCCAGGTACAGACACCTTGTTTGAGAAGTGGCAGCATTCCATCCTCAGCTGTATGGGAGATTCCCACTAACGCCACCTGGCCTGAGGAATTATTATCCGTTTATATTCGGATCCTATAGGAGTACAATGGCTCCCAGCAATGAGTAACCCGAAAGGCAACCTCCCTTCACTATGACTGACTCGTACCCTGCTCGGCTGGTTCAGCCGTCTCGTTGCCATTATTAAACGTCAATTAAATCTCTAGTAGACTGGGAACGTTATGGTACGCATTCTAGCCTTTATTTCAGTGTGGGCAATGTGGATCGGACTGCCAACTGTCCAAGGTGAAATACAGAGTGAATTCCTTTTCACCCAGGCTCCCTTCTCCTCCTGTCATGCCTCTACCTTAGTTGAGATTAACGAAAGAGAAATTCTTTCTGCTTGGTTTGGTGGAACACGAGAGGGAAATTCTGACGTTGGTATTTGGGTATCTTCACAGAGCAATGGAAAGTGGTCGAAGCCCGTTGAGGTGGCGCAGGAACCTGAAGTTGCCTGTTACAACCCAGTGCTATTCCGCAATCCTAACGGAAAGGTCTGGCTCTCCTATAAGTTCGGTCCCAGTCCTCAAACTTGGACCGGTGCGATCCGTGCCAGCTCAGATGAAGGAAATACCTGGTCAGCGGTTCGCTATCTTCCTGCGGGTCTTTACGGACCCATTAAGAACAAACCTCTTGTTCTTTCTGATGGCACGATCCTTGCCGGGACTTCAGTTGAAAGCTACAGCTCCTGGACCTGCTGGGTGGAGCGAAGTTCGGACAATGGAAAAACATGGACCAGGCATGGTCCCATCACTGCACCAGGAGTTGCCAAGGGAATCATTCAGCCAGCCTTAGTGCCTTTAGCCGATGGCCGAATTCGCATGTTTGTACGATCAACACAGAAGATTGGAAAGATCCTTTATGCAGATTCGTCTGATGGAGGGCGCACGTGGACAGCGGCTCGTCCAACGGATCTTCCAAATCCTAACGCTGGGATCGATGCCCTCGCCCTAAAAGACGGGCGTATCATCTTGGTATATAATCATTCGAAAACTAGACGTTCACCACTGAATGTGGCCGTATCGAAAGACGATGGTAACACTTGGGATATTTTTCTTACTCTCGAGGCCAAACCTGGTGAGTATTCTTATCCGGCTGTTATTCAGACCTCAGACGACAATATCCATATAACCTATACCTGGCAGCGCAAAAGAATTAAGCACGTCTTGATTCCGCTTGGCGATATTCCTTAGCGCTTCACTGAAATTTACATATACCGACAGCGGAGTTAAACTGAATAGGTCCTTGTCAATAACAGCAGTCTTAACACTAACCCTGGCCCAAACGGCCAAAGAGCACAAAACAATAATGGAGGAAATTATACATGCAACCTTTATATGACCCGGAGGCTGTCCGGCCAATGTGGGAGGAACTGGCACACTGCGGCATCACACCGCTCACGACCGCTGCGGGTGTCGATGAGGCTCTTAGCAAGTCTGGAACCACTCTGATCGTTATAAACTCCGTCTGTGGCTGTGCAGCTGGAAGCGCCAGACCTGGAATCACTAAAGCGTTACAGGCTACCATCATCCCAGATCACTTAACCACAGTTTTTGCAGGGGTAGATATGGAGGCAACTCAAAGGGCGCGTGAGCTTATGCCAGAGGTTGCACCATCATCACCCTCCGTTGCCCTATTTAAAGATGGAAAGCTTATCTATGCGCTGGAGCGTCGACACATTGAGCGCATGAGGCCTGATGATATCGCAAAGGAACTTGAAAAAGCTTACAATCAGCACTGTACTCGCAAGGGTCCATCCGTACCAGCCGACGTGTATGATCGTTTGGTTCACGCGCAACAGTGTGGGTCGCAAATCCCGGGCTTTAGAAGCTGATATGAGATAGGTCCTCAATAATCCCCAAGATCCTTATTACGACGGCCCATAGATTTATTTCAGCATACTGCCAGGAAGTCACAACCTCAAAAAGTGAATTTTCCTAAGAAGGGACTGATTTTCAGAATTGCTCTGCGGTAGTGTGCCCTCTGAAAGGGGGTCCTACATGGACACACACAACTTACACATCTGGATAGTAAGTGCTGCTTTCTTTGCAACCTGGTGTGTATGGGACTTAATAGGTCGGACATTAGACAGAAAAGTCAATACCCTGACGGCTAAACACGATACAAACATGATAGATGTAAGAGGGAATCTCGCTAAAATTGAAAAGCGTCTTGATCAATTAGAAAGACAAAAAAAAGAATAGGGATGTAATGAAAAAAACATTACTGATCCTGAGCCTACTCCTCCCGCTTGATACTTGGAGTGAAGAAAGTGCCATTTTCAAGCGGTGCGTTCGTCCAGGCAAAGGCATACCTCCAACGGTTAAGGCTGGAAGAATTATCTATGACATTAATCTGCCTGCACTGGCAGGCCTCCTTAAGCAAGGAGCCAAAGGAAACCCTTATGGGATGGGAGAGATAAAAAAGCGGATTCAAAATGATTGAATGTAAGTT
>CAZSDV010000078.1:4445-7549 GCA_964605715.1 uncultured Acidobacteriota bacterium
AATAAAATAGTTGGAATATTTTTAATTTTATTAGGATTATTAACTTTGAACTCAGATTATATTTATGATGCAAGTATAAGAATCGTAAAGGTAGATAAAGTAATTGGAATAGCTAAGTTTAGGGAAAGCATGGCAAGTAATCCCGTCATGAAGAGAGGAATAGAAGCTTTCATGAAAGGAAGTTCACGGATGGCTGAGTGGGTTTTTATATATGATGCCAAGAAAAACACCCTTATAGAGGATGAGAAATCTCCTGCCAAATGCAATTGAATACCTGGACTCAGCAGGAAATTTGCACCTAGTAGAACCTATATTCTGTCCAAGGTAAACCTAAAGAATAAATAAGGGCATGAGTATTTTACCTATTCTTGAGAGCGTGGAGCATGTGGAATTACTTGAAAAAATACAATTGGAAACCTTAATTCACTTATAAAGAGTAGTTAAAATGGAGGGGAGATCATGCAAAATTTGGTGGCTATAATCGTAGGGGCGGCCATCCTGTTATTCAGCTCCACGCTAGCAGGTGATGATTGGTATCCGTCAAAATACGGCCCTGATGACACCATTGGGGCGGCCAATAATTTAAGCCCTGAAAAAGTGCTCGAAGCTGTCAAGCTTGTTAAAATCGGCAAGACCTATTCGCTGGCAATTGAGACCGGACGGACAACGCCTGCTTATCCCCCACGGTCATTCGAGCTGTTCGTTGTTCCAACAGGGGTTTCCCCCACTGGCACCCCTGAAAGCAAGAGCCTCCATACGGGCTACGACGATCTTCTCCAAACCTGGCTTGGAATCGGAACACAAATTGATGGATTTGGTCATGTTGGTATCAATCACAGGTATTACAACGGCGTTCATGCCTCAGACTTTGTGGATCGTAAGGGGCTCAAGAAGTTTGGTACTCATTTAATCCCTCCTATTGTCACTCGCGGTATCCTGCTCGACATGGCTGCTTATTTTAAAGTCAGCATAATATCCGAAGGCACACCCTATAACCGCAGTGCAATTGAGGGCGCAGCTCGCCGCCAAGGAGTTACTATACGTAAAGGTGATGTTGTCATCTTTCATAGTGGCTGGATGCAATTGCTCGGCAAAGAAAATAAACGCTGGATCTCAATGCATCCAGGTCCGGGTGTGGAGGGAGCCGAGTATCTCGCGGGCCTTGGCGTAGTTGCCGTTGGTGCTGACACACCAGCACTTGAAGTAATTCCCTGGGAAGATCCAGAACGGGGTGCGCCTGTACATCAAACTCTGTTAGCAAAAAACGGTGTCTATGTTCTTGAAAATATCCGCACAGAAGAACTTGCCCGGGATAAAGCTTATGAGTTCCTTTTTGTTATTGGTCAACCAAAATTTGTTGGAGCCGTCCAGATGGGAATAAACCCGATTGCGATCCGTTAAGTTGGTTACTCTGAAGAAACCCATGTGTTTGGCGTATTTGGTTTCATGAATTAGGAATGAGAATCCACACGAACTCTTTAAAGAATTTGGTGGAGTTGGCTTAGGTTCGGACCCGCAACTTTCTGGATGCAAATAGGACACTAATTGTTGCAAGCAAAGGAAAAAACACTTAGCTTAGTAGAACACGGCAAGTTGCGGTAAAATCTTCACCTTGCGCGCTCCCAGAAAAAAACCAAAAGAAGTTAAAAAGAAAGGTCAACTGCGAGGCAAATTATATGAGTCACATGAAAAACTCACCCAAAGTTAGTGTCGTCCTTTTTCAGTTGGGCGGACCTGATTCTCTGGATGCCGTCGAACCTTTTCTTTTCAATCTCTTCTCAGATCCTGACATCATTGATTTCCCATTTGCTAGGTTAGCAAGGAAACCTCTGGCACGCTTGGTTGCATCAAGGAGGGCCAGGAAGGTCCAGAAGGACTACGCCATCATAGGTGGAAAGTCTCCCTTGAAACAACTGACTCTGCTGCAAGCTGAAGCGCTTGAAAAAGAGTTATCGAAGTCGATTCCAGCCCGGGTATCGGTGGCGATGCGCTACTGGCACCCATTCACCGAAGAGGCCATAAGGAAAATTGAGAGTGAATCACCGGGTGAATTAGTCCTACTTCCCCTTTACCCTCAATACTCCAAGACAACAACCGGAAGCAGCCTAAACGAATGGAATAAACATTTTACCAGGACGAAACTTGGCTCACTCTTGGCGACCTCCGTGAAAGTCATACCTCACTTTTTCGACCATCCATCATACATCCAGGCCATGGTGAACCAAGTTAATCGAGGGCTCGACACACTCCCCTCAGGAGACGATATTCACTTAATATTCAGTGCCCACGGAATTCCTCTCAGCGGTATCGAGGCTGGAGATCCCTATCAACAGCACATTGAAGCAAGTGTGCGTTTGGTAATGAAGCAAGGAGGATGGGCCCATCAACATACTCTTTGCTATCAAAGCCGAGTGGGTCCAGGAAAGTGGCTCACGCCTACACTTAAGGAAACTCTTCGCTCGCTGGGATGCCAGGGTACGCGGAGCGTCCTTGTAGTTCCCATATCCTTTGTCTCAGATCATATTGAGACACTGAGTGAAATCGACATCGAAGGGCGCGAAGAGGCTGAAAACGCTGGGATTCACGCCTTTGCGATGACCCCAGCGTTGAATGATTCACCCGAATTCATCCAAACTTTAGCTGAGCTAGTTCTGGCCAAGCTAAGCATTACTGAAATAAATTGACCATGAAACATCCTTAATGAAATGCTTGATCCTGAAAAAAGGGGGCCAGTGGTAACTGGGACAAAAGCATTGGCAAAAAAGAAAAATGATACACTGCACCCTGGAATCAAGCTTCCACCCAGGCGAGTCAAATTCACTACCGAGACACCACTAAACTACCCCCCGGAATTAGGGCTGCCAACCCTAAGCGCTATAAGTGAAGCCACTAAGATGGATCCTTTTGATGTACAAGGTTTTGCGAAAACAGTCCTGAAAGAACTCACGCCTGCCTTTCTAAAAATGGTAAAAGAGGGACGCCTTCGTGCTGACCAGGCCCCAAAGAAGATGGTTAATATGCTTGGACTGCTCCTTAAAATGAATTCGTCGGATATGCACCGTCCGGAGCAAGAAGTATTGCGATCCAGTGAATGGCACAATTTT
>CAZSDV010000079.1:0-7023 GCA_964605715.1 uncultured Acidobacteriota bacterium
CTACTGGGTTTCTGACCCAATACGGATGCCAGTGCTGCTGTACCTATCCCGACTGCATTCATCCCGAAGAAATGCCGTCGTGTCATTAAAAGTCGATTTTGTTCCCAGAGATTCACGTTCTACTCCTTCGTGACGGTTTCGTCAAGATTCAGAATTAGACTAGCTATGCTAGCGTAGGATGCGAGTTCAGTGGAGTCGAGCGTCTTGTCCCGCGCAGATTCTCCTTCACTTAGGAGTTGTACAGCTGCTTCAGGGTCTTTAAGGTAGTTATCTCGGAGCTGTTGGAAGGTTTTTAAGAGGACTTTGCTCTCGTGAGGTTTAGGCGGGCGTGCTGTTGCTAGACGGAAAGCGTAGTCGATACGTTCTCGAGGATTTGTGCCACCTTCCTTCATTATCCTCTCAGCTATCTTACGAGAAGCTTCCAAGTACGTGACATCGTTCATCAGATTCAAGGCTTGCAGGGGAGTGTTGGTTTTTGTGGTACGTACAGTACAAGTCTCTCGATCAGTGGCATCAAACGTCACCATTGCAGGAGGGGCAACTGTTCGCCTTCGGTATGTGTAGAGACTTCTTCGGTACAGGCTTTCACCTTTATCGGTTTGGTAGGTATGCCCACTAAGCTCCTTCCAAAGCCCTGGTGGTTGGTAAGGTTTTACTGATGGGCCGCCAATTTTTTTCGTTAGCAGTCCCGATAGAGCTAGAGCCTGATCTCGGATAACCTCAGCCGGCAGCCGGAACCGGGGGCCGCGGGACAGCAGGCGGTTCTCAGGATCTTTTTCGACCAACTCGGGAGTCACCTTGGAAGATTGCCGGTAAGTTGCACTCATGACAAGGGTTTTCAGGGCTGTTTTGACGCTCCAGCCGTTTTTTATGAAATCAGTTGCGAGCCAGTCGAGGAGTTCCAGATGCAATGGCCACTCACCCTGAGATCCAAAATCCTCCGCAGTTTTTACCAAGCCGACTCCAAATAACATTTGCCAAAACCGATTCACGGTTACACGTGCTGGTAAGGGGTTGGCAGGATCAACTAACCAGCGTGCAAATCCTAGGCGATTATTGGGGTAATCTTTAGACAGCGAAGGAAGGGCATTTGGTATGCCAGGGGAAACCTGTTCTCCAGGAGCATCATAGGCTCCGCGCTTCAGCACGAAGGTTTCACGGCGCGCCCCCCTTTCCTTCATCACCATAACAGTTGGAATACGCTCAAAAAATTCTTTTCGCTCTTTTTGTAAACCAATCAATTCCTTCCGAGTCCGTTGAATCGGTTCTGGTGCATAACGATCTAAAAAACAGAAGGCGAGCTTATTGGTTAACGCTTGACTTCGGGCTTTAGAGGGCATGGCAGCGATTTCTGGGATAGTTTTCAGTGACGCAACGACTCCCACTTCTTGGGCAGAAAGAGCTTTCTTGTAAACTCGAACTTCGTCGATGTAGCCGTGAAAACGGTCTTTGGGTCCTTCGCCAGCTCCGATGCGAAATGGCTCCTTGGCTCTGATGGGGTTAACGTTCTGGTCGAAAAGAGTTCGCGTTTCTTGGGGCTTGCCATCGATGTAGATCTGGACCCCTTGTCCTGGCGTGGCCTTAAAAGTTGAGACTGCTTTTCGCTTCCCATCGTAAGTTAACAAGACGTGATGCCAACGATGTAGAGGGAGTGACTGTTGGGTTTCGAGACGCATGCCCAGGTCTTCCCAACGAGATGTAAAATTAAAGCGGAGTTTTCCTTCCCTAAGATAGAGGCCATAGCCTTGGCCTTTAGGAATATCCTCTACGGTCGACATGATGGCCCCGTTTGGGGTTGTGGGATAAATCCAGGCTGCCAAGCTGAATGGGTCCATGTAATTGAAATTCGCAACCTGGCCGGCGTCCACAAAGCGCTTGCCGTCAAAGGTGCCAGCGTGGCCCACCTTACCGCCCACAAAGAAAGGTTGCCCTTGCGACCCTTCTTTCCAGGAGGGATTTTTCTGATTCAAACCATTCTTTGGATGGTTATTGTTGTCTTTGGGGTCAATCTCTGGAGGGTAATTGCCAGAGGGAAAGTTGCGGCTGTAGGCTCCACTTTCCTCACGCAGGCTCCTATCAAGAGGGAAGTGGAGAATGAGCCCGTCTTGAATCGACCAGTCGGGCATCTGGGAATTACGAATCCACCTCTCCCAGTCTCGTTGAGCTTTTCTCAGCTCTCCTTGAAACGTGATATATTTTTTCTTTGCCGCCGCGATCTCCTGGTCAAGTTCCTTAAGTTTAGCTTCTTGTTCAGGGGTGGGAGCCTTAATATAGGGTTCCTGGTTCCCAAAGTTAAAGACAAATCCTACTTCTGGAACGTTATTAAAGTAAGCAAAGAGCCGATAGTAGTCCTTTTGGCTAATGGGATCAAATTTGTGATCGTGGCAGCGGGCGCAACCGGTTGTCAAGCCGAGCCACACAGTGGAAGTAGTCTCGATCCGGTCAGCTACGTACCCTACACGAAATTCTTCATCGATGAGCCCCCCTTCGGCACTCGTGCGGTGATTTCGATTAAATGCTGTAGCGATAACCTGGTCACGAGTTGCGTGGGGCAACATGTCACCCGCGATCTGCTCTATGGAGAACTGATCGAAGGGTAAATCGCGGTTGAAGGCGTCAATCACCCAATCGCGCCAGCGCCACATGTTTCGGGGCCCATCACTCTGATAGCCATTGGTATCAGCATAGCGTGCAGCATCCAGCCAATGGATTGCCATTTGCTCTCCATACTGTGGAGATCTGAGGAGGCGGTCCACCAGGTTTTCATAGGCCTGAGGTGAAGAGTCGCCCAAGAATGCATCTACCTCAGCAGGTGTTGGAGGAAGCCCCGTCAGATCGAGTGTTACGCGCCGAACCAAGGTAGCCTGGTTGGCTTCTGTAGAAGGTTGGAACCCTTCTCGCTCGAGCTGCTGGAGAATGAAGTGGTCAAGGGGGCTACGAGGCCATCCTTGGTTTTTTATGTCTGGAAGTTTTGGATGTTTGGGCGGAATGAATGACCAGTGTTTTTGCCATCTGGCGCCCTGCTCGATCCAGCGTTGAATGAGGCTGGCTTCTCGGTCAGATAGCTTGTCATGACCAAGATAGGCAGGCGGCATGCGCAAGGCATCATCATTGGAGGTGATCCGGCGAAACATAACGCTTTTCTCAAAGTTCCCGCGTACGATGGCGAAGCCTCCGCCGGTGAGCTCTTTAAAAGCTCCTTCTTCAGTGTCAAACCGCAAGGCAGTCTTCCGGCTGGCCTTATCAGGCCCATGACAGGCATAACAGCGATCGGAAAGGATCTGACGTATGTCACGGTTGAATTCAACAGAGGATGGGGTGAGATCTTCCCCGGAGGCTGCTCCTGGAGCAAAAAACATAGTCCAAATGATAATGACACACAAGGAGAAGAGAGCAGCGGAGTTGCCGGATCTTGATTTACGAAATCTTTGTAGTGTTGCCATTGGAGATCATGCTATGGTTGCTGATTTTCTGTTGTCAAGCTTTTTTGTAAATGATACCTGGAGTGCCGTACGCTTTCTCTAGTTTCCGATCTGACCGGATGCCGGTTGGAATAACCACAAGGTAGCCATAGCCTTTCAATGCCTAGCCTATTCTTCTCCTAGACGGTGTAGGTGGAAGAGGAAACGTCGCCGCCACGGCCGGTCCAGTTGGTGTGAAAGAACTCGCCGCGGGGCTTGTCGAGTCGCTCGTAGGTATGAGCGCCAAAGTAGTCGCGCTGGGCTTGCAGCAGGTTTGCCGGAAGCCGCCTGCTGCGATAGCCATCATAGAAGGCAAGGGCGGTGGTGAATGCTGGCACGGGAACACCTAGCTGGATGGCCTTTATCACGACCCTGCGCCAGGATTTCTGAGACCGCTGCATGACACCCTTGAAGTGGTTGTCGAGCAACAGGTTGCTGAGCTTTGGCTTCTTGTCGAATGCCTCCTTGATCTTGCCCAGAAACGCGGACCGAATGATGCATCCGCCACGCCACATCAGCGCGATCCCCCCGTAGTTGAGTTTCCAGTTGTACTCTTTGGAGGCTTCGCGCATAAGCATATAACCTTGGGCGTAGGAGACGATCTTGGATGCCAGTAGCGCCTGGCGGATGTCTTCCACAAAGGCTTTCTTATCTCCTCGGTGCTTCCGTTTCGGCCCTTTCAACCGCCGTGAGGCGGTCACACGCTCGTCTTTCATCGCGCTCAGGCAACGGGCAAATACAGCCTCGCCGATTAGCGTTACAGGTACGCCCAAGTCGAGTGAGCTGATACCGGTCCATTTCCCGGTTCCTTTTTGGCCAGCGGTGTCGAGGATCTTGTCGATGGTGTACTCATCGCCTTCCTGATGTCCTAGGATGTCGCGAGTGATCTCGATGAGGTAGCTTTCAAGCTCACCTTCGTTCCATTTCTTAAGAACCTGGTACATTTCTTCGTTGTCCATGTCGAGCCCTTCCTTCATCAGCTGGTAGGCCTCGCAGATTAGCTGCATGTCTCCATACTCAATGCCATTGTGAGTCATTTTGACATAGTGGCCGGCGCCATCTTCGCCTACCCACTCACAACACGGAACTCCCCCGTCAACCTTGGCAGAAATCGCCTGGAAGATGCCCTTAACCAGGGGCCAGGCCTTATGGCTGCCGCCGGGCATGATGGACGGGCCGTAGCGCGCACCTTCCTCGCCGCCGGAGACACCAGTAACGATGAAGAGCATTCCCTTGCTCTCCAGATATTTTGTTCGCCGGATGGAGTCCGGGAAGTGAGAGTTGCCGCCGTCGATGACAAGGTCACCCTCATCGAGATGGGGCAGTATCGTCTCGATGAAATCATCCACTGCCTGGCCAGCCTTAACCATGAGCATGATCTTGCGGGGGCGCTTCAGCATGGCCATCATTTCTTCGACCGAATGCGCTCCGATGACGCGTTCGTGGTTCTTGGCTGCGTTGTTCAGGAAATCGTCCACCTTGGATACGGTGCGATTGTACGCTACTACTGTGTAGCCGTGGTCGGCCATGTTGAGGATCAGGTTCTGGCCCATGACCGCCAGGCCGATGAGCGCAATGTCGCCTTTCGCTTCCATAATGATGCTACTCCTTTTGAAATCGTTCTTTGTATGACCAGGGACTGAGTACGATATTAGATATGACGAAAGTCTCCGCAGCGTCGGGCACTGGCCAGGTGCTATTTTAGATTACTCAGAGTAATCTGCCTAATTAAACGGTACAGATGTGCCCCGGCGATCTTATATCAAAAAAACAAGAGCTGAAAACGGAGCACAGTAGCGAAACAGAAGCTCTTTGATGGCTCGGATATTTAATCCGCCGACTTACTGTTTAGAGTGTGCCTGATCTTAGCCACATACTACTTTTGCTAGGCGCTTTAATCCGCCGATCGTATCTTTTCCCAGGTTAACCCGGAGGATTTTACGGCCCCGTTTCGTGAGAGCTTTAAAATCTCCCAATGCTTGAGCGTTGATGAGTTTGCCAAAGGTGTAGTTGGTTTCTGGCACGGCAACGTCCTCACTTGGCTCACCGAGAATTTGCAGGTATAGACCATTGTTTGGGCCACCTTTATGGAGTTGACCAGTGGAATGGAGGAGCCGAGGACCATATCCTGAAGTTACTGCAAGGCCAGTTCGGCTACCCAATGATTGCCGGATGTCCTCTAGACATTCAGAAATTTGCTGTGTGGGTGCTAGGTAGGCATGGAGTGAAAAATAGTTTCCTTCCTTCGCACCAGCAAGCCAGGAGGCTACCGAGCTATTGATTAGTGTATCTTCAGAAATCGAGATGGGCTCGGTAGTCTTGCCAGGCCTCCCTCCCTCCTTGCTTTCTTGGTTTATTGCCTTCCGAGTAAAATCCTTAGCAAGTTGAACATCCGGTTGGTTGAACGGGTGAACGCCAAGTACAGCGCCTGCTGCCGCGACACCTATCTCCCAGCGTAAAAATTCCCTGCCCAGGTCTACCATCTCCGACAAGTTAAATTCAATTACGGGATGACCCGCGGCTAGAAGTGAAGCCACCCGTGCCCCCAGGTCAGAATTTTTTTCCTCGCCAATATCAATAGAGACGAAGAGGCGGTCGGTTCCGTAAGCATCTTCCGGCCAAGCTACTTCGTTTACCACTGGGAGAATCCCCCTATTGCTTTTGCCAATACTTTCAGCAATGAGTTGCTCAATCCATGCTTGGAGCGGAGTCAGGGTTGACGGGGTTAGAAAAGTAAGTTTGTCACGGCCTGCTAGGGCTAACTCTCCCAGGGTAGCTCCGAGAATTAGGCCGGGATTTTTAGTTTCTTCAACACAAAAGGCACACGATTCAACCATCCTCCAAGCCCGATCAAGAACTTCACGGGTATTCACCCCGATGAGAGCTGCCGGAACTAGGCCGAAGACTGATAGTGCTGAATAGCGCCCTCCAACATCAGTAGGGGCAAGGAATATGCGACGGAATTCTCGCTCCCGGGCCATCCGGTCAAGCGGTGTACGCGAGTCTGTGATGGCAATGAAATGGGGGCCAGGTTTTCTTCTCCTATCGATCAGTTTTTGCCAGAAGTACCGATACAAGGAAAGGGTTTCCGTTGTTGTCCCGGATTTACTTGCGATTAGGAATAAGGTATGGGCAAGTTCAATTTGGGTTTCGACAGCTTGGACCGCTGATGGGTGAGTGCTGTCAAGAATAATGAGCTCTGGATGTCCTCGTGCGCAGCCGAAGGACTGCTTGAAGACCTCGGCTGCAAGACTCGCACCCCCCATTCCTATAAGCACCACGTGGCGCACACCCTCAGCTTTCACTCTTTCTGCAAGTTGGAAAAGATCATGCAGCTGTTCATGCATCGCTTCTGGAAGGTCTAGCCATCCCAGGCGATTTCTGATCTCTCGCACTCGTTTTGAGGTCCAGAGGGTGGGGTCTTTTTTCCAGAGACGAGAGGAAAAGGATTTTTCCTTCCAGGTGCTTAGCCGCTGTTCAACGGACTTCTGGTACTGCCCAAGGTTTGACTGCTTGCGGGAAACCTGGTTGGCAAGGAGGAGTTTACACTTCAGATCCAGCG
>CAZSDV010000080.1:0-7011 GCA_964605715.1 uncultured Acidobacteriota bacterium
ATTGTGCACGGTTACTTGCTTCAACACAGACCAGAACCAACATGGTCAGTAAGATGCAAAACGGATCAATCCAGTGTCAATTCTACCAGAACATCGTAGCCCAGGACTACTCCTTGGGTGTTTTTGACAGGTGTGAAACTTTTAAGTTTCAGGGGGTGTGAAATCTTTCTTTCGAGGATTTCCCGGAGGGCTTCAGCTAAAGGAGCTTGGCCACGGGATTTAAGTAATTCAGATTCAATATGGTGTAGAGCTGTTTCCAAGCCAACAGGCCTAGGTACATGACTGGAGTCAACGTTCACATCTCGGACAAAAGGAACGGACTGGTCTCCAATCCAACTACGGGGCGTAAAAAAGATAAAGGACAATATTAAAAGGACTAATATATCGTACTGCCAACTGCCTCGCCGATAAGTCCAGAAGATAGCACCCATCAAGCCTTCCCATAATGTCCGAAAGAAGTTCAAAGAAAAGTTACCTCCCCCGCCAGCCAGTGGAACAGACACAGTAACAAATGGAGAGTACTTGCAAACATGAAAGCTATCTTCACCATCTCCCACCCTAAGTAAGCCACTTCCGGATGCTTAATCAACGAACTGCAGCCCAGGTAATCAGAATAGTATTTAAAAATTAATCTTCCACTAGATGTCCATCGCGGATCTGGATAACCCTTTCTGCTCTGGCAGCAACTTCGGGGTTGTGCGTAATCACCACGAGCGTCTGTTCAAATTCGCGATTTAGCTCTTGCATCATATCGAGCACCATCTGGGCATTTTCCGAATCTAGGTTACCAGTTGGCTCATCAGCAAGGACAATTTTTGGGTCACAAATCAAAGCCCGCGCGATGGCAACCCGCTGCTGTTGGCCTCCAGAAAGCGTAAATGGCTTCTGCTGCAGTTTATCCTTGATATTTAAGGTTTCAACGATTTTATCAAATCGGTGAGGATTGAATCCGTCACCCGAAATATGCTGGGCAATAGCAATATTCCCATGAGCTGTGAGCGTTGGAAGCAGGTTGAACCTTTGGAATACAAAGCCAATTTTGTGACGGCGGAATCGAGTCCGATCACTATCGCTCATTTCGGAAAAGTTATTTCCATCGACACACACCAAGCCGCTTGTAGGGGTGGTTATGCCTCCCAGGATATGAAGGAGCGTGGATTTTCCACATCCGGATGGACCCACGATGGCTACGAATTCCCCGCGCTGGATTTGGAAACCCACCCCTCGCAGAGCCGGGACATCAATCTTGCTCAGCCGGTACGTCTTCGTCAGATTCTCAGCTTTAATAATTGGTTCCAAACTAACACCTAAATCCCGTTCCGAAACCTTGCTACTCGTATGCCAAAGCTTCTATCGGGTCAGCATTCGCTGCTCGGAATGCCGGATAAATTCCCCCCAGTAGTCCCCCTCCAAGAGCCAATAACGAACTCCAGATACCCCATTTCACAGTTAACAAAACTGAAATCGTGGGAAAAAATTCGACAATTGCTCGCTCTGCAAAAATTGTACCTATCACACCTGCAGCAATTCCCAACAAACACACAAAGGTGGTTTCTCTTAAAATCACACCCATTATATACTTCTTCGAGGCACCCAAAGACTTCAAGATGCCAATCTCTCGTGTTCGCTCAGTAATAGTTGTGTACATTGAAAGGAAAATGACCATAAAACCGATAGACACAGCAAGTGAAATCATAACTGCTATAAAGGAGTGTAATGCTGGCAGATTGTTTGATGTCATCAGCGATAAATATTCCTTGATCGGTCGAACTTCGTACCTGGGAAGTAATGTTCGTATCTGATCCTTAACTAATTGGGTAAAAGAGGGATCGGTACAGCGAACGTAAAAAATTGATGCTCGATCCTTGGATCCAAAAAGGTCTTGGGCTGTCGCGAGAGGAATGAAAACACGTGAGCCTTTCCCGTGCTCAACGATGCCAACTACCCGGAAATTATGGCCTAACAAATTGATCGTCTGATTGATCTTCACCTTATGGGCTTTTGCGTACCAATCATCCACGATCACATCATATGCCTGTCTAAAGGGACCACCTTCATGGTAGACAAAACCGCGACTGACACGACTAAAACTTTCCATATCGATTCCATAGATCAAATTCATTCCGCCACTGCCGCTAGCGTTAAAGCTAAATAGTACAGGGGCCACCGCATAAACACGAGGCAGCTCAGCTAGCTTTTCCATGATCTTTACTGGCATAGGCGCCGCGGTTAGCGCCATCAGAAAGGATGCCCCTGGAGGCTGGACCATGATTTCAGCACCAACACCTTCCACCCTCTTAGCCGTCTCCTGTACCATGCCCGTAGTCATTCCAACTACTAGCAACACCATGGCTACTTCGATGGCGACCGCAAGGATACCTACAGAAGTCCGTACTGGCCGATGCAATAGGTTCGCAAGAACCATCTTGTTAATCACTTGAACCTCCGGAAGGCCCAACATTGCCCAGCTCAACTCGCTCAAACCCCTTTGGTCGATCTAGGAAAAACTTTCCCGCTTCAATAGATTGGTTAAATGTAACTTTGGATATTCGAATGCCCAATCTGTAATCCTCTCCGGGCCGGGTAAGCTGGATCACTGTGGGGTAGCGAATACCTTTAAAATCCTGGTAGTCATCATAGTCAACATCTTGCAAATACCTCCCTTCAGAACCAAACCACTGAATACGAGATACTTCCAAATCGGTCCGGTCAAACCAAACCTTACGCTTCAGGTCGATTTGACTGGTCTTGTCCTCTGAAACCGCATGGACAACATAATACTGCCGATTGCCCTCTCGACCTTCCTGAAGGAAAAATCTCTCATTGTCATCATCAAAAGATTTAAACACCAACGCATCAAAAACATGCTGAGGCCGAAGATTTTCTAGGGCATTTCCTGCATTCTTGGTCACGGAGTTCTTGCCCACAATGAACTTCCGCTTGGAGGGAATTGAAAGGCGAAAATTATCCCCATCGGATGCTATGTCAAAAATATTATTTCGGATAATCGGGGCTTGCCCCACCATTCTGAACCGCGACGGCCTATCGAGCAAGATAAGGGCCTTCACATCACGGTACTCGCGTACAACACCCGAATAGATCGATCCTGCTGCCGGGAGCAACTCCGCCGTGGCTAGAAGAGTTTGAAAGGCATCACTTCGATCTCTCAAACGCAACAATAATTGCTCCAGCGAGGCCTCTTGGGCTTGCGAAGGCAAAATTGAAGGAGGTACGCGTGTGGTTCTTTGAATGGCGCACGCACTTATCAGTACGGCGCCAATAACCACGCTAACCTTCTTCCCGATTCGATCAAACCTCCTTCTATTTTTCATACGTTGTTCACAGACGACTCACTCTAGCAAACCGTTTCTCAGCATGTCAAGAATGCAAACATCAAGACATATTTTCAGCTAATACAATTACATACAGCTACCGATACTCTTGTGCTTGCAACTCATTTTATTTTCTTCCACAATCTTTCCACAGGCTTTCCACAGGCTTTTCAACCCGAGGACATTAAATCTGATTGAGTTCCAACCAACTCGCTTAGGTTGATGCGCTTCTGTTTACAGTACGCCTCAAGATTTCTTATTACTCTTTCCGAAACGCAGGGGTCATAAAAGTTTGCCGTTCCAATTTGAATCGCCTTTGCACCTGCCATGAGAAACTCCAGGACATCCTCCGCGTTACTAATCCCCCCAATTCCCATCACTGGGATACGAACTGCCCGGACCGTCTGATAAACTAGTCTGAGGGCCAATGGTTTAATGGCTGGGCCTGAAAGGCCTCCGGTACCATACGGCAGATGAGACTTACCCGTTTTAATGTCGATAGACATCCCCACAAAAGTGTTAACCAGTGAAAGAGCATCCGCGCCCCCATTTTCAGCAGCGCGGGCAAAAACAGTGATGTCAGTAACATTTGGGGATAACTTCACAATGAGTGGATATCGGGCTACCTTCTTTGAAGCTACCGTAACCTCGTGCGTCATTCTCGGATCGCTACCGTAGTACATTCCTCCTTTGTGCGTATTCGGACAAGAAATATTCAACTCGTAGGCAGCAATCCCTTCAGCTTCGTTCAAGATCTCAATGCAGCGGACATATTCTTCAGTGGAATAACCGAAAACATTTACAATAACTTGCGTATCCAGGCCACGGAGAAAGGGAACTTTTTCCTCTAAAAACTTTTTCGCACCCACGTTTTGCAAACCTATAGCATTGAGCATCCCAGATTTAGTCTCATAAATCCTAGGGGAAGGATTCCCCTCCATGGGTTGGCGTGAAATCCCCTTAACAACAATGCCACCCAAAAGACTAAGGTCAATCAGTTGAGCAAACTCCTTTCCGTAGCCAAATGTTCCGCTGGCCGTAAGCACTGGATTCTTAAAATGGATCCCGGCGAATTCAACTGCCATGTCAGGAACAAACTTTCCTCTTGACCCAGGCGCTGATTGAGAGGCTGTTTTCTGATTCTTATCTCTTGTTCTTGATGACTTTTCCATTCTTCCTTCAAGCCTTTATATTTCAGGGGTGTCGCCAGCAGCCCAACTGATGTGGTCAGACCAAAATACTGGCCCCTCTGTGCAAACTCTCTCATAGGCACCATGACCATGGCCCTTAACCCTGATTGAGCAGCCTAAGCAAACCCCCAACCCACATCCCATCCGATTTTCCATGGATACCAAACAGGGGTGACCGTAGCCACGAGCCAGCCCCACGCAGGCTTCAAGCATTGGCCAGGGTCCGCAAACCATTATCAATATTTTTCGCCCCTTGTTCCCCCCCAGATATCTTTCCAAAGGAACAGTAACAAAACCCTTCTGTCCCTTAGACCCGTCTTCGCTCGCTAAGATCGTCTCTTGGACTAAACCTCCAAAATCCTCGTAACAGACCAAATCGGCTCCAGTCTTCCCACCAAAGAATAAGCGTTGCTGGATTCCGCTCTCATGAAGTTCACGTGCAGACAATAGTAGTGCCGCAATACCAATTCCTCCCGCCACGAGCAGCACCTCATCCGCACGAAGG
The DNA here is from genome assembly GCA_964605715.1 of uncultured Acidobacteriota bacterium. Lineage (GTDB taxonomy): Bacteria > Acidobacteriota > Terriglobia > UBA7540 > JAPUME01 > JAPUME01. The sequence continues at coordinate 5,028 of CAZSDV010000080.1, forward strand.
AGCTTCTCCTGATAGTCTTCCTGGAAATATCCGTGCCCGAGCGGAGCCAGAACCTCTAGTGCATCGCCTGGCTTGAGTTCCGCCATAGCCTTCGTACCAGTACCCACCACCTTGTATACAACCTGCATCAGCTCCGGTAATTTCGATTTTTGAGAGGTAGGCTTAACATCATAAATACTCATGGGTCGCCTCAGAAGAATATCCGGACGGTCACAAAGGCGGAGCATAGCAAACTGACCAGGCCGTGCAGTACGGGCCTGAAGGGGCGAGTAAAAGGAAAGCAGATAGTGGCCGTCGCTGAGCAGGAGATTTTCCCGTACCTCGGCCGTTTTATTGAACATCTGGTTTCATGGTACTACAAGAAGCATACTGCCGTCGATGGCATGTGGCTGCAAGATGGGAAAAAATGAGGTCAATTGTGTATAATACCCGTTACCCCTCAAACTTTCTTTTGGCCTTTTCAGACTTTTCTGCCACCCCAATGGCAAGTTGCTTCTTGTACTCAAGGAGGTTGTCGGCAATAAGAGGATCAGATGTGGCAATGATTTGACAGGCGAAAATCGCAGCATTTACTGCTCCTGCAACACCTATGGCCATAACACCCACAGGAATTCCTCTTGGCATTTGCACAGAGGATAACAGTGCATCCAGTCCCCCTAGGGAAGTTGCACTGAGCGGAACGGCAATAATTGGCAAAGTTGTCTCTGCAGCTATCACCCCAGCTAAATGCGCAGCACCCCCTGCCCCAACGATAAGCACTTTCAAACCCCTCTCAATGGCCGTAGTTGCGTATTGACGGGTACGCTCAGGAGAGCGATGTGCGGAAGTAATTTCTAACTCGAAAGCCACACCAAATTTCTTCAGCATCTTTGCTGCTTCCTCCATTACCGGAAGATCAGAATCGCTCCCCATAAGGATTCCTGCTAATGGTCCAGATTTACTGTCTTGTTGTTTGGTCATAATTTTCCTCCTGGATCACTTTCCTTAAGTAACGGCCTAAGCCCTTTTAACCCAATATCGCGGCGAAAGTGACATCCTTCAAAGCAAATTCGACTCACCGCGTCATAAGCGCGCTCAATAGCCGTCTGCAAGTTCTCTCCTGCGGCAGTGACTCCAAGCACCCTACCTCCTGATGAAACCAGTTCTTCCTCAACCCGCTGGGTACCGGCATGAAAAACCTTGACGCCACCAACCCTTTCCGCCTCATCAATGCCCGCCACTACCCCACCCACCTCAGGCTTAGAGGGATATCCTGCGGAAGCCATAACTACGCAAATCGCCGGATCAGGACTCCAGCGCAGTTCAATCGTATCTAAGCGACGCTCCAATACGCCATTGAAGAGCTCCATTAGGTCAGTATGAAGCCGCATCAATATGGGCTGAGCCTCGGGATCGCCCAAGCGAACGTTATACTCCAGGAGCTTTGGCCCTTCCAGGGTAAGCATGAGGCCGCAATAGAGGATACCTCGAAATGTAATACCTTCTTTAGAGAGTCCCTTGAAAGTAGGATTGATGATCTCGTTCATTGTGCGAGCACGCATTTTGGAAGTAAGAATCCGATCCTCGCTATAAGCCCCCATACCTCCTGTATTGGGGCCTTGATCCGAATCAAAAACCTGCTTATGGTCTTGTGAGGGGGCAAAAGGAAGAATATTTTCTCCATCTGAGAGAACCATAAAGGAAACCTCGTTACCTTGAAGAAAATCTTCGATGACAACTTGCTCACCGGCTGCACCCATCACCCGCTGGCGCATGAAATCGTCCAGGGCGCCAAGAGCCTCTTCATGGGTTTTAGCCACCCTAACACCTTTTCCCGCTGCCAGGCCGTCCGCTTTAATTACTACCGGCAACTTGAAATCCGCAAGAGCTTTCTCAGCTAATTCAAAGCTTTCTGGAACAGCAAATCGCGCTGTGGGAATTCCATGTCGTTCCATAAATTGCTTAGAAAAAATTTTGCTGCCTTCAAGTTGCGCCCCTGCCCTTG
>CAZSDV010000081.1:0-6722 GCA_964605715.1 uncultured Acidobacteriota bacterium
TGGGTTTGAGTTTAAACTCTTAAGTGACACAACGGCTGTTTTTTTGGAATCTGACTACCAGCCTTTATCCTACCAGTTCTGCTACTGGGATGTCAGTCACAATAAAGGGTTAAGCTTGGTGTCTAGTATCCTGTAATTAATCTTTCTCTAATGAAGTTAAACTTCTTGATTATTTTCATTTAAGGCCCGTGCAATCTCTTCAGACCAATAAAAATAGAAGTTTTTTCGCCCTGAAAATTAATTTTTATGGAACCTTTGGCCTTTTACTTCTCTTCTTCAATATGTAATAGTCACGCTTAGGATGTACAGTAGGTTGGATTTTGTCTGTGAATTCAAACCAAGTGACCCACTTAATATTTGTTCCCTATTACCAGTGAGATCAATATCTTTTGTCTCGTTGAAATGTTGATTGGTAATTTATGTTTTAAAACTTTATGGAATATATCTTTTTATTGGTTGCGCTATTCAAAAAACATGGTTAAATTGTTGCCATCTGATCAAACAATGAACAGAAAAATAGATTTGATAAGGCCTGAGTAACCTCGGGAAGGTTCTTAAAGAAGTTGGAAATTATTAGAGCTTTTTCCTGAGAAAAACAAATACCGGAAGGTTAAAATGCCACACCCGAAACCCTCATTTAAAAGACAGTACGAAAATTTCATCGGCGGCCAATGGGTCCCCCCGGTGGACGGTGAATATTTTGAAGATACTTCTCCTATTGATGGAAGTTTGCTTGCCAAGGTTCCAGATTCGAATGAGAAAGATATTGATCTTGCGGTGAAAGCTGCCGGTGAAGCTGCTCCCGATTGGGGCCGTACCTCTGCAACAGAACGAAGCAATCTGCTGTTTAAGATTGCTGATAGGATTGAGGAACACCTCAATGAACTGGCGCTGGTGGAAACTTGGGACAATGGAAAAGCTATCCGTGAGACCATGGCTGCTGATATTCCTCTAGCAGTGGACCACTTCCGTTATTTTGGTAGCGTGATCCGTGCTGAGGCTGGGGAAGTCAGTGATTTAGACACAGGTACCGTATCCATGGAAATCCATGAACCCCTCGGGGTAGTAGGGCAGATCATCCCATGGAACTTCCCAATCCTTATGGCGACTTGGAAATTAGCGCCGGCCCTGGCTGCAGGCAACTGTGTGGTTCTGAAACCAGCCGAGCAAACCCCGATATCAATCTTATTTGTAATCGAGGCCATCGCTGACCTGTTGCCAAAAGGCGTAGTAAATATTGTAAATGGTTTTGGCCCCAAAGCAGGGAAGCCTCTGGCAACTCACCCAGACATCAAGAAAGTAGCCTTTACTGGTGAAACCACGACTGGCCGCCTAATCATGCAATACGCTTCAGAAAACCTGATTCCCGTAACCCTTGAACTGGGTGGGAAGTCACCGAACATTTTTTTTGAAAGTGTAATGGCCGAAGATGATAATTTTTTGGATAAAGCCATCGAGGGCTTGGTTCTTTTTGCGTTTAATCAAGGGGAGGTTTGCACCTGTCCCTCTCGGGCCTTGATTCATGAAAGCATCTATGATGATTTCATGAATCGCTGCCTGAAGCGGGTCGAAGCGATCACCATGGGGGATCCCTTAGAGGACAGCACCATGATGGGCGCACAGGCATCCAACGATCAGTTTGAAAAGATTATGAACTATCTTGATGTTGGGAAACAGGAAGGCGCGGAGGTCCTTATTGGTGGGGACAAGTACGATAACAAGTGCCATCCTAACGGCTACTATATCCAACCCACTATATTTAAGGGTCACAATAAGATGCGTATTTTCCAGGAGGAGATTTTTGGACCTGTGCTTGGAGTAACTACTTTTAAAAGCGATGCCGAAGCTCTTGAAATAGCAAACGATACCCTCTATGGGCTCGGTGCTGGTGTATGGACGCGTGATATTCACCAGATGCAGTCAATAGCTCGCGGTATCGAGGCTGGCCGTATTTGGTGCAATTGCTTCCATGCCTATCCTGCCCATGCCTCGTTTGGGGGTTACAAGAAGTCAGGTATTGGTCGCGAAAACCATAAGATGATGCTTAACCATTATCGCCATACGAAGAATGTGCTGATCTCTTACGATAAGAATCCCTTGGGATTTTTCTAAATATAAAAGATCATCACTATCCGTAAAGCTAATATAATGTTGAGGATGCAAGTGTACACTGAGCGGGTGGACGTAACAGAAAAAGCAATAGCAGTAATTGACCAGTTGCGGGAACAGCACGGCCCGCTAATTTTTCACCAGAGTGGGGGTTGCTGCGACGGTTCGTCTCCCATGTGTTTTGCTGAAGGGGATTTTCGAATAGGTTCCTGTGACGTGTGTTTAGGAGAAATTCATGGATGCAAGTTCTACATGCATGCTGACCAGTTTGAGTACTACAAGCACATGCGCATTACAGTAGATGTGACTGAAGGGCGTGGATCAAGTTTCTCCCTTGAAATACCTCTCGGCGTACGCTTCATGGCTGTATCTCACCTTCTCGCTGATGATGAAGAGCCGCGCCCGGTTCAAACTTCTTCACAACGCCATTAACAAACCAACGGTACCTTTATTCTGGCTAATTCAGGTTGGGATGGCCAAAGGCTTTCCTTTTTGGATAATGGGACGTAGTTTTGCTAATTATAAATTGAGGCTTGAAGATTTTTCTGTTGTGGGGTAGGTAATTTTCAAGCGTTCCTTTAGTTTTTTAAATCCGGGAATTACATAATCGGCACAACCGAGAACCCAGCCGCTAATTTCGGAGACCGGAAGCTCGCTTACTAGGTAGATGGGAAGACTCTTACGGAAAGCTGCTGTCAATTCTGCCTGAGTTCCTCCTCCTTGGGCTGCGGCCTGGTCCCAATAGCAGATGACGTAGTCAGTTTGGTGGGCCATAATATTTAAATCATGGTTGATAATACGGCGCATTAATGTCCGGAAGCGCATAGGTTCACTCTGCTTCCATCTGTCTAAGCCAGCAAGGTCTTCAGCGGAGAGTATGAGCTTGGCCTCCTGAGTGGGATCGTAGACCTTATGATTCAGGTTCCGATAAAGCCAATTACCCAGATCCTTTCGCCATTCACGGCCATCCTTCGGGGCAAATTCCATACCTCCACACAAAAAGGCCAGCATTATTTTCCTTTCCTTATTTTACTACCAACCATCATTAAGATTCATAGGGACGGATTAATTTTGTTTCGTAGTGTTATCCTAGGCTGCGTAGGTAAGTAAGTCAACGCGCACTAGGGTGAGAATATTTTCCAGCATTATTATGTATCTTTAGAATCAGCTGTTTTTAAAATATCAATAATTTAAATTCATTAATTTACTGTAACGTTCAAGAAAAGAATAGGGTCTGAGGAGTTATCTGTGAGTTGCGAGTTTGCCTTTGAGATGAGTTCTTCCAGTATCCGTTTTGGGAAAGGAGTTACTCGTGAGATTGGAGTGGTCCTAGCGGAAATGAAGACTAAAATGGCCATGGTGCTTACTGACTCAACTCTAAGTGGACTTCCTCCGGTAGCCAAGGTTCAAGAATCTCTGACGGACAACAAAATCAACTTCATCTTATTTGATCGAGTAAGAGTTGAGCCTACCGATGAATCTTTTAAAGAGGCAATTAAATTTGCGGCTAATTGGAGATTCGATGCGTTTGTCGCGGTGGGTGGCGGGTCCACCATAGATACTGCTAAAGTAGCCAGTCTTTATTCAACCTTTCCTCCTTCAGATTTTCTTGACTACGTAAATCCACCTATTGGAAAGGGGTTACCTGTGCCGGGATCAGTGAAGCCCGTTATTGCCATTCCAACGACAGCTGGGACGGGTAGCGAGACGACGGGTGTTGCTATTTTCGATCTCGTGAGAATGCACGCGAAGACCGGGATTGCACATCGCCAATTAAAACCGGCCCTCGGTATTCTTGATCCGGAGAATACCCAGACCCTACCTCCCCAGATTGCGGCGTCTACCGGACTGGATGTGCTCAGCCATGCCATAGAATCTTATACTGCCATACCTTTCAGCCAAAGGCCTGTACCCAAAGGCCCTTATTTGCGCCCCGTTTATCAAGGCTCTAACCCCATAAGCGATCTTTGGTCAATGGAAGCACTAAATCTTGTTTCAAAATATCTTCATCGGGTAGTTGGAGATTCATCTGATGAGGAAGCGAGAGCCAAAATGCTTTTGGCATCTTCTTATGCAGGGATGGGATTTGGAAATGCAGGAGTTCATCTACCGCATGGAATGTCTTACCCTGTGTCAGGAATGGTGCGTAATTTTCGGCCTGAAGGTTACGTAGTGGACCACCCACTCATACCCCACGGAATTTCAGTAATCCTGAACACTCCTGCAGTGGTAAGATTCACAGGTCAGGCTTGCCCAGAGCGGCATCTGAAAGTGGCAGAAGTACTTGGAGCAAGTATTTCTAAGAAAAATCCTGCGGATGCCGGAAAAATACTTGCGGACCAAATAACTAAGTTTATGTATCAGCTAAATGTTCCGAATGGGCTGAAGGCTCTTGGTTATGGGGTTGGGGACATTCCTAGATTAGTGGAGGGAACTCTCCCTCAGCATCGGGTTACAAAACTTTCCCCTCGTCCAGCCAATCAAGAAGACTTGGCTAGTTTGTTTGAGGATGCGTTTGTAGCGTGGTAGTCTCCAAGCACGTTTTCGAGATTAGATAAATAAATTACTCTTCCATGAAGAGATTGGCTGGGCGCAACGTAAAAACTAATGCTTGCTTCTGAATTATGAGCAACCATTTGAGGATTAGCTCGAGGTTACTGAAATTGTTGAATAGGATTTAGCAAGATCACTTTTAAGTAAGACTATTTAGAATACCTCTTGGTTCGATTTGTGGAATCTATTCCTATCAGGGGAAATCTTGAAGTGGATGGCTGCTAGCTTCCCTAGCTAAGATCGATCAGGATATGATTTGGTTCTCTTTTGGACTTCCTTGACTATTGCAGAAAATGACAGAGATTCCTCAATGTTCTCCGGTCTTTTCCCGGTTCCATCAAAGACTTCTGTAAGGTTCCACTTAGAATACAGGTTTTCCGGAAGGGAAGGGTCCTTCTTCAAATAGAGTCGTTCAGGAATGTCAGACCATTCTGCAGTTCGTGGTCCATCTATTTGAGAAAAGTAGACTTGCAATATCCGTCGTACTTGGCTATTAAGTTTAAGTTTTCCTGCGTGAATACAGCCTGCATGAAACATTACTGCTGTTCCTGCTGGACCCGTGATTTCAATTTCATTCTCAGGGACGACATCCTCAGGTTTCATATTGATAAGTCTGTTGTGGGTTTCGGGAATAATACTGAAGCAATGGTCATTTTCCGATACATTTGTTAGGTAATAGATTATAGAAATTGCATTAATCTCTTTGCGGCGGCTATAGTCACGAGTTAGGTCACGGTGCCAACCTTTAAATTCCTTTACGTTGCTGGTTGGGTTACGAATCATAATACTGAATTGTTCAAAAGTGACACTCTCTCCGATTATGGTTCGGAGAATGTCAAGAACCACAGGGTTTTCGATGACAGAGTCAAAGGCCGATGTCTTGGGAAGAATATTTTCAAATTCAACCGAAGAGTCGCTAAGCTCAATACGCTCCTCATGGTAGTTTTCCATATACCAATCTACGACGCTATTTAATTCATGCAGGTTCTTTTTTGGGAGAGCTCCCCTTACAACCAGAAAACCTCTGGCATTAAACTCCTCAGCGAGTTTCCATCGGTCTTTTGCGAGAGATTCCATGTCGCTTCCTCTTTTGTTAAGTTCTATTGGAAAGGTTCTACATAGAGTTTGAAGTATTCTGTTGAAAGTCTTTGGGCTCTCCCGAGTGAAGCAAGCCCGAGTTTATTTCCGACAAGGTCACGGAATTCCTCCGCATTTTTTCCCCCTGCGGCGGCTGAGCTTGCCCATGCGTATGAAGTTACGTAGTCCACTGGGACTCCCTGGCCCTTGAAATAAAGAAAGCCAAGGCTGTGTTGGGCATCATGGTTTCCTCGCCTTGCAGCCCTTAACCACCATTTCTGCGCCTCCGTATAGCTTTGTGGGACTCCTTGCCCCTTATGGTAGAGAAACCCAAGATTGCGCTGGGCTTCAACATCACCTTGTCTGGCACGTTGAATTATTATTTCTGGCTTAATTGTTCGGGATAAGAAATTAGAATCCGGAGGTGGCAAAACTATTGTGCGAGAATTTGTAACGAGGTTGATTCCCGTTGCAATGAGGAGAGGCACAAGGATGCAGGTAAGAGCGATTATGTTTTTGTGTCTACCGGTCAGTTTCTGCGAATTCATCAAGAAACCTTTTTGGAGTGGTCGATTCGAATAACCCAATTATTAGCTATCAGTTGCTAGTTGTATTATCAACTTGCTTACCTATTTTAGCAAGAGCATGGGCCAACCAAATACTTTAAGTTCCTCTACGACCAAGCGGGTTAGATATTTCCGTAATAACTCAATAAAAAGATTGAGTATACCTTTAGGGGTGCCCAGGTTTCATTAAGAAAAAATAGTTGATCAAAGGATTTCGAATTCTAAAAAGGAGCCTTTTTTGTGTAGAATCAGGTACTATTCTGGCGTGATTAAAAAACGAAAAGCCATGATGACTATCGGCCCAGTAAAACTGGTGGCTGAATTGCTTAATACGCCCACTGCGGATGCCATCTATAGAAATCTTCCGTTTACTTCCTCTGTATCCACCTGGGGAGAGGAGGTCTATTTCTCTACACC
>CAZSDV010000082.1:0-6436 GCA_964605715.1 uncultured Acidobacteriota bacterium
CTAATGTAACAGATACTAAATAAAGGTGACACAGGCAAAGAGCACCCATTGATAATGTGACAGTGACAGCTCATCCTGCGGGTTCTTTCTGCCCTAAAAAATCACCTATCTCACTTAATATGTCAAGGAATCTTAGAGGAAACACTCATTACCTGTCACATAAAGCACTCTACTCAGCCCTCCCTAGACCTCTCAGCCAGAAGGACCCCCAAAAGACTCGTGTTCCCCATAACGGCCTGAACCTTATACTTCCTGTGGAACAACGTACCCATTGTGCCTATCCAATCGCACCGCTATATCCCGGCATTAGTCTGATCCAACTACCTTATCTTGTACCCTACTCAGGAATTAACCGGCCTCCACAGTGGGCGCACCAGCGGATTCTTCACCAACGGTTGACATGTTCTTGGGAGAATCTTTGATGCATTCCAGCACCATTTTCAAAACCGTAACCGTCTATTTACATCCTTGTGCCAGACCAAATGGCCCTCGACGATTCCAAGGAACGGCCTATTGGCCCAATTGAGAAAGCTCCTGAGTATACAATTCCACTTTTTTTTCGTTTCCCAGCTGTTCATTGATATCCACTAGATTCTTTAGGGCCTCCACTCTCAAATTCTCTGTGACAGTGTCACCCTCCAAAGCATAGATTCTCTCAAAATACTCGATAGCTTTCTCGACGTCGTTTTCTCTAACAGCGATTAGCCCCAAATAGTAATAAGCTGGCCCAAATTCTTGATCTAGCCTTATAGATTCTTGAAATTCCACTTTAGCCCTTTGAAACTCCTGGGTCATGAAATAATTATTTGCCAACCAGACATGGCTTTGAAGAAAATTAGGATCCAGTTGTATCAGTCTGAGCAAGGTTCTTTTCGATTCGGCAAACTTTTCAAGACGAAATTGACTAACGCCCAACTGATAGAGCGCCCACTTATCCTGTGGATAGTTATCGAGGGCCTGAATAAAATAGGGCTCTGCTGTTCGATCATCTCCAGCGTTGGAAAAAGCTACTCCTTCCATAAAATAGTGGTCAGCTGAGAATACCTTTAAAGAGTGGTTAAAGAATATCATGGCCAGTAGTGGTAGTAGGAGGAAAACACCAATGACTTTCCCTGCATTTAAAGTGGAATTCCCCTCAGGACGGGGTTCGGATACCAGGGCCGGTTGAAGGGCAAGATTAAGCCAAAAAAACACGGCGACAAAAACGAATCGCAGATTTTGAGAATAGAGGTTGTGGATCAGGAGACCCATCACGGCACAGCAATTGCCGGCGATGAGATACTTCTTTTTTGGATCCCAATTCACGTAATACTTGTAAAAAAAAGCGAAAAGAACACCCCAAAACAGTAAAAACCCTACGATTCCTAAATCACTAAGAAGCTCAAGGAACTCATTGTGGGCGTGTACTAGTCTCCCTCCAGTTGGGTAGCCCTGATCAATATCTGGGGATTGTTGTCTATACGCAGGGTAGTACACATTGAAAGTTCCCACACCGGAACCGAAGAGGGGATAATCCTCGACAATTTCAAGAGTGTTCCGCCACCAGAGCTTGCGAGATCCAAGGGTTCCCTCGGTCATTGTTGCGGTGTAAAGAAATCCAGCGACAACTAGTACAAAGGTGGAGCTAACTACCCAAAGGTATCTTCTCTTATGCGCCTTACCGAAACTGATGAAAAAAAACAAGATGATGGAAATGCTCGATCCGAGAAAAGCTGCCCTCGTTTGGGTTGACAGAAGACCTCCCACTCCTAGAAGGAAGCATATGGCAAGAAAAATTCTAGCCGCACCTGTTCTGGTGAAAAACCCGTAAAGAACCAGCGGAAGGGTGCTTACCAGAACTGCCGCAAAAGGGTTGGGATTGCCAAAAAAAGAGTGTCCCCGCCTACTCATATATTCTCTCTGGAAAGAGTTCACAAAAGGAGCCAAATCATAGCCGAAGATTTGAAAGAAACTATAGATTGAGGAAAGTCCCACAACCAGCCCGACAGCGTAGATAATATAGGAGTATTTGGTTTCTGAGTTAATAGCTACAGAAGCTACGAAGAAAAACAGAATTAACAGTACCAGGTTAATGAAATACACCCTATCTGTGTAGGGTAAGAGCGCAAATGACAGCAGGTTATAGCAAAGGTACAGAAGCACAAAAACATAAAGTAGGTCCTTCTTGACAGGACACGTGGCCGCCAAAATGGAACGAGCGACAAGGAAAAAGCAGGCAAGCAAAACGAAAAAATGGAAGAGTACTTCTTTTATCGACTCAAAAGGCCTATGTGTTTCCAGGGAAAATGCAAAAGAGACACTGATCACACAGCATACAACCAAAAAGTAGACAAGGTTATTCAGATACTTATCCAGGGTTTTCATTTACTCAAGGGCCCAACCACTTCACCATTCGTCGGTGAAACCACGAGAGGCAGAGAAGGCACACCGAAAAAATCTGCCCGTTTCTGATTCATGTTCAACTATTCCCGTACCCTCTTTCCGTATGGTTCGTTTCGCCTGACAACACCGGACCAAGCCGGCGACACGAACATTGGTAAGAACTCCTAAGACCGTGCGGAGCTTGCTTCGCCTACACTTCTGTCGGCTCCGTTTTTGAATGCGCTTCAGTTCGTGGTTTCCGTACTTTGCTGAGACTGATACTCCGGCACGATCTCTCTGAGCTTTTGCTTGAGCCGCTGGTCCTCTCCCGTATCCAAGAATCTCTTTAGCTCCTTGAGATGGGCTTCCAGCTTCAAGCCATCGGTGGGCTGATCAGTTGCTACATGAATCTTTGCGTGTTTCGTACCTACCTTCTCCTGCCAGGGAGAAAACAGCTCCTCCCTCAGCTTCTCCCCGGGCCGCAGTCGTGTGAACACAATTTTAATATCCCGACCAGGCTCTAATCCGGAAAGCCGGATCAGATCGCGGGCCAGGTCCACGATTTTGACCGGTTCGCCCATATCCAACACGAAAATTTCTCCACCACCGCCGCCGATGGCTGCAGCCTGAAGGATCAGGGCAACCGCCTCGTGAGCCGTCATAAAATACCGTTCGACCTCAGGGTCAGTGACCCTGACAGGCCCGCCTTTTCCAATCAGGTCTTGAAAAAGAGGTACCACACTGCCGCTGGAACCAAGGACGTTCCCGAACCTCACGACTACAAACGTTGAGTCACTATTGCAGGCGGCCCGCTGGGTGAGAAGTTCGGCGACTCGCTTGGTCGCCCCCATGACGCTCAATGGCATGACGGCCTTGTCCGTAGATACCAGCACAAAATGTCTCGTACCCACCTTTAAAGCAGCCTCAATGATATTGTGTGTCCCGAAGATGTTATTGGCAACAGCTTCCCACGGGTGCAATTCCATCAGTGGAACGTGTTTGTGCGCTGCCGCGTGAAACACAATCTGTGGCCTGTGTTCATCAAAAACGCTCATCACGCGGTTTTGATTTCTCACATCTCCGAGGATTGGGATGAACCGGACTTCCGGAAAATCCTCCACCAGAAGATTGTGGACGGAGAAGAGGTGACTTTCCGCAATCTCAAACAACAGAATGGATTCAGGAGACCACTTTGCCACTTGACGGGACAGTTCAGAACCGATTGATCCTCCTGCGCCTGTTATCGCTATCCTGCGCCCCCTCAAAAACTCTCCGACCTCGCCCAGGTCTGTTTTCACAGGTTCACGGCGTAGGAGATCCTCCAGACGGACATCACGAAACTCGCTTAGACGACGCTCGCCCGTAATCAACTCATAAAGTCCTGGCACAATTTGGCAGGACACGCCGACATCTTGACAGCTTTGTGTTATCTCGCGCACCACCCGGCCTGGGGCAGTGGGCATGGAGCTAATGACTAAATCTATGGATAATTCCGTGACAATCTCGGCAATTCGACTACGACCCCCAAGGACCGTCACACCATGCAACTTTTGGCCGAGCTTCTCTCGGTCATCGTCAATAAATGCAACCACCGAAAGACCAAGACCGCGATTTGCTTGAATCTCACGCACAACCATTGCCCCCGCATCACCTGCCCCAACTATCAGCGTTGGCCTTCGCTCGCTTCCATTGTCAGTTCGGACGGTACCCTTACCTGATGGATTTTGAGTTGCCATGATTCTGGGAAGCAGCCGCGCACCGCCGCAAAACATCAAGGTCAGAAGGCCCTCGAGAAGGAGGATGGACCTTGGGAACCCGACAACGGTGCCAAGCGGTATAATGACCCCTAGCATCACGAAGCCAATGACAAGCGAGCCGGTCATGACCCCGGCTACGATATCGGTGATCTCGCGTACAGTAGCGTAGCGCCACAGACGGCTGTAGAGCCCGAAAAAATGGAACAAAACAGGCCTTACAACCAACACCAGTGGCAAATAAACATCCCAACTCTTGATGAACTGGAAAGGATCAACGGTTTCAAAACGCAGCACGAACGAAAGCCAAACGGCGGAGATAACTCCCACCCAATCGATGACCAAAAAATATCTCTTCCGCCATGAAAACCTAGACTCGCTCATTTCTTCATTGTCCTCCAGGACATGACTTGACGAAATGGGAAATATCCCACCCAGATCCAAGACACGTCAAACTCCCTCCAGCTCTGTTTATCGAGTCCTTCGAGTCTATTGGCCTTCATGGGAACGGATTATTGTCTAATGTAAGAATAACGAGCGCTTGAAAAAGCTCAATACCGCAGTATCTACCAGGATTTTCATATCGAACCAAAAAGAATGATTTCGAACGTAGTGTAGACTCAGCCTCATTTTCTCGGGATGGATGTTTTCCAGATAGTCCCCATCAGGGTCTTTACTACCCCTGAGAACCTCACCTTCACTCGGAAGTAAGACAAATGCATAATCCGCTATTCCCGGGCGCACATCAAGAACAGCCTTGTCAAGGTCAACTACCCAGAGGACTTGGGGCCTGGGACCCACCAGGCTCATGTCTCCTTTGAGAACATTGATCAATTGAGGAAGTTCGTCAAGCTTGTAATCCCTGAGGAAACCGCCGGACCTGGTGATGCGCGGATCGTCATTTGCAGTAGATGACGGGCCGACTTTTTCGGCGTCGACAACCATGGTGCGAAACTTGAAAATCCGAAACTGCCTACCATTCCTCCCCGCCCGGACGCCACGATAGAATACGGGCCCAAGTGTATCGAGCTTAATCCAAAGGCAGGCGCCCAGGAAGAAAGGAGAGGACAACCACAGCCCGAGGACAGAAAACACAATGTCAAACAGGCGTTTCACCATACTCCAGCGCTCTCCTCAAAAATCCTTTGCGCTTTATGGGACGGAGAGAGAAGGCACACCATTCTCATCCCCAGACGGTTTAGTGGGAAACTCGAGCCTTCTTTCAAAGTTGAGTCATCATTTAGGCATTTGCTTGCCTTGACGTTGTCCCACTGCATACAGGACCTGAAATTCCGAAGCTGAAGCGCCCAGCGGAATGGGAGAAATCGGACTCAACTCCTCAATCCCGTCCTTGATCTCAGCAGGAACAGCTTTCAACTGTCCGTAGAAGATTCGCTTCAGCAATTCTTTGCTCTTCATCTTCCTGGGAATCAGGCGCAAACGGAATGCCACTTGTTTGACGAACGACCTCAACTGGTTACCCCAAGAATCCTGGATGGTGGGAAATGCGGCGTACAGCTCGATGCTGAAATTCTTGCCGTTGAATAGCTCTACTAGCTCTCTCGCTCCCAGGTGTTTTGTACTTAGTGGACTGGGGCTAAAGTTCTCCCACTCAAGGTTTGCAGTACAAAGGAGAACGATACCTTGATGACGGAGAATCCGATTGCACTCGGCAAGGAATTGCTCGGGACGCTTCAAATAGTAGACAGCTTCATACAGGATGACCAGATCAAAAGTTCCTTCTTTGAACGGTAATTCGTGGGCGTCAAACCGCACCAGCGGGATTCTACCTCGGTAGTGCCGCTGAGCTGTCCTCAGCAGCTTTTCTGTGTAGTCGCCACCGACCACTCGATTCGCTTTCCCAGCGAGATAGCCCAGGCCCTGGCCCGATCCACAAGCAACCTCCAGAACATCTTTTCCCTGGCCTACCGATGCCGCCATCCCATATCTTGTATAGAGCATCGACAGCGCTTCCTGGGTGATCCGGTTGCCTACTGCTTCTGTAACCTCTGAATAATCCATTACATTCTGAAGCTTCTGATCTTGCGACAGGCTTCTTCCAGTTCTGCTTGCGATTTCGCGAAGCAGAACCGGATGAGATCTTTTCCTGTGCCGTCGTGGAAGAAGGCCTCGCCCGGAACTCCGGCTACTCCGGCCTGAGAGAGAAAATGCATCGTCTTTTCCTTTTTCTTTAGCTTCAAATTATCTTGAAAAAAAACCAAATACCCTTCAAAAAGATATGTGGAAGAAATTTAAATAATTAAAATTATTATTAAATAAACTTTAATAACTTCACTTATAAAAAAAGTTATTATAGAGAA
>CAZSDV010000083.1:0-6309 GCA_964605715.1 uncultured Acidobacteriota bacterium
ATGGGCCCCGGTATGCCTTCTCAGCACAAATACTTTCGTCGAAGCCGGAACGCCCCCTTTCGTTATTCAGGCTACTCTTGGTACAAAAGGATGTCAAGGTGAGCAAGACATGTAGGCCCTAACCTACAAAAGTTTAACTGAAATGGAAGTAAATTAGGCTATAGCAGTGGAAGATTGTAAAGTCAGAAAGAACAGGTTCTCACAGCAAACTATTGATCTACTTAAAATCCCCAGGGTAAATTCTGATAGACTGGAAAGATAACTCAGATCGTCAATCTCAGAGTTTTTAGATCCGATCAGCCCGGGTGGCGGAACTGGCAGACGCAAGGGACTTAAAATCCCTTGGCCCTTAGGGCCGTGTGGGTTCGACCCCCACCCCGGGCACAGTTATCTTCATTTCCACTGGCACTTAGCCCGTCAAGCGTTCCTTCCTCACGGGTTGCATTTGAAATCATGTTGCGTTTTAATACGCCCTGTGTATTTGTGGCTGGGCATGACTCGGTTACCGTCCACAGACAGAAGGAAGGAGCACCCATCGCAATGGACCGTATCGTAAACTCCCTGATTTTTAGTTTTGTTATTTTGCTCGCAATCAGTTCTAACGGAAAACTAGCTTATTCGCATGACCATAAAAATTTTGCTTCGCATTTAGAGATGACAGTGGGTTCCGCAGTTGTCGGCTCGCTTCCTGCTTCACCATCGGGAGTCAGCGGACAAGGGGCGATGAAGTTTAGGGTTGCCTACACGGCCGATCATCTGCCCGAGGAAGCTGTGCAGGTGCTGGTTTCTGCCCACGGGGGTTTTGCAGTAGATCGGCGGGACAAAAAAGGGGAAATTTATTTCGCATTACCGGGTGCAGGCATCATACGAATCAGTGGGGATCTCAAGAAAACCCAGATCCTAAAAACTCAACGGTCCGTAAAGGATACAAATCTTCACAACACGACCATTTGGTATGGTCCCCAAGGAACTCCTTATCTTAGCTTCCCCGCGAACAAGGTTGCCAAGGTGTTCACCACTACCTTAGGGGGGGATTTAGTCAATACACTAAACGCACCGAGGGTGACTGATGATTTTGATCATCCAACGGTCAACAGTTATTTTTCTGGCGGAGGTGATTTTGTCCCAACGGATGTGGAGGAATTGGACGGACTTTTTTACGTGGCGACAGGGTATTCCGACCTTGATTTTGTTTTAACGGCTCGGCTTTTCAATTTTAATCCCCTGAAGGCAGCATGGAATAAGTTAGCGTTTGGAGGTCGGGGTGAAGGTCCTGGCCAGTTTGGGACCGGGCACGGTATTACTGTTGCTTCAGAAGGAAAGCGATTAGCAATTTCCGACCGACCAAACTCACAGATTGACCGTTTCACGCGCTACGGACATTACCGCTCCACGGTGGAACTCCCTAAGGGTTCTTTTCCTTGTGATATTGATTATTTAGGAAAGTACGGTATTGTTGGTTGCCTACTGGGGCCTGATCGAAGTAAGGGCGCTCCGATCTACATCCTTGAGGATGACAAAGTGGTTTCAACGATCATGCCCAAGGAAGACTTAGGTCTAGAGAATTTTAAGCATATCCACAACGCTGTGCTACATAAGATTAAGGACAAGTTCTATATTATCGTGCAGGCGTGGAACCCGGGTGACTTCGCTATTCTGGAACAAGTCAGCGAATAGATGTTCAGTTCCGCACGTGGCATGTGGGTGCGGTGTTTTCGTCCAGCGACCTGGAAGCTACCCGCATCATCCGCTGTCAATGTCCACACCGAAGCAGAACTAAAGAGCATAACGGTCAGGAAAGCAGTGCCTCTTTACAGTACTCCAAGCATTTTTTACCCTCCACTAGGGCGTCTGCACCCTCATATTCTTACTCGATGTTTGCGGGAATTTTGTATTGTTTATCCCGGAGAAGAGCCAGCACCTCCTTGATGGGGGTGTCTCCCTGTCCAAATGGGACATTTTCCCCTTGATCTTTTTTCCGATCTTTGACATGGAGGGTCAAAATGTCATCGTGGTGCTTGTCGATGTAATCCACGGCGTCAAAGTTTGCGGCAGTAAAGTGTCCGATGTCTAGGTTTATGGCGATATATTCTGACATTCCACGCCGAGCGTTATCGAAGTCGGCTGGTGTGGCAAATTCATTTTCCACGATTTCTGAATGGTTGTGCATACCCACGCGCATTTTGTGTTTCTTAGCATAGGGGTCAATGCGCTTGGCAGTGCTAACATTCGAGGAGGCTGTGATAACTTTGGCTCCTAGTGCCTTTGCCATCTCGAATCCATGCTCAATTTCAATTTCCGAGAAGTCCTCGCGGAAGCTGTACATGAATGCATATACCTCTACCCCCACGTCGCGAAACTTGCTCCTCACAGCCTCCATTTCGTCGAGCGAAGCTGTCTCGTTCCATATTCGCTGTTGCTCACGCCGTGCAGCAGCACTTTCAGCTGCCACTAGATTTTTCGGTTTCAAATGACCTGAGTATAGCTCGCAAAGGCCGATCTTCGCAGAAGCATAACCCTGGATAGCTTCTTCGAGTGGAAGGGTCCGGAAGCTGTAACTCTGGGCGCCAATTGCAACTCCACGGAAGGTTGAATTAATCATTGGTGGAGCGACCGGAGTGTCAATTTGGGTTATACGTTCGCACGAAGGTAAGAGGGCTGCCCCCATGCCAGCTAGCGTAATTTGACCGAATTTACGGCGGTTGATTTTTGGCATATTCATTCTCCTTATTATTTTTGGCGACCAAACTGACCGGCACTACTGCGGAAACAATGCCTAGCTTTTCTCCACCCTAGCAAATCAGCTTAGAAAACCCTAGATCCATTTAGTTTAAACAGAAGTAAGGATACCTTTGCCTGGTGATCATGACAAGTTACTATTAAGTAGAAGGGCTAAGATTCGTGGACTAACTTGCAATATTAAAAATAAATTCATTCGCATCTGTCTCGTTAGTTATGTAAAGAATTATGTAAAATGCTATAAGTTGATCTGAGGGTTTTGCAGGTTTGGCTATCCACCTTAGATCATCGAAGAACTTGGGGAGCTTTATCCCAATTAAAACTAAATGCATGATTGACTCCAAGATATAAATTCTATGGTAATTAGCCCTCAACTGCGTGGGAGGAAAAGGATATTAAAAATATCGTTGATTATGACTTAGGCATTTTGGAGAGCATCCAGGATCGAGTTCTCTGGCTTAGCGTGCAGATGATTCACTATGCTAATTCGATCCGTGAGAATCCAGATGATGGAAAGGTGGGTGGCCATCAGGCCAGCTCTGCGTCTGTTGTGAGCCTGATGACCGCACTTTATTTTCATGCCCTACGATCAGGAGATCGAGTTTCAGTTAAGCCACATGCCTCTCCTGTTTATCATGCCATTCAGTTTTTGCTGGGAAATTTGCCGGCGGAAAAACTCAGAGAGTTCCGAAGTTTTAGAGGTTTGCAAGCTTATCCCAGTCGGACGAAAGATATAGATGGAGTCGATATATCAACTGGGTCCGTAGGGCTTGGGGCAGTTGCACCAAACTTTGCAGCGCTTACACAAGAATTCATTCAAGACCATATTGGCAGTTCTGTTGCAGACCGGTTTATTGCCCTTGTAGGGGATGCTGAATTGGACGAAGGTAATGTATGGGAAGCTCTAGGGGAGGAGAATTTTCGGGAACTGAGCCAGGTTCTTTGGATCATTGACCTTAATCGGCAGAGTCTAGATCGAGTAATTCCCAGTGGAAATGCTCAAAAGATCGAGGAAATGTTTCGTGTCAACGGATGGCATGTCTTAGAGTTAAAGTATGGTCGACGACTCGAAGAGATTTTTGCTCGACCTGGCGGCCAGGTGTTGCGCCGTCGGATCGATCTGATGAGCAATGATGAATATCAAAGTTTACTTCGCCTCGCCGACGGGAAGAAAATTAAAGAAAGACTTGCCCGTAATGAGGGGGGCCTTGATGGAACCCTACAAAAATTGTTTCAGGGGTTAGCTCCTGAAGAAATGAAGCCCTTGTTGTCTGACTTGGGTGGGCATGATTTGAAATTAATTCTGGAGGCATTGGAAGAAGCAGACCAAATTGATGACCGTCCTGTAGTCCTTGTGGCTTATACGATCAAAGGATGGGG
Source organism: uncultured Acidobacteriota bacterium (assembly GCA_964605715.1). GTDB lineage: Bacteria > Acidobacteriota > Terriglobia > UBA7540 > JAPUME01 > JAPUME01. The sequence goes on from CAZSDV010000083.1 coordinate 4,120, forward strand.
ATTGCCCATAGCTGGCGACCCTCTAAATCATTCACAGTTATTAACACCCCAGTTAATGGATAAGCTCCAGCAAGATTTAAATGTTCCTGAAGGAGAGGAATTTGGAGGGTTTCCCAATGATAGCCTGGAGGCTCGTTATATCCAGGCTCACGTCAAACGAGGGAAGTCGAGAGATCAGGAAGAGGGCACTCCAGGAGCCCTATTAAATCTTCAAATTCCAGAGACGCTAAATACCACCTACAAAGGGAATATTTCTACTCAGCAAGCCTTAGGTACACTTTTGATGGCCTGCAGTCGTATACCTGAAATCGCGGAGCGGATGGTGACTACATCGCCCGATGTAGCTATATCCACGAACCTGGGTGGTTGGATTAATAAGATGGGGGTTTATGGTAGTAAGGAAATGACCAATTACTTTCGCGAAAACGATATCGGTTTAGTCCTCAATTGGGATCAGTCGCCACGTGGTCATCATGTGGAATTGGGCATTTCCGAAAATAATTTTTTTCTGCTACTCAACATGTTGGGATTAGCACAAGAAATCAATGGGGAAACATTGCTACCTGTGGGAACTTTATACGACCCGTTTGTTTGTCGTGGGTTGGATGCCCTTATCTATGCGGCCTACAGTGAATCAAAATTTATTTTTGCAGGGACCCCATCAGGAATTAGTCTCAGCAGGGAAGGTGGCGCCCACCAATCAGTTATTACTCCGTCTATTGGAATTGAGCTGCCCAACGTTATTTATTACGAACCTGCGTTCGCTCAGGAGCTAGAGTGGATATTGTTGGCCGGGCTTAAGAACTTGTTGGATCGGAAAAAGGGGAAAATTATTTATTTGCGACTCTCCACACGAGCCGTTTCACAGGGGGTTTTCCCGAGTGACCGATTGGCAGACCAGGAAGGTACGCTGAGGTTCCGAAATGATGTTCTCGAGGGAGGGTATCGTATCATTGACCATCAGGGTAATTCCAGTTACAAGTCTGGCGAGAACACTGTTAACATCTTTACCTGTGGAGCGATGGTTTCTGATGCCATCAAGGCTAGCCGACAGCTACAAAAAGAAAATATTTTTGCCAACGTGATCAATGTGACTAGCCCTGACCTGCTTTACCGAAGCTGGCAGCAAGCAAACAAGCTCAAAATGAAAGAATCAAATGTGGCTTCCTCCTTTCACCTCGAGCGTCTAATTCCTCCAGCAGAACATAAGGTACCTATTGTTACTGTCATGGATGGCCATTCCCACTCCCTCTCTTTCCTTGGAGGTGTTTTTGGCGCAAAAGCGATTGCCCTAGGGGTCGATGAATTTGGTCAATCGGGCAGTCGGAGCGAACTTTACGACCGATATGAAATCAGCACAGAAGCTATTGTTCGAGCTGCCAGGCAGTCTATCTAATCCTGATATTGTTCTGATAAGGTTTTCTTTTCGTGTGGACTCTTTTTAGAAATTAGTAATATCTTACTTATTATAAGGAGGGAAATTACATTTCCTCTACCAACCTATCTCAAATCCAATCAGAACGCAGAGTGCTCTGCTTACTTTTTCAGGATACACCAGATGGACATCTCCTGGTGGAGAGAGGTCAGCTGATAGGTTATACGTGGTGCGAACCCCTGCATCGCGTCCTCTTTGAAGCAATTATCAATCTTCCTGTTGCTTCACCTGAGTCTCTCCAGATTCGACTTCTCGAAGTCCTTACTCGTAAAGGCTATCCAGACGTGGACCTAAAACCATTTTTTCACCCTCATGGCCTAACCCGAGCTGATGCAAAGGTGCTGATAAGGGATCTGAGGGAATCCTCAGAAGATTTCAAGGATTTAGCTTCAACTTGAAATTTCTTTTATAGAAATTTTTAATGGACAGAGCCTGATCTTCTTATTAGTTCTTGCGGGATAACTTTGGTCCACTCCCAGCCAAAACATATATGAAAATGGTAAATCAGAGAGGGGTTTTTCCCGCCCGGCGCGCCTCTCCAACGAGCGCCTGAACAGCGTCGGTGGCGGCTCGCAGTAACAGCTGACTTTCTGTTCCCACCATAAAGAACCGCATCCCCATCTCTTGATAAAGGTTCGCTGCTTCCGTGATTGAGATGCGAAGTGGTATTTGAGAAGATGTTTCTATTGGAAGCCAAATCGCAGGCGAAACGCCATTCTTCGTACAAACCTCAAACACACGCTCAATCGCTTTCA
>CAZSDV010000084.1:0-5668 GCA_964605715.1 uncultured Acidobacteriota bacterium
CAAGTTCTTTTCCTTCGAGGGCCTGAAGAGGGTGGACGAAACCGAGGGGCGGCCCGGCGACATCCTGGCGATTGCGGGCGTGGAAGGCATCACCATAGGCGAGACGGTCACCGACGCGGAATCGCCCCGCCCGCTCGCGCACATTCAGATCGACGAGCCGACCATTGCTATGATCTTCACGGTGAACACGTCGCCGTTTTCCGGCCGCGAGGGGAAGTTCGTTACGTCGCGCCATCTGCGCGAGCGGTTGGAGGAGGAACTGCTCACTAACGTCTCGATCAAGGTGGAAGAGGCGGGCGGGTCGGACTCCTTCAAAGTGATGGGCCGCGGCGAGTTGCAGCTCGCCATCCTGATCGAGATGATGCGCCGCGAGGGATACGAGCTGGCGGTGGGCAAGCCCGAGATTCTGACCCGGGAGATCGACGGCAAGCTGCACGAGCCGCAGGAGCTATTGGAGATCGACTGTCCTGCGACCTTTCTGGGCGTGGTGATGGAAAAGATGGGAACCCGGAAAGGCAATGTGGTGAAGATGGTAAACCACGGCTCGGGGCGGGTGCGGATGGGCTTTGAGGTCCCCTCCCGCGGACTGATCGGGCTGCGCAGCGAGATCCTTATTGCCACGCGCGGCACGGCCATCCTGAATTCTCTGTTCCACGGCTACATCGAATGGCAGGGTAACATTGCCTCCCGGCCCACCGGGTCGCTCGTGGCCGACCGCGCCGGCAAGGCCACCAGTTACGCCATTTACAACCTTCAGGAGCGCGGTGAAATCTTCATCACGCCGGGCACGGATGTTTACCAGGGAATGATTATCGGCGAGAACGCGCGGGACAAGGACCTCGACGTCAACATCGTGAAGGAAAAGAAGCTGACCAACATGCGGGCCTCCACCGCCGACGAAGCGATCCGACTGATTCCGCCGCGCATCCTCAATCTGGAACAGGCCATCGAGTTTATCCGCGACGACGAACTGGTGGAGGTTACGCTGCGCTCGATCCGGCTGCGGAAGAAAATCCTGAATGCCAGCTTCCGGCGAGTCAGGCTCCCCGGAGTGTAGACCCAATTCACCTTCTTGCATAGGTCCAGGCCTTTCTCGGCCGTCCCACCTTGCGATGTCCGTCCATGATTACAATGATTACCTGCTGATATTAGTCACTACCCTGGGTCCCCGCAAAGCCCCGTGAGGGAATAAGCCGCATGAGGGCGGGTGTGTAAGCAAGCAGGCAGGGCGACGCAGTCAGCGGCTACGAGTCATCTCAATAAGAATGGCTAATTTCCTAACCGGCACTTTTCATCGGGTAGTGAAGAGACCAGCTATCGCGCGCGGAAGGGAATTCGGACCACGGCCACAGGTTCGCCGTCGCGTGCAGCGGGTTGGAATTCCCACTGCTCAAAAGCGTTGATCGCGCTCAGGTCCAATCGTTCATCGATGCCGCGCAGAATCCGGGCTTGGTCGGCCATCTGTGCTCTTAGGATGCGAGCACATGCGCTGGATACGGATGCCCCAGAGCATTTTGTTTTTCATCGTCTCTGGCCCAGGGTTGACCCCATTCGCCCAATGAGTGATTGGCGGTCCGTTTGGCGGTCATTGCGAAAGGCGGCAGGGATGCCTCATCTTCGATACTACGACCTCCGCCACCTGTGTGTGACGGAAATGTTAGAGGCTGGAGTGCCCGAGGGAGTCATTCGAGAGGTGGTGGGGCATGTTTACCCTGCGATGACTCGCTGGTACTCACATCCCCGGCTGGCAGCCAAAAGAGCGGCTGTAGAGGTATTGTCGCGGTCGAAAGAGGATTCGGAAGGGACAGGTTACGTCACAAATCACGTCACAAAAGCCTTGCCTGAGAAAACGAAGGAAGCTAAGTCATTGAAAGAATGGCACGCCTGGGGCGATTCGAACGCCCGACCTCTGGTTCCGGAGACCAGCGCTCTATCCACTGAGCTACAGGCGCACGCATGGTTTTTTCTTTGCTAGCCATTGTATTATGTTTTCCAGTTGAGGTTCAACTGCGACTGAATACATACACATTGCTGATTAAGGCTAATTTTTATAACCTGTACATTGATTTATTAGTTACTGATATTTTTTGAATGTAAGGAATTTATCGGGAACACCACACTCAGGAACAAGGATTTCACGCTTTTTCATTTAGCTGAAGGTTTTCCAGAAATATAAAATTACATGCCTTTAGATCTGAAATAAGCAATTACTCGTTCGATGCCTTCTCGCCGCCCCACTTTTGGTTTCCAATTCAGGGTTGTGACAGCTTTGGAAATGTCTGGCCACCTCCGTTTTGGGTCATCAGTGGGCAGAGGTTTCATTGTAATCTTGCTCCTACTTCCCGTGAGTTCGATAATTTCCTCAGCTAACCTTTTTATAGTGATCTCTTCTGGACTCCCTAGATTAAAGGGTCCCATTTCATCTGACATCAGCAGTTTGTGAATTCCTTCAATCAGGTCTCCTACATAACAAAAGCTTCGCGTCTGGCTTCCATCACCGTAAATAGTTAAGGGTTTTTCTTGCAACGCTTGCTTAAGAAAATTAGGGAGTGCGCGACCATCGTCTACCCGCATCCGTTCCCCATAGGTGTTGAAAATCCTGACGATCCGCACCTTCACATTGTGCTCTCGTGCGTAAGACATAGTAATTGCTTCTGCAAAGCGCTTAGCCTCATCGTATACGCTTCTCGGCCCAATAGGGTTTACGTGCCCCCAATAAGTTTCTGGCTGGGGCGTTACTTCTGGATCTCCGTAGGTTTCCGAAGTTGAGGCGAGAAGGAAAATACTTCTTGTAGATTTTGCTAATCCTAATGCATGGTATGTTCCTAACGCCCCCACCTTAAGCGTGTGGATAGGATAACGTTCGTAATCCCTCGGACTTGCCGGTGATGCAAAATGCAATATATAGTTTAGTCGAAATCCATTTGAACTGATGCCGTCCCAGGGCTTAGGTGATTTACTTAAGGCTGCAGGTAAATCAATCGGCTTGGTGACATCACCTTGAACAAAAAAGAAACTAGGATTATCCATTAGGTGTTGGATGTTGTCCTTTTTCCCTGTCAGGAGATTGTCAAAACATATAACCTGGTGTCCTTCGCCAAGCAAACGATCACAAAGATGAGAACCTACAAAACCAGATCCCCCAGTTATTAAGCTTCTCGGTGGAGGCTTTTTTTCTTGATTCTTAATCATGGAAATTAACCGTCTTCAGAGGAGAAAAGTTTCACTTAATCCAGATGAAGGAGATTGATGGTTCTAATTTCCTATCGGCCTATTGAAAAGTAATCAAGCCCTGCCTCACGAGCCTTTTGAGGATCGAAGAGGTTTCTCCCGTCAACAACCACGGGATTCTGCATGAGTTTCTTAAGCTGCCCAAGGTCGAGTTGAAGGAATTCCTTCCATTCCGTTAGCAATAAGAGTGCATGGGTCCCCTCTGCAGCCTTCAGAGGAGAGGTGAAATAGTTCACTCGACCTTGCTCCTCTGGAAATACGGCCCGTGTATTGGCAATGGCCCGAGGATCACACAGACGAAGGATTGCCCCTTCTGCAAGGAGAGCTTTTATAATTCTAAGGCTCGGTGCCTCACGAACGTCATCGGTGTCAGGCTTAAAGGACAGCCCCAAAATGCCGATGGTTTTATTTTTGATAACTTCAAGAGCATCCCGTACCTTTTTGAGGAACAAATCAACTCGGCGTTGGTTAATTTTTTCGACCTCCTTTAGAAATGAAACATCCACGTTATGTTCCTTGCCTAAATGGACAAATGCCCTCAAATCCTTGGGAAAACAATAACCCCCAAACCCGATGCCAGCTCGAAGAAATCTCTCGCCAATTCTGGGATCGAGCCCAATGCCATGCGAGACCTTTGTAATGTCAGCTCCGACGGCTTCGCACATGTCAGAAACCATGTTAATGAAGGATATCTTGGTGGATAGAAAGGCGTTTGCAGCGTGCTTAATAATCTCCGCCGTAGTAAGGTCAGTTACGAGGAAAGGGCAGTCTAGAGGCTGATAGATTTTTTCAAGAATCTCTCTTGCCTTTTCTGATTCCACCCCGCATACAATTCGGTCGGGATGGAGGAATCCTTCGACAGCTCTTCCTTCCTGTAGGAATTCAGGATTGGAGGCGACATCAAACCGTGGGTAACCCTGATTCTCTTTATCTGTGTTACCGAGAAGCTCTTCCTTGCATTCTTCAATGGTTTCTTCGGTTGTTGCCGGAAGGCCTGCGTAGTGCGCAATAGTTTTCTTGATCCACTTTGCAGTAATTGCAGGAACGGTACTCTTTTCAATGATGAGTTTGTAGGTATTTAGATTGCATGCCACCATGCGAGCAACGGTTTCAATTTGGGTGAGGTCTGTCTCTCCACTTTCTTTTTGGGGAGTACCCACGCAGATAAAAAGAATGGGAGCAGCTCGGATGGCAGCTTCGACATCCACAACAGGTTGGAAGCTCCCGCGTTTAAGATGCTTGGTTAGCAACTCCTGAACACCAGGTTCAAAAAACGGTGATTTCCCAGACCTTAGTGTTTCAATTTTTACTGAATCCTGATCAGCTCCAGTTACTTTCCATCCCATTTCAGCTAGGCACAGAGCAGTAGGAAGACCTACGTGTCCCATGCCCAGTACTGCAATGTTCATACCTTCTCCGTTTATTTCAATGGAGAGGCCCGACTCTTTCGTCATTTTACCTCTACCGTGTAGTAGGTTGACCGATACTGAATAAATTTTTTGGATTCAAAATTAGACAATTTAAGTTGTGGAAATCCCTTCTGAAGGATCATAGGCGAGGCCTCCTTTCAATTCAAGCTTAGATCAAAATGATAGGACTTGATTACTAGCCTACTTTTTGTTGTTGGTTCCGGGGAAGACCCAGGATAATGTACATGTTGTATAAGTTGTTTATCGCTCTTTAATAATCACTGCAGTAGAATTTCCTGGGGAAATTTTTGGAAATTATCCTCTGAGAGGTTGGTGAAATTTCCCATACCCTTTCAGCTTGCAACCTGAAGCAGGGGATGTTTAAGCCTAGCATGATATGATCGCGCCAAAATTTATCTTTGGCGGACTAAGGAGTTGGGATACAAGTCAACTGTGAGCATGCCAACGAACAAAAATAAAGTTCATAAAGTCTCCATGGGGGGACCTTCAATAACAGAAGGTGACGTCGAGGCCGTAGCCCGTGTCTTACGGAGTGGACAACTCCGAGGGGGACCTCTGTGCCGCAAATTTGAGGAAGCATTTGCTTTAAAAGTTGGCTCAAAATTCGCAATTTCTCTTAGCTCTGGCACAGCGGCATTGCGCGTAGCTTGTCTGATTCTCTTGAAACCGGGAGATGAGGTGTTGGTGCCATCATTTACCTTTATTGCTACGGCCAGTATGGTAGCGCTTTCGGGGGCAACGCCGGTATTCTGTGACGTAAATGCGAGGACATTCACACTTGATCTTGAAGATGCTGAAAAGAGAATTACTTCCCGAACTCGCGCTATTATGCCGGTCCACCTTTTCGGGCATTGCTGCGATATTTCTGCAGTTCAGGCAATTGCACGCCGTCACAACCTTCGAATCATATGGGATGCCGCCCAAGCCCATGGTGCCCGATATTGCGGGGCCGATGTTGGTTCGTTCGGTGATTTAGCCTGTTATTCGTTTTACCCTTCAAAGAATAT
>CAZSDV010000084.1:5678-6174 GCA_964605715.1 uncultured Acidobacteriota bacterium
ATGACTACCGGTGAAGGGGGGATGATCACAACTTCTGACTCAGAGATTTATGAAAAATGTTCCTGTATGAGGGATCATGGCCAATCCGGTGCCAATCTCCACACGTCTTTAGGGTTTAATTATAGGATGACCGATATTCAAGCGGCCCTAGGATTGAGCCAACTTAAGCGCCTGGACTCTTTGGTTGCTCGTCGCCAGGGAAACGCTGGCTTTCTAAGCGAGAGGTTAAGGGATGTTGAGGGTATCACAACACCTTACATTCCGGACGAAGCGGAGTATTCATACAACCAGTATTCAATTCTCCTTTCTGGAATACAGGCGAAAAAGAGGCGCGAGGAATTTCGGGACGGACTTAGAAAACGAGGCATCGAGACAGCAATTTACTATTCTTGTCCTCTCCACCTCCAACCTGTATTTGCGGAAAGCCCTCAGCCATATTTGCCGGTTAGCGAGGATCTTTCCAATCGTATCGTTTCACTTCCTGTTCATCCAGGAT
>CAZSDV010000085.1:0-845 GCA_964605715.1 uncultured Acidobacteriota bacterium
GGTCAAGGCTTTGAATGGAGCGGCACAGGATAAATATCCTGAATGACCTTGGCCAGCTTTATTACGCCTACCTCATCATGCGGAGAGCCTACTATTTGAATACCCACTGGAAGTCCTCGTGCATCAACACCACAGGGAACTGATACGACTGGTAATCCAGGCAAACTCGTCAAGAATGTAGGAGCAATCCAGTCTATGTATGTTTCCATTTTATTTCCGTTTATCGACTCGGGGTAATTTTGCTTTGCTAAGAAAGGAGGCACGACCACTGTGGGAGTCAAGAGAAACTGGTTCTTCTGAAAAATCCTGATGAACGTTTTCCGGATGCTGGACCTTGTACGTTCGGCCTTCCCCAAGGCCTTCGGGGTCTGATCCAGCCCAAAACGAATATTTCCTGCCAGGTTAGGCCCAAAACTTTCCAAGTGCTCAAGACGTCCGAGATGATGGGCAAGCATCCAGTGACCTCGAAGAGCTGCAAAGGCATCTCGACCTCTGGATAAGTCCAAAGCTGTTTCAGTAATTCTGACACCCAAATCTTCTAGTCCCAGCACACACTTACGACAAGAGTCTTCGATGTCAGAATCTACTCCAATACCAGCAATATCAGGGGAATAAGCAAGGCTTAGATCTTTAAGAGAAACTTCCTCTGTGCAATCAGACAGGAAATTCCTTTGCGGCACACACCCACTAATAGGACAGTCTGGACTTGGTCCGGCCAGTGCCTCTAAAACAAGGGGAAGATCATCCGCGTCTCTAACCATTGGACCAGTGACCTGGAGAGTATCCCACAAATAATCGGATGGAGATGTTGGAATGAGCCCCGGTGAAGGTCGTAATCCGACTAC
>CAZSDV010000085.1:855-4390 GCA_964605715.1 uncultured Acidobacteriota bacterium
CTAAATCCGTTCCTTCAGCAATTGCAAACATCCCCGTTGCAAGGCCCGCGGCACCTCCACCTGTCGATCCTCCGGAAGTTAAATCACTATTCCACGGGTTTCGTGTAGAGCCAAAAACTTCATTATACGTGTTCGCACCAGCCGCGAATTCTGAAGCATTCGTTTTCCCCAAGATAATTGCGCCGGCACGACGAAAACGTGAAACAACCAGAGCATCCTGCTTAGGTACGTAATCGGTATAGACTTTGCTGCCATATGTTGTTCGAATACCTCGAACAGGGGTCACCTCTTTGATTCCGACCGGGATGCCATGCAAGACTCCGAGATCTTCTTGACGCATTATTGCCGCCTCAGCTTCACGCGCATCACTAAGAAGATTCGTAGATAATGTTACTACAGCATTGACCTCCGAATTCCATATCTCCACCTGACCTAAGCAAGCCTTCACCAGCTCAACTGGAGATAGTTCACGAGTCTTCAGCAACTCTCTCAGTTTCTTCACTGGTAATAATGTAATTTCAGACCATTCACTCATGTTGCCACTTAATAAATATGACCAGACTTATTCTTCAAAAGAAGGCCGACTATTTTGTACTCCGGAGATTCATTGGAATGGGTATGAATTTCATCGCTAATCAGATTACCTTTCATGATATCTCTGACAATATCCACTTTGTTTATTTTGCCCATTGAATTTCTAGATAAGCTTCCCACAATTACAAGCCGAGTAGGGATTTTGTACGGTGCAATCCGTTTTTTAGCCCAACGACGTAGTTCTCTTAAGGATTCAAATCTACCAGATGATTCCGTGAAAACAGCGCATACACGCTCCCCCCATTCTTCATCTGAGGTGCCTACAACACAGAATTCTCTAATATCAGGATGGGTAAGCAAGGCACCTTCTACTTCCAGCGCTGAAATCTTAAAGCCGCCTGTTTTAATGATATCGACCGAATTTCGACCTAAAATCCTCCAGTAGCCTTCTTCTACAATCGCAGAATCACCAGTGCAGAACCAACCATCTCGAAAAGCTGCCTTGGTTTCCTCCACATTCTCCCAATATCTAGAAAAAACCGTGGGCCCACAAACTTCAATCTCACCTTCTTGCCCTTCTCTTGCTATGACCTCACCTTTATCGTCCACTAACCTTACTTGAACTCCAGGCAAGGGCTGCCCAACGGTACCGGCTCGTCGTTCACCGCACAGTGGGTTTGATAGAGCCATTCCAATTTCTGTCATCCCATAACGTTCCAGAAGAGAGTGGCTACTGATTGATTTCCACTCTTCAAAAACTGGCTCCGGAAGAGCAGCAGAACCGGAAACCATCAAACGAAGATTGCTCGAGACTTGAGATAGGACTTCCCTCTCCTTCGATTGTTGCTTTTTCCAATACTTAATTAATCGAACGAACATTGTGGGGACTGCCATCAAAACAGTAATTTGACCGGTTTTCAGATGTTCCCAGACCAACTTGGGATCGAATCGTCTCAGAAACTGGCAACTCGCACCTATCCACAACGGGCAGCACAACGCATTCACAATCCCATGTATATGATGCAGGGGAAGAGCGTGAAGGATTCGGTCATTCGGGGTCCATCCCCAGGACGAGACAAGTATCTCTATCTGCTGCCGGATATTATCATGTGTCAGAACCACTCCCTTGGGAATGCCCGTAGTTCCACTGGTGTAGAGAATCATGGCATCCTCACTGGCATCTCTATTCTCAAGCTGGATCGCATTAATGGGATCAAGACGCTGAAGATCATCAACATTCAATATGCGCGCCCTGTTCGACCCTCTCTCACGCAGTTCAGCTCCAAACTCCGGATCTACAACTACAATACCGGCATCGGAATCCTCTATTACTCTATTATGCTCTGGATATGGGTTGGTTACGCTGAGAGGCACGGCAACTCCACCGGCCAACCATACCGCCCATTGCAGGCAAATATAGTCCGATCCAGGAAGCAGAAGAAAGGCCACCCTCTTGCCCCGGAGTTCGGCTTCCTCTCTTAACAGAGCAGCAGCCATCTGATGCGCTTTGAAAACTAAATTATTATAATTAACTCGCGCATCATTCTCGATTACTGCTAGCTGGTCCCCATGTGTTTGAGCACGTAAGACATAGGAAGTCTTGAAATTATTCAAAGAAAGGTTCCTTAGATTCCTCGCTGCCTCTCAATAGATCCTCTCATTCCAAATAGAATCCATCAATCTAACTGGTCAATACTGATAATTGGAAAGGTCAGGCGGTGATTTCCGAGATGGGATCAGGAGAGGAATGCAGATGAGTTAATTTCCAATTACCATCCTCTTTTGCGTAGATTTCTGTCCAGCGGCCATTCTCCCTGAGAACCTCTCCATCGAGCTGGTACGCTAAAAGATATTGTGAAGTAACCCAGGCAACTTCATCCTTCACTTCGATCTGTATATTAGACGTGAAAAATGTCAGCTCCTGCAATCTTGAAAAGTATCTCTGCAAAGTGTTTTCAAAAGTTTTGAAATCTGAAAAGCGCGGGGGCGGAAAAGTACTAAAGACAATGGCGTCCTCAGAATAGATTTCTTTCAATCCTGTTGAACTTCTCTGCTCCCAAGCTTTTACGTGGCGCCGGTGCATATCCAACAAGTTGTCTCTCGGATTATTTCGCATAAGTCCTGCAGGTTCATGATTTTAGCAGATATCGGCTGCCGACTTCAATGTTCACTGCATCCATGGCACCTACAAGTTCACTGGGGAAGATTTTTCAAAACTTGACTTACCATAGCGTTAGTCGAAATAGCCTCACTATTTTCTGTGGCCAGATCTACCGTACGATGTCCAGCTTTTAGTGTGCTATCCACCGCTTCCTCAATCTCAAGAGCGATGTCATTGCGAGCTAGTGAATGGCGAAACAAAAGTGCCAGAGAATAGATTGTAGCTAAGGGATTAGCCTTTCCTTTTCCTGCTATGTCAGGGGCAGATCCGTGCACTGGCTCGTACATCCCTACTCGGGTCCCCTCATCACGAAGCTCTCCTAGGCTTGCAGAAGGGAGCATTCCTATGGACCCTGTCAGCATAGCCCCTTCATCGCTTAGTATATCGCCAAACATATTACTGCAAAGGAGTACATCGAATTGTCTCGGATTACCAATCAGCTGCATCGCACAGTTATCGACTAGGATGTGATTTAATTCCACGTCCGGATAATCCAGTGCAACTCGGCTGACCACATCACGCCACAATTGGGAACTTTCCATGACATTCGACTTGTCAACATTTGTAACCAGTCGTCGTCTTTTCCTACTTGATTCAAATGCTACACGGGCGATCCTTTCAATTTCAAAGTCCCAATAAACTTCCGAATTAAAGGCTACTTCCCTTCCTTCCCTGAATTCACGGCCACGAGGCTCTCCAAAGTAAATTCCCCCGGTCAATTCTCGTACTATCAAAATATCTACGTCCCTGATAATTTCTGCCTTGAGAGGAGAAGCGGCTTCCAGGAGGGGGATATGTGCAACAGGTCGAAGATTTGCAAAAAGGCCAAGTTTCTTTCTC
>CAZSDV010000085.1:4400-5495 GCA_964605715.1 uncultured Acidobacteriota bacterium
AGGCTGCTTCCGGCCTTCTCTCAGGTGGCTCACTATCAAATCTCGGATCACCAACTGCCCCGAAAAGAACGATTCCAGCGTCTAAGCAAGACTTAAGAATATGCGCAGGAAGCGGATTCCCAAATTCCTCTATGGCTTTCCCGCCTGCCGGAAACATCTGAACTTCTACTGAGAGGTTATGGTGCTTACACCGGTCCTCCATAACCAATAGGGCACCTTCGACAACCTCCTGACCTATTCCATCACCCGGTAATGCAATTATCTTGATGCTCATCATCCGTCTCCTTTACAGCCTGGAAAGCTTCCCAAACAGTTTCTAACCATTCCTATATTAGTACAGCTAATTATGATTCGAATCCCCATAGAACTCGTTTTTCTAACACAAAAGCCAATTTAAGTTTACTGAATCAATCAAACGAGCACTCAGAGTTTTCAAACTCGGCTCCGCAGGATAGTATACTTCGCAGCTCATTAGGAAACGGCCTATCTATGCTTCGGTCTGGCTACGACCACATAGCATGCGAGAGGGACACATCTGGTAGTAAGAACCTACAAGAGCAAAAGAGATACTCGGACCTAGCAAAGCAACAGGTACATACGAAAATAACATGCTCAAGTATTTCAGGCAGCAAGATGTAACGAGCATACTTGGAATCAAGATTGGCCGGCTCAAATACTGGGATCGCATAGGCCTTGCACAGCCCAGTTTTAGAGAAAACCATCGTATTTTTTACGATTTCCAAGATCTAGTCTGCCTAAGAACTGTAAACAGTCTGATAAAGAAAGGAATCCCCGCAACTCATTTAGCGCGAGGTGTCAGAAAAATAACCAAACGCATGCCAGAAGACAGGAAAGTGCTCACAGGCATACGCATTCTTTCAATTGGCAAGCGTGTCGTTGCGAGTCTAGGAGATCAACTCATCGACGGGCTATCTGGACAATACCTCCTCAATCTCGATTGGGGGCAAGTAGAAGGGGAAATCCGAGAGAAAATTGACAGCTTTCAGTCAACACGTGATGCTCAGGAGTGGTTTCTAGAAGGAGTCCGCTACAACTCTAATAGTTCTACCCATGAAGACGCTATGCATGCATACC
>CAZSDV010000085.1:5505-6026 GCA_964605715.1 uncultured Acidobacteriota bacterium
GCCATCAGGCAGGACCCTTGCCATATAGAGGCCCATATAAATCTGGGGGCTCTATACTACTTGCGGCGAGCCTTCAATGACTCTAAGCGGTGTTTTGAAAAAGCTTTGTCCTCTAGCCCAGAACATTCGAGAGCGTTATACAATCTTGGCAATGTATCTGATGAACTGGATGATCCTCAGGCGGCTATTAAGTACTATGAGAGAGCAGCGATCGCCGACCCTGCCTTTGCCGACGCTCACTACAACCTTGCAGCTGTTGCTGAAAAATTAGGAGAAAAGGAAAAAGCTCTCAAACACTGGGGTATTTATCTTGAGTCTGACACAACTAGTCTTCATGCTGAGATCGCAAGAAAAAGGATTGTTTTCCTGAAGGGAGACCTACCCGATGGCGATTGAAAACCTAGGTTGACAACCTATCCAGGTAGGAATTCACAAAACAGCTCATTCTCAAAATGATTAGCCGAGCCACAGAAGATTACTTAAAAACCATTTACCTCCTGAGTGAATCAGGTGGGCGAGTT
>CAZSDV010000086.1:0-5897 GCA_964605715.1 uncultured Acidobacteriota bacterium
ATGAGCGCAAATGTGTGCCAGTTACTTAACTGGTATAAAGTAGGCGAAGTGATACTTGATAGTGAGTATCCCAAATATTCCAAACTAAATAAATTTTCAAGCTAGCGATAAAGAATTCCCGTTGATCCTGCGGGAGACTACTGCTAGCAGGATGCGATTCAGACATGCAAGTCTATATTCCGATATGGCGGAAGGCTGAGTAACACGTCAATAATCTAACCTTAAGTGGAGCATAACCTCGGGAAACTGAGGGTAATTCTCCATAGGAGCGAGATGCTGGAAAGCGCTCGCTTTGAAAGCTTCGGCGCTTAAGGATGAGTTGGCGGCAGATTAGCTTGTTGGTAGGGTAAAGGCCTACCAAGGCGAAGATCTGTAGGGGTGATGAGAGTCATAGCCTCCAGAGGAACACTGAGATAAGGGTTCCAGCTTTACGGAGTGCAGCAGTTACGAAACCTTTACAATGCGCGCAAGCGTGATAAGGGCATCCTGCGTGCCGGCCTATGGTCGGCTTTTGTCGAGTGTAAAAATCTCGGAGAATAAGGGGTGGGCAAGACCGGTGCCAGCCGCCGCGGTAATCCCGGCGCCCCGAGTGGTAGTCATGTTTATTGGGTTTAAAGCATCCGTAGCCGGTTGGACCAGTTCTCGGTGAAATTTAGCGTCTTAAACGTTAAGATGGCTGAGAAAACTTACCAACTAGGGACCGGGAGAAGTAGGGGGAATGTCGGGGGGAGCGGTAAAATGTTGTAATCCTCGATGGACCATCAGTGGCGAAGGCGCCCTACTAGAACGGCTCCGACGGTCAGGGATGAAAGCTAGGGGAGCAAACCGGATTAGATACCCGGGTAGTCCTAGCCGTAAACGCTGTCTGCAAAGTGCTGCATTTGTTTCGAGCTTATGCAGTGTTGAAGAGAAATCGTTAAGCAGACCACCTGGGAAGTACGGTCGCAAGGCTGAAACTTAAAGGAATAGGCGGGGGGTCACCACAAGGGGTGTTTGTTGCGGTTTAATTCAACTATACGCGGGGAACCCTACCAGAGCCGACAGCAGAATGAAGGTCAACCTGAATGGTTTACTTGACGCGCTGAGAGGTGGTGCATGGCGGTCGTCAGCTCGTGCCATGAGGTGTTCAGTTAAGTCTGAGAACGAGCGAGACCTGCGTCTTCAGTTGCTATCGTTTTTTTTTGAAAGCGAGCACACTGACGAGACTGCATTCGAAAGAATGAGGAAGGTGCAGGCTACGGTACGTCTGTATGCCCCGAATGCTCTGGGCTACACGCGACAATCACTGGTCGGAACAACGGGCTGCGACTCCGAAAGGAGAAGCTAATCCCTTAAAACCGATCTGGTCCGAATTGAGGGATGCAACTCATCCTCATGAAGACGAAATCCCTAGTAATCGTATATTAGCATTGTACGGTGAATACGTCCCTGACCCTTGCACTCACTGCCTGTCAAGCCAACCGAGCAGGGTTATGATGAGGGCTTATCCTTTGGGTAGGTTCAAATCATTGCTCAGTGAGGCGGGTTAAGTCAACACAAGGTATCTGTAGGGGAACCTGCAGATGGATCACCTCCTTTATTCAAATGTCCCACGGGACGTTTGATAAACTCGAGGTGAAGTATTACTTCACCGCAGAGGTTCTCTGGGTTTAATCTTGGAGAACCTCTAATGGGCTTGTAGCTCAACCTGGTAGAGCACCTGCTTTGCAAGCAGGGGGTTAGGTGTTCAAATCACCTCAAGTCCATTCTCCGTTTTAACGGAGTAAAAGTACTTACTATGTAAGTACTCTCGTAAGAGAATATTGCGATCAAGATGCTTGATGGCGCTTATGCGTCTATCTTGGTTAAGGTAGACCTCCAGAATAAAGTAAAATAAGCTTAGATACACCGTTTGGTGGATGGCTTGGCTTAAGAAACCGAGGAAGGTCGTGGCAAGCTGCGATATGCTCAGGGGAGGCGCACGCATCCTTTGATCCTGAGATTACCTAATGGGACTTCCTTCATTCTTCGGAATGACATCACTTCGTGATGGGGAACCCGGTGAACTGAAACATCTTAGTAACCGGAGGAAAAGATATCAATTGATATGCCGTGAGTAATGGCGAACGAAAGCGGTATAGGGCAAACCGAATCCGTGTAGGTGACTGCATGGAGATGTGGCTGACTAGTGTACTAGTCTGAGAGTTTTGGCGAAGTTTTTTGGAACATTATGCCAAAGAGGGTGATAGCCCCGTAGTTAAAACTTGAAGAGTAGATTGCTAGCATCGAGAGTAGCGTGTTTTGAAAGTAGCGCGTGAATATGGGGGACAGTAACCTCCAACCCTAAACATTTCTTAAGACCGATAGCGAATTAGTAGCGTGAGTGAATGCTGAAAAGATCCCGTACAAGGGAGTGAAAAGATCCTAAAACCAAGCGGTTAAAGTTAGTAGCGGCACTAAGGTGTTGCTACGTTCGTTTTGAAAAATGAGTCAGCGAGTTCATTTTTGTGGCGAGGTTAAGCCTTCGAGGTGGAGCCATAGGGAAACCGAGTGTGAAAGTGCGAATTAGTCATTAGAATGAGACCTGAAGCCTGTCGAGCTATGCCTGGGCACGGTGAAGTGGCAGTAAAATGTCGTGGAGGCCGGAAGAGTTGCTACGTGCAAGTGCTCTTATGACCTGGGTATAGGAGTGAAATGCTAATCGAGATAGGCGATAGCTGGTTCCCGCAGAAATAAGCCGTAGTTTAGTCTGAGTGGAGCATTCTATCAGGGTAGAGTACAAATTGTGTAGTTTGGGGGAGCAATCCCTCGCTGCATTGTTTAACTCCGAATCTAATAGATGTGAAGAAGCTCGGAAAAAGTGGGTCGGGTTAAGCCTGATTCACGAGAGGGGAACAACCCAGAGAGTAGTTAAGGCCCCAAAATTCTAGTTAAGTGTACTTAAGGTTTTTTTGGTCGAAGACACTGAGGAGGTTGGCTTAGAAGCAGCCATCCTCTAAGGAAAGCGTAACAGCTCACTCAGCGAGATCTTAGGGACCGTAAATGGACGGGACTAAAACTAGATGCCGATACTGCTCCCCGCTGCGTTAAGCAGCGCCGGTGTATGCGGGCGGTTTGCATGGGTAGAAGTGTGTTTGTGAAGATGCATGGACCGTGTAATCATGTGAATGCTGACAGCAGTAGTATCTAAGTGAGGTGAGAATCCTCATCGTCGAAAGGGCAAGGGTTCCTTGGCGCTAGTCGTTAGCCAAGGGTTAGTCGGTCCTAAGTCTGAATCCTAACCGATTTAGACGAAAGGGAAACTGGTTAATATTCCAGTACCACATAAAGGCGTTCGGTAACGAAAGTCTAATATGACGCTTTAGGATATATAGAGCAGACTTGTCTGTCTGTCCAAGCGTATAAGACCTGGGAGTTGTGTCATGCAGAGAACAGGTTGAAAGCGCGAATGGTCGCAAGATTATATAGACTTCTAGAGCCCATGAAAAATTATTAGAAAGTGTTTATGTGTCCGTACCCATAACCGGCACAGGTGCCCAGGCTGAGCAAGCCAAGACGTGTGAGATTAATCGACTCTAGGGAATTCGGCAAAATAGCCCCGTGACTTCGGTTGAAGGGGTCCCAGCGATTGTTGCAAATGTTGCGATTGCTGGGCTAAGAGATTAGGTTGGTCCGACTGTTTAATAAAAACGTAGCCAACTGCTAGACGGGAACGTTGTGTATAGTTGGTGACTTCTGCCCAGTGCCAGTATCTGAAAGTGGTGTTCAAACTGCCTAAGGACTGGTAAACGGCGGGGGTAACTATGACCCTCTTAAGGTAGCGAAATACCTTGGCCATTAAATGTGGTCGTGCATGAACGGAGTAACGAGACCGACACTGTCCCAGAGTTGAACCTCATGAACTTACTATTCTGGGGAATGGGCCAGAGACTTCCAGTGGGACGATAAGACCCCGTAGAGCTTTACTATAGCTTGTAGCTGTCATATTGCTGTGTTTGCACAGTGTATAGGGGAGGCTTTGAAGCATTGTTTCCGGACGATGTGGAGCCACCGATGTAACACCCTACCTTCATATTGATATGACTTACCTGAAAAGGAACACCTATAGGCGGATAGTTTGAGTGGGGCGCTACCCTCCTGAAAAGGTATCAGGAGGAACCTAAGGTCAGCTCAGCCTGGTTGGAAACCAGGTGTAGAGTTTAAGAGCAAAAGCTGGCTTGACTGAGATCTGCAAAGCAAAGGTTTCAGACACGAAAGTGTGGTCTAGAGAACCCCTATGTCCCTCTTACTGAGGGCTAGGATTGATAGAAAAGCTACCTCGGGGATAATTGAGTGGTGCCGTGTTAGAGTACATATCGACCACGGCGCTTGCGACTTCGTTGTCGGCTCTGCTTATCCTGGCTGTGCACCAGCAGCCAAGGGTGCGGGAGTTCACCGATTAAAAAGCACCGTGAGCTGGGTTGAGAACGCTGTGAAGCAGTTTGTTTTATATCTACTGGAAGTGTTGGGAGTCTGAAGAGAAGCTGTCTCTAGTACGAAAGGAACGAGATGTCCGAGCCTCTGGTGTATCTGTTGTCCGACAGGGCAGGCAGAGCAGCTACGCTCGAAGTGGATAACTTCTGAAAGCATCTAAGAAGGAAGCCACCTGTGAAAAGAGACTCTCTCGGCACTTGTAAAAGACAAGTTTGATAGGACTGGGATGTACGCATCAAGGCAACGAGATGTTTAGTCCGCAGTTACTAATAGCCTTAAAGTTTATTTTGCCCATTCTGGAGGTCTACTCATATTCTTTTTTAGAAACATTTATCATTGACTTAAGTTTATCAAAGATATGGCAAGACGTCGTAAAAAATTAACAAATATCCAAACCTTGGCTTTAGTATTATTCTCTGCATTAGTTGTGTATATATTCGATTGGTTTGTTTTGAGACCTTTAGGAATATTACCTAGTGTGGAATTTTTCATCGACGTTGTTTTGTTTTATGTATTTTTTAACCTTGTTCAGAAGGAAGCACCAAGTATGTTACATTAATTCTTTCGCAACTTGATGAGTAACAATTAGAATTCCCAATCCCACAATTATTGATATTATTGAACTCAAAACTATATCATTAGGATATAGATACAAGTCTAATAGATTCCAAATACCTCTCCAAACCGCAATTACTGCACTTCCAACAAGTAATGCCAGAAATAAATGGCTGTTTTTTAGTTTGTACATCTTGTTTCTAATCGCTTTAACAATATAAATCTTTCAGGTACCGTAACTCTTTTAAAGCCAAAAAACGGTGCTAAATTAACGCAGAGAGGCAGACTGTCGGCGCTTGCGCTGTGGAAAGTCCACCCACTCACGAAGTCCACTGAGCTTTAATCGGCTCGTCTGGCAACAGAAACGAACTGCTCTGTTCGTACGATGATCCTCGCGGTGAGGTTGTTCAGAGTAAGATGAAAAAATGTCAGACTGGATGAGTGCAAGGTTAAAAACCGCTTAGTCAAATGTCTGCACAGTCTTTCCAATTGAGGAGACTGACAGAAGGTGGCTTACATCTCTGCGTTTATATTAATTCTTTTCGAGCATTTTTTAAACTCGTATTTTAGTTTTAACCATGGCAAATAAAAATAAAATGAGATTACCTTCTTCACAAGGTGGTTTGGTAAATTATTATGATGAGAACAAGGCTCATATTAGTATCTCTCCAAAGTTTGTCATTGGATTAACTGTTGTAATTACTATTTTAGCAATTGCAGTTCGATTGATATAATTATGAAAATCATATCCTGGAATGTTAATGGGATTCGTGCAGTTCTGAAAAAAGGTTTTGCAGATTTTGTTGAAAAATCAAATCCGGACATTCTTTGTTTGCAAGAAACTAAAGCACATCCCGAACAAGTTGACAAGTTATTGGATGATTATGAAC
>CAZSDV010000087.1:0-5872 GCA_964605715.1 uncultured Acidobacteriota bacterium
AGGTCTGGGGTGAACACTTTGGCCCCCCGGCGGTCGGAACCGAAAAAATCGTCAAGAATACCATTGCATCTCTATGGCCCAAAGAGTGATAATGCCCCAGCATAGCCAAATAATAATAGTAATTGAGGTTGAGGTTAGGGAGTAATAACAGGATCGCTTGGCAACGGAAATGAATGCCTCCTCAAGAACATGAAAGCCTGGTCCCCACAACTGACAGTGCTACTCTTTGCAGGAGTGGTGGTCGCTGGACAAGCACAGAATACCAAGCCGACCGTCCTCTTTGAAGAGCGCATTAAGCCAATATTAGATGCCTGTGTGACCTGCCACAGCGGTGCTGCTCCTACCGGTTCTCTTGATCTAACCAGCCGTACATCAGCCCTGAAGGGAGGAAAGTCAGGCCCAGCATTAGCTCCAGGTCATGCTGGTAGAAGCCTATTATACAAGTTAGTCTCATCAGAAAAAATGCCGCCGGCTAACCCTCTTTCGGTATCTGAGATTACAGCAATCCGTGAGTGGATTAATTCTGGAGCACTATGGGGGGGCAGCCTAAACTCAAAGCGCGCAGGGCTGGATTGGTGGGCCCTACAACAACTCATCCGACCCCCGGTGCCTGAAGTCCAGAACAAGACGTGGGTCCGAAATCCCATCGATGCTTTTGTCCTTGAAAAGCTAGAGGCTAAAAGCCTACCCCCTTCCCCTGCTGCCGAAAAGTTGAAGTTAATTCGCCGGGCTACTTACGATTTGCACGGCCTGCCACCGACACCCGAAGAAATTGATGTCTTCCTTAATGACCCTTCGCACGATGCCTACGAAAAGCTTCTTGACAGACTCTTGGCTTCCCCTCACTACGGGGTACGCTGGGGTCGTCATTGGCTTGATGTAGCGCGATTCGGAGAGAGCCAAGGTTATGAACGCGATAAAATTCGTGATCATGCTTGGTTGTATCGGGACTACGTGATCGAAAGTTTCAATCAGGATAAGTCGTACCTCCAATTTATCAAGGAGCAGATTGCAGGCGACGTACTTGAGCCGGTTACGCGCGAAGGCATCATTGCCACCGGTTTCCTCGTTGCCGGACCATGGGATGAGGTAGGTGCTAACCAACAGAGCGCTATTCAAAGAGCGCGCACTCGGGAGGAAGAGCTCAGCGACATCGTCGGCGCCGTTTCCCAATCCTTCCTAGGAATGACGGCTAACTGCGCACGCTGTCATGATCATAAGTTTGATCCTATTCCCCAGCGAGACTACTTCCGGCTCAAGGCAGTATTTGAAGGTGCGTTTCACGGCAATCGGTCCATTCTAACCCCGAAAGAAACCGAGGTTCGAGAACGAAGAATTGCATCCTCCCAAAACCAAATACAAGTACTCAAAGATGAAATCTCCGCCCTTGAAGAGAGTGCACGCCAAAAAGTGCTAGCCAAAAAGGGCTATATTCCCGACGAAACCCTACCTAAGCCTATTGCAAGATGGACCTTCGACGTGGGTGCCTTAGACGCAATCGGTGGGCTCCACGGAACACTACAGGGCAGCGCAAAGATAACTGAAAATCGGTTAAAGTTCATTGGAGATAGAGGGTCAGTGGAAACTCGGCCATTAACCCAGAATCTAGAAGAAAAGACTTTTGAGGCCTGGGTGCAGCTAACAAACCTGGAAAGGGGAGGGGTGGTGTTGAGCGTGGAAAATCTCAGACTTCCTCCGGATGGAATTCGCAATATCACCGACAGACTCCTCTATAATCCAGGAGGTAATGATTCTACTGTGGCTCCCAGAGGATGGCGCAATTCTAGTGAATATAAACGTCGCTCCAAAGACATACGGAATGTTCCCTCGGAAAATGCGGCCCCTGATGAATTGATTCAAGTTGTTGCCGTCTACAGCGCCGACCACCTCATTAGTATTTACCGGAACGGTGTGATGTACGGGAAACCTTACCTCCCCAAAATCAGCGACCCAGGGGGAAAGCTCCAGATGTTTCCTGCTGGCAAGGCTGTCGTCAAGTTTAGTGGAGACTCTAGCAAAAAGTCGCTCGGCGGCGTGGAGATTGATGAAGCACGATTATACAACCGGGCCCTGACCGCAGAGCAAATCGGGCAATCCTTCCGAGCAGGTGTATCGAGTGTCGGGCTCATCGAGCTACTGGAGCAGATGACCGACAACCAGCGTAGCAGACGCGAAGCGCTCCTGGCCAAAATCACAGAAGAGGAAGAGGTTCTCAAGGCAGTTCCTTCTGCCCCGTTGAGTTACGGGGCAAATTCCCGTCAACCAGGCCCCACTTTTTTTCTGGAACGGGGAGACCCATCCATTAAGAGAGAACGGGTTAGCGCCGGAGCACTTTCAGCTTTACAGACACTCTCACCAAATTTTTCTTTACCGGAGGATGCTCCCGAGGGATTGAGGCGACTGAAGCTAGCCGAGTGGATCAGCAATCCCGACAACCCGCTGACGGGGCGGGTTATGGTAAATCGAATCTGGCACTATCATTTCGGCCAAGGAATTGTCTCCACTCCCAACGACTTCGGGTTCAATGGTGATCAGCCCACTCATAAGGAATTGATCGACTGGCTAGCAACTGAATTCATCGCTCAGGGCTGGAAGGCAAAAAAGCTACACAAATTAATTATGCTTTCTAATACCTATAGGCAATCTTCGGACCTCAATAAGAAGGCCGTTGAAATAGATTCAGGAAATCGGCTCCTTTGGAGATTTTCACCGCGAAGACTGGAAGGGGAAGCAATCCGCGATTCGATGCTGATGGTAAGTGGACAGCTCAATCCCGCCCTTAGCGGTCCAGGCTTCCGGCCATTTGACATTTACATAAACAATAACCATTTTTATAAATTGACTGATCCGGACGGCCCTGAGTTCAATCGACGTTCAGTGTATCGAATTGTTGTACGCTCCGGACGGGACCCCCTCCTGAAATCATTCGACTGCCCTGATGCCTCGGCAGCGGCACCAAAACGGTCCGTAACGACAACTCCAATCCAATCATTACAGTTAATGAATAGCCCATTTTTATTGCGCCAGGCAGATCTTTTTGCTACCCGAATAAAGAAGGAAGTCGGTGTCAATAAAATAGCAGGGCTAACCCAAGCTTACCACCTGGCCTTTGGCCGAAACCCAACTCCAAAGGAAGCTGGAATCGCCCTTTCCCATTTACAGGAATATGGAATGGAGAGTCTGTGTTGGGCTTTGTTGAACTCCAGCGAGTTTTTGTATTTAAATTAAGTTTCACGAAGGCAATGATGATGATCTCAGATTACAGCGTGCCCAAAAGGATGCGATGGAACGCAATCCTGTTCAGGTGTGAGTAAGCTCAAGGTAAACTTGACAGGTAATTGCAGATCCTAACATTTTATGTAAAAAGAGGGTCGACTTGAAAAATACTTCAAAAACTCTAAGAAACTAGAAGATGCCAAAGGAAAAAAATTTAAACGTCCAGAGGTTTACCTCGCTACCACGCCGCCATTTCCTCTGGCAGGTGGGAGGTGGGCTAGGAGCAATAGCTTTTGGTTGGTTGTTAAGCGAAGAAGGTCTGGCAGCGAGCCAAAACAGATTATCCCCTAAATCCAGCTACGTCCCCAAGCCGCCACATTTTCCAGCCAAAGCAAAACGGATTGTTCACATTTTTGCTGCGGGCGGAGTCAGTCACGTTGATACTTTTGACTACAAACCAGATCTGGTCAAGCATGACGGCAAAGCAATTAAAAACAAAGGTGAGATCGACACTTTTTTTGGCAAGCCTGGCAATCTGATGAAAAGCTTATGGGATTTCCGGCGCCGAGGTGAGAGTGGTCTATGGGTAAGCGATCTACTTCCCCACCTGGCCACCTGCGTGGACGACATAACCTTCATTCATTCCATGGTAGCAAAAAGCTCCAACCATACACCGGCCTCGTTTCAGATGAACAGTGGGTTTATCAGGAATGGATTTCCATCCATGGGCTCCTGGGCCTCATATGGGCTAGGCACGGAAAATCAGGATCTACCTGCATTTGTTGTCTTGCCCGATCCACGAGGTCTACCACCGGGTGGCTCAATCAACTGGACAGCAGGCTTTCTGCCCGCCGCGCATCAAGGGGTGGGGTTTCAAGCTTCCGGTGAACCCATTATGAATTTGTCCACACCAGAAAGAATTCAGCCCCAACAGCGCAAAGCAGAGCTAGAATTGCTCAGGAAAATGAATCAAAATTATCTTGAGGAAAACCCAGGTGAGAGCACACTGGAAGCCCGCCTTCAATCATATGAATTAGCGGCTCGGATGCAACTCAGCGTACCCGAAGCCGTGGATTTAGATACAGAAAATCAGGAGACAAAAAACCTTTACGGTCTCGATTCCGAGATAACCGCGGGTTTCGGTCGCAACTGCCTGATGGCTAGGCGCCTGCTAGAGCGTGGCGTCCGAATGGTCCAAGTGTGGAACGGCGGTCACCTGGGATCACCCCGAATCAACTGGGATGCCCATGAAAACGTCCATGACAACCATGGTAAACAGGCGGCGATCATGGATAAGCCTGTTGCCGGACTATTGAAAGATCTAAAAACACGCGGCATGTTGGAAGATACCCTGGTCGTTTGGTCGACTGAATTCGGGCGGACTCCCTTCACTCAGGGCATCGGCGAGAAGGGGCGCGACCACCATCAACATGCCTTTACTTGCTGGCTCGCCGGTGCAGGCCTAAAGCCTGGATTCAGTTATGGCTCGTCCGATGAAGTCGGCTACAACGTTGGGCAAAATCCAGTGACGATATACGACTTCCATGCTACGATCCTACACCTATTGGGCCTCGACCATAAACGGCTAACTCATTACCACAATGGCATCCAGCGACGCCTAACCGACGTACATGGCCATGTATTGGAAGCATTGCTTGCTTAAGTGCTTAGAGAGATTAATGGAGGTTAGAAAAGTGAAGCGATTACATGCGTTTTGTGGATGTCTCCTGCTATGTGGTCTTCATTTCTGGATGCCTACTCAGAAGGCAAAAGGGTTTGATGGTCGGACTGTCAAGGTCTTAACCTTGGAAGATGGCGTTCCTTTTACCATGGGCCAAACTAATAGCTGGCGAATAATCTACCCTGCTATGGGGGCAAAAAAATTTACTTTCAACTACGTCCAATCCTATCCGGGCGATGAATTTCCTCAGCATGTCCATGGCTCTTCTGACGATACCTTTCTGATTTTGCGAGGTGAGGTTGATGTGCGCCAGGGAGATGTGCGGCGCAAACTCCCCACTGGACATGCAGCTTTTGTACCTGGCGGCCAGATCCATGGAACTATTACAACAGGAAACGGTGAGGCCATTGCAATCAGCTTTCAAGCACCTCCAGATTATCGTCTGTATACCGGCGAGCGAGATTCATCAAAGAGCGGAACTGAGGCTCCTAAGGGAATCATCACCCCTGGTGCAGTCCAGTTAATGGAATTCCAAAATAAAGACGGGGAATTTGTTCATCCTGGGATGGGTTCAAATAGGATCTCCGTCTCCCATAGGAAATTGAAAGTTAACGGAGAGTTTATCGCAGAATTTCCCAACGATGGAGAAGGACTCCTTTTTGTGTGGCAGGGAGCCATTTCAGTAAGAGATCGATCTCGCACCTTCTCTGTGGCAGAAAAAGCCCTCCTTTTTGCTGCCCAGGCTGGGAGCTTAAGAGTTACTAATGCTGGCCCTAAAGAAGCTACTGTGATCGAAATAAAATCACTCCCCAGCTGGGCCGAGTAACAACAAGTAGCAACTAGAATACCCCACAGGTACGATTCCTTGTTGAGAGATGTTAGGAGAACTTTCTTTCCACGGAGGGCGTATTGGTATCGACTTTGATTCTCTCGAAAAGTAGGATGGCTTCCTGGGTTTTTGGAATTGGAGGGGGA
>CAZSDV010000088.1:0-5688 GCA_964605715.1 uncultured Acidobacteriota bacterium
CCATTTTCTTCCGAGCTATCCAATCCCCCGTTGCTCATATTGGGAGGCGGAAGGACGAGCAGTTTTTCTATCCGTTGTTTCTATGCTAGGATGGTCACCCAGTCCGAACCAGATAATCGGAATTCCTGATTCGAAAGCATCCTTTCTTTCTCCTGAATCTTAGGCTGGCAACTATCAGGAAAAGGTAAGAGTTATTCACCTTTAAAAGGAAGAGTAAATGGACCTTTCCAATCTTCGAAGGGTAACCCGTTTTGATTAAAAAGAGTGGGCGCAAACCAAGGATGACAACGAAACAGAGGCAACATGCTCGGAGCCGCCTCACTGACACCAAGAAGGGGGCGCAAGTAAAAAAGTTGGCCCTGATCGGTTCTGGGAAACTGGGAGAAGCTCTGCTTTCGGGTATTCTTAACTCTAAATTTTTACCACAGAACCATGTATTCGCTACCGACATTCATGAGCCTCGTGTCAAATTCATCCAAGAAAGGTACGGTGTTCGGGGCGGAACCAATAACGTGGAAGCTGTAGCAGGGGCCGACCTAGTACTCATCTGCTTGAAACCGCAGCAGGTTCAAGGCGCCCTACGCGAGATCAAGAGCAAGCTCCACAGGAACGTTCTTCTAATTTCCGTGGCGGCATCCGTCACAACGAACCTGATCGAACGCGAAGTTAGCCGCTCCTTGCGGGTGGTACGTGCCATGCCGAACACTCCGTGCTTAATACGTAAGGGTATGACAGCTCTCTGCCGAGGCACCCACGCCCGCAAAGAGGATTTGGAGCTTGCGGGAACTATCTTTAGCTCCATGGGTCGCACAGCTATCGTAGATGAAAAACACATGGATGCCATTACAGGCTTGAGTGCCAGTGGGCCAGCCTATGTTTACACAATCATCGAATCCCTGGCCGAAGCCGGAGTCAAGCTCGGCTTGCCGCGTGAGCTTGCCACTGAACTTTCTTCGCAGACTCTTTTAGGATCCTCTGCGATGGTTCTCGAAACTAAGGAGCATCCAGCCAAACTGAAAGATATCGTGACTACCCCAGCCGGATGTACTATCGATGGCCTCTTAGAACTAGAAGAAGGGGGCTTGAGGTTGACCCTGATTAAAGCTGTCGTCCGCGCGGCCGACCGAGCTAGGCAATTAGTTAAAAATCAATAACCTAGCTTCCGATAGCCCTAATTAGCTCACACTCAATTCATATGACTGGACCGAATTTCAACTAGTTCTAAGTGCCTTGCAAGAAAGTCTTGGTGCCGGTAGCATATTTAATCAAGTTGTATTCCCCCGCGACATCCTGCATGTCCTCGGGATGTTTCACTACGTAAATCCTTCTGGCAATTACTGAGGTAATAATTGCTTACGGGAATTGGCGAGGAGATTCATCAGTGCCGTTCCTTCTCCGCCTCAAAGCTGACCTAGCTCTCTCCTTCGTAACCCTGATTTGGGGGTACTGCTTCGTCGTGGTCAAAGAGGCCCTGGAAGATGCTTCCCCACTCATCTTTGTCGCTTTTCGTTTCGTGATCGCCTTCCTCCTGCTCGCCACACTTTTTCATCGTCGAATAATGCAAAGCTCACCGGGAATAGTATCCGCCGGAATCATCACGGGAGGCACGCTTTGTGCTGGCTTCATCTTCCAAACCATCGGACTACAGTACACTACACCCATGAAATCTGCATTCATTACGGCCACATACGTAGTCTTGGTCCCCTTGCTGTTATTTGCATTATCCAAACAACGTCTTCGGGCTCCCACCATGGCAGGAGTAGCGGTAACGTTTTGCGGGCTCTGCCTTTTAAATATGCCTTCAGGGAGGTTCGTCCTGGGAATTGGTGACTTACTGACTTTACTTTGTACACTAGGTTTTGCAAGTCATATTATTGCGGTGGGCTATTATGCCCCGCGTCATGGCATGGCATCGCTCACGGTATGGCAAATAGGTGCCGCGGCAGGATTTGTAATCTTGGCAACCCCACTTGCCCACTTTTCTGGAATTGAGCCCATTAAACTTGTGTGGACCACAAGGTTGATTTTAGCTCTCTTGGTCACCGGAGGACTGGCCACAGCCCTAGCATTTTCCTTGCAGACATGGGCACAACAGTTTACGACTCCTACGCATACCGCCATCATTTACGCACTGGAGCCTGTTTTTGCTGCACTTGCCTCCTATCTTATACTAGCTGAAAAACTAAGTGGCCTTGCCTTGTTGGGAGCTGGCCTTATTTTGGCTGGAGTGATAGTCGCAGAGTTACGAGCTATTCCTAAACTAAAGATACCTGTTACGCATACTTCAAGATAGGAAAAGATTTTTCCAAGCGAAAATTGGTAATTAAGACGGAATGGTGGGCCCACTACGAAAAATGAAACGATTCCTTTGCTTTTGCGTCAGGGCAGTAAAAGGCTTCATCAAGGTTGGCCTTCCCATTGACTCTAATACTGCAGTCATAACGTGCCAAAACCTATCAAGAGGAAATAGAGGCTGTCTAGCTGAGCTTGATGGATTCCTTCTTTATTGAATCGTGCGGAAATTATTAATTTCTCTCCATCTCCACACTCCGTTCACTTTCCGCCGAAATAACTACCTCCTAGATAGGCTCCGGGTTATGTAACCCTTTATTGATTTTTCCCTACACGGAAAACTGGACCAAAAAACCGTGACACGCTGAACCAAGATAAGGTACCTTAGGTTTTACAAATACACGGTGGCAACCGAGGAAAACTTCCATGAAATCTAATCCCTGGCGTCGATCTCCCCTAATTTTGATTGGAACTTCGATCTTATTTCCTCCAGCAGGACTAATTCTCCTATGGAGCTGCAGAAAAATGAGGACCCTGAAGAGAATTTTTTGCTCAACTCTCATTGTGGCTCTTGGAATCGTCCACCTATTCCTGTTTTATGGGCTCCGAATGGAAGTGGATGGAAGTGGAATCAGTCCGATCTTTTCTTTTCCTAGAACAGAAATTCACTACCGAGAACTTGAAAAAGGCCGCACCGAACAACCAAAGCTATTGAATGCACCTCCTAGAATGTTAGTGGACACTGAGGTCAATATAAAAACAGCGTCGGCTTTTAGCTCAACACTCGGACAAAGGAAAAGCAGTTACTGGACGAACTTCCGTGGTCCGCACCGCGATGGCATCTACGCAGAAATGGGCATCCTTACTGATTGGCCCTTGGAGGGCTTACAAGAATTGTGGCGGCAAAAGGTAGGAGGTGGTTATGCCTCCTTTGTTATCTCAAATGGAAAAATTTTCACCATCGAACAGCGACGAGATCATGAGGCTGTAGCGGCTTATAACCTTGAAACAGGGCAAGAGCTTTGGGTTCATTCCTGGCGTGGGGAATTTCGAGAATCCATGGGGGGTAACGGCCCACGGGCGACTCCAACATGGGATCAAGGGCGACTGTACGCACTGGGTGCCACAGGTCAATTCTGGTGTCTGGATGCCAGCACAGGAAAGATCCTCTGGAAGAAAGATATTCTGGCTGATAACGGGGCTGAGAATCTGACCTGGGGTATGTCTGCCTCACCTCTGATCGTAGGAAATAAGGTTATTGTTCTCCCAGGTGGTAGCTCCGGGAAATCCGTGGTCGCCTACAACAAGATAACAGGCGAACCAATATGGAAAGTGCTCAACGACAGACAATCCTATACCTCGCCGATGGTCGTGACGCTGGCCGGCAAGCGCCAGCTCCTGGTAGTTAGCGCACAACGGGCCATGGGGTTAACAATTAAGGATGGAACTCTACTGTGGGATTACCCTTGGGAAACCCAATACGATATAAACGTTGCCCAGCCTATCCTCCTTGGTGAAAATCACTTTTTTATCTCTGCTGGCTACGGACACGGCGCTGCGTTAGTAAAGGTAGCGAGAAGCGCAGACTCCTTTATGGTCCAGGAGGTCTGGAAAAATATCCAGATGAAAAATAAATTCACGAGCTCGGTACTTCACGAAGGTTATATCTACGGATTGGACGAATCGATTCTGGTCTGCATTGACGCAGCAACAGGACGGCGGAAATGGAAAGCGGGACGCTATGGTTACGGACAGCTAATATTGGCCAGCGGCCACCTAATTATCCTAACTGAAACGGGTGATATAGTTCTCGTTCTCGCAACGCCAGGGCAACACAAGGAGCTGGCTCGCTTCTCCGCCCTCAAGGGAAAAACATGGAACCATCCAGCCATATCAGATGGAATTCTACTCGTACGTAACACTACTGAAATGGCCGGCTACAGAATTGCCCCACCCTAGAGCCATCGAGGAAGATATTGAACTAAGATTTCTTGAGCCCTCCCAGAATAGCCTAGATTTCATGCGCTGAGTATCTTAACTCGTCTGCCAGTAGCGGCGGAAAGGTATGCAGAATAACACACGGCCACAACTTCCCGAGCCAGCGCGCTTCCTGAGAGGGGTTCGCGCCCAGTTGCCACGCTTTCGCAAAAATCCTGCATCTCACTTGGAAAACCATTCATCCAATCCTCATCCGGGTTAGTAAACTGCCAGCCAGCAGTGGTTTCCGTTTTTTCCCTCAGATATTCGTTGGAAAACGCCTCGCTGTCAGGAGCATAAGAAAGGACAGCAGTATTGGGATTCATATTAATATGAACAGTCGCACGCTTGGCATAAACACTCATCAAGTTCTGTATACCACCAACTACCGTATCGGCTGCGGAAATCTGAGCTACTGACCCGTCATCAAATCCCACAACCATCGTTGCCCAGTCCTCACAATCAACCCAACCAGTGCGGATAGAACCAGTTTCGCTACTGGAAAATGCTTCACTCTTGGTCAAATTTGCAACCGAGGCACTTACCCAACAAGGTCGGATATTTCTTCCTAATCTTCGCTGGCCTTCACTGTGCTTAAGATAGATAGCTCCACCTAGCGGATGACAACCCTTGTGTAGCAGGCTTCCTCCCCCGCTTGTTTTCCATTCCATGGCAGAAGAGGAATGAGTTCCACTGTGGGATTCCTCGCCAACCACACGCAATATAGGGGTAGCAGCAGCCTCCATTAGGCGTCTCGCTTTCTGGACACCAGGAGCATAAACCCAGTTCTCGGCATAGAGAATCCGTCCAGGAGATTGTTCTTCTGCCTTAATCATTCTGTCAGCACTAGCTAGGGCATCCGAAAGACAGCGCTCCCACCCAGCAGCATCCTTACCCGGCACAAAACATCCAGTCAAAGGTTTTTCGATTATTATATCTTTGCCAGCTTGGAGTGATTTAATTGCAATCTCCTCATGAGAGCCCGTTGGAAGACAAGCATCTACTAAGTCAACTTCAGGGTCATTAAGTAAGTCAGTAAAATTTTTGTATGATTTTTCAAAGCTATGCTCCCGGACAAACTTTTCTGCAGCCTCCTCTCTTCGCGAAAATACGCCCACAAGTCGAACATCTACACCATGAACACGACGAAGGTTTGTTGTATGAAAGCGTGCAGCAAAACCAGCACCTACGATAGCTACTCCGATACTAGATTTCAATTTTTTCATTTTGATTAGGAGATTATAGCCCAGGTGAATTCTTATTCCTGTTGGCCAGTCTAAGTCAGGCAATCATATATTTTTCCGACGCACACTAGGCGTTTCATTCGCCATATTTCTAAAACAAGTAATATTTGAGGAACCGAGATACGATTGGTAACAACAGTAAAGTTGGGAACAGAATCCCGGCCTAGGTGAGATA
>CAZSDV010000089.1:0-5679 GCA_964605715.1 uncultured Acidobacteriota bacterium
CGCGAATACGACCATGCGTTTCATGTCGATAACCTCTCCATGTATCAGTTAAATCCAGGCAATAGCCTATGCGAAGGCATGGGCGGGGGCAAGGAGAGGCAGCGACCGATTGGCCAGATGAACATCTAAAAGCATCACGGTACACTGGTTAGCCGCAGTTTTGGTGCTCTTCAAACATAAGTAAGCGAGCTGATAGCCACCCTCAAGGGGCCGCAGTCCGATCTATGACTCCCGTTAAATCAAAAAAAGCTCGAACGAAGGCAGCTGACAAGACAGCTCCGAAGCCTGGCTCTTTTGAGCACATCGAAGCCCAACTGCACGCGCTGGGGGACAAACGGGGAAACACGGCCAAGGGCGACGCCTTCGAGGAATTGTGCTGCGACTACTTGCTGGCTTCCTACCCCCAGGTAAAGGAGGCCTGGCTACGGGATGCCCGACCCGAAACCCAAGGGGCTGACATGGGAATTGACGTCTTCGCCCGAACTACCTCCGGGGAACTGTGGGCGATCCAGGCAAAAGCGTACAAGGCTAAATACGCTATCAAGAAAGGGGACATCGACTCGTTCCTCGCAGAGTCCAGTCGGTCCAAATATGCCTTTCGACTCCTGATTGCAACCACAGACGGAGTCGGTCCAAACGCCAGGCATACGCTCGCGGGCCAGGAAAAAGGAGTCGGTCTTGTCCTGCGCAGCGATTTGGCCAATAGCAAAGTCAAATGGCCAGCCAAGCTCGGCAAACCCCTGAAAAAGCTGCCGAGAAATAAGCCTGATGAGCACCAAAAGGACGCCATCAAGAATGTAGTAAAGGGTTTCCGAAAACACGACCGTGGGCAATTGATAATGGCCTGCGGAACGGGCAAGACGCTGACAACTCTCTGGATCAATGAGCGTCTCAAAAGCCAGAGAACCCTGGTGCTGGTCCCCTCGCTATCCCTGATAAGTCAAACCTTCAAGGAATGGAACCGCGACTGCAAGAAGCCCTTTGACCCCCTGGTCGTCTGCTCTGACCAGACAGTTCTCAAAGGTGGAGAGGACGCTCTGATAGAATCAACCGCTGAACTCGGGGTCCCGGTCACAACAAACCTTGGCGAAATACGGTCGTTTCTTCGCAAACCCAGGGAACGGCCAAGTGTTGTCTTTTGCACCTACCAATCGTCGGACCTGATTGCAGAAGCGCAGAAATCACGAGCCCAAGTCTTTGACCTGGTCTTGGCGGACGAAGCGCACCGCTGCGCGGGAGCAAAAGCCGGGTTGTTTGCCACCGTGCTGGACGCCGGGAAGATAAAGGCCAAGCGGCGGTTATTCGCCACGGCAACTCCGCGGTATTTCACCCCGCAGGTTCGCAAACTGGCCAAAAACCGTAACCATGAGCTGACCTCCATGGATGACCAAAGTCAATTCGGGCCAATATTCCACGAGCTAAACTTTGCCGAGGCAATCAAAAGGAGACTCCTTGCCGACTACCAAGTGGTCGTTTTTGGCGTAACGGATCAAGAGGCGCGAAGATTGGCCGAAAAAGCCGAGCTGGTAAAGACCACGGATAATGTCGAAATCGATGCGCGTACATTGGCGGCGCAGATTGGCTTGGCCAAGGCCATTCGCAAATATGACCTCAAGAAGGTCATCTCCTTCCATTCTTCTGTCGCCAAGGCCAGGACCTTCTCAAATGAAAACAATGAAGCCTCCTTCGCCCGCCGGACTGCGAAAATGCCAAGAGGTGTTCGTCCAACAGGAAGATTCTGGACAGACCATATATCAGGGAAAACACCTACTGAAAGACGCAACTCCCTAATCAAACATTTTTCCAACTTGCCGAGCAACATGCGCGGCCTCTTGGCCAACTGCGCCTGTTTAGGGGAAGGCGTAGACGTGCCTGTCCTTGATGGGGTCGCCTTCATCGCTCCAAAACGGTCACAGATCGATATCATCCAGGCTGTCGGACGAGTGATTCGAAAAATTCGGGATGCCGAAGAAGTAAAGATTGGAACGATAGTGATTCCGCTATTTATCGATGACTCCGAAGATGCTGACGAAGCTCTCTCGGATTCCGTCTACGAACCGGTCTGGCGTGTGATTTGTGCGCTTCGCGCACACGATAAAACGTTAGCCGAGCAACTCGACAAAGTAAGGCTGAACCTTGGTCGCCTGAGAAAACTCAAATCGGGATTCCGCTTACCGGACAAGATACACGTCGATCTGCCGCGCAACTTGCCAGCAAATTTCTTCAGAGCGTTCCAAGTAAGAACTGTTGAAACAACAACCCGCCGGCAATTCTTGCCTTTTGAAGAGGCCAGAGCCTTCGTTCGCACGCTTGGGCTGCAGGGGGTCGAAGATTGGTACCTATACTTGGATGTTCTGCCGTGGGGTATCTACAAAGGATGGACTGGATACGGCGACTGGCTCGGGACGGGGAACATTGCAAATTTTAACCGGGTTTTTATGCCCTTCGAGGAAGCTCGCGCGTTTGTGCGCGCACTCAAACTGTCTAACAACATCGAATGGCTACGTTACTGTAAAGGTGATCTACCAGGCAAACCGCCTAAGCCCGACGATATTCCCACTGGACCCGGACGTATCTATAAGGATGAGGGATGGGAAGGGGTAGGTGACTGGTTAGGAACCGGTCGAACTCGTAATTTTAGACCCTTCAAGGAAGCTCGCGCATTTGTTCGCAAGCTCAAGCTGAAAGGTGACGCTGAATGGCGCCGTTACTGTAAGGGCCAGCTACCTGACAAGCCGCCACTACCAAATGACATTCCTTCTTCACCCGACAAGCCCTATAAGAATGATGGATGGGCGGGGATGGGTGATTGGCTCGGAACGGGAACTGTAGCCACACAAAAACGAAATTACCTGCCCTTCAAAAAGGCTCGTGCCTTTGCGCGTAAGCTGAACTTACGCAATGTTCCAGAATGGTTTGAGTACTGCAAGAATGGACTACCAGGCAAACCGCCTAAGCCAGATAACATATCGACCACTCCTGAGGGCACCTACAAAACCAAGGGCTGGGCCGGATACGGTGACTGGCTAGGAACTGGAAACATTGCAAATTTTAGAAGAAGATTTTTGCCCTTCAAGGAAGCTCGAGCATTTGTACACAAATTAAAACTGAAGAGAAGGACTGACTGGCCTAAGTACTGCAACGGCGAGATCCCTGGCAAGCCTGCTAAGCCTGACAACATTCCGTTTCACCCAGAGAGAACTTATAAAGACGAGGGCTGGAGCAGTAGTGGCGACTGGATTGGAACGGACTCAATCTCCCGTAGAGACAGAATCTTTCGTCCCTTTAAAGCGGCTCGCTCATTTGTTCGCAAGCTCAAGCTGAAAGGCCAAGCCGAATGGCAGCGCTACTATAAAGGTGACTTGCCAGACAAGCCGCCGAAGCCCGACGACATTCCAACAGACCCTGGTCGCGTCTACAAAAATAAAGGCTGGGCTGGATACGGCGATTGGCTGGGAACAGGGACAATAGCGACCCATGAACGAATTTACCTATCCTTCAAAAGGGCTCGTACTTTTGCGCGTAAGCTCAAACTGCGTAGCCAGACCGAATGGTTTGGATACACCAAAGGACAACTACCCGGTAAACCACCGTTACCCGACAATATCCCTGCTAACCCCCATCAGACCTACAAGGCCAAAGGCTGGGCTGGATACGGCGATTGGTTAGGGACAGGAACCGTAGCCACGCGTAACCGAGTTTATATGAGCTACAAAAAAGCTCGCTCATTTGTTCGCAAGCTCAAGCTGTCCAGCCATAAAGAATGGCGACGGTACCTCAAGGGTGAGATCCCCGGAAAACCAGCTAAGCCTGACAACATTCCTAATGCCCCCGAATTTGCCTACAAGAATAAAGGATGGGTTGGGTGGGGTGACTGGCTGGGCACGGGGATAATAGCCGCACAAAAACGAAATTACCTACCCTTCAAAAAGGCTCGTGCTTTTGCGCGTAAGCTCAAGCTCTCTAGCTACTCAGAATGGCAACGTTACTGTAAAGGCCAGCTACCTGACAAACCTGCTAAGCCGGAAAATATTCCTAATTATCCCGATGGGGTCTATAAGAATGAAGGTTGGGATGGGTGGGGCTACTGGTTAGGGAAGGCCAAGAGAGGGCGATAAACCTCCACTATCTTCTTCGCTGTCCTCTGCAGAGTACCCCTTCAGTACCGCTTCAGCAGACTGTCATAAGAACTCTCGAGCAACCGGTCGTTGGCGAGA
This sequence comes from uncultured Acidobacteriota bacterium, assembly GCA_964605715.1. Classification (GTDB taxonomy): domain Bacteria; phylum Acidobacteriota; class Terriglobia; order UBA7540; family JAPUME01; genus JAPUME01. The sequence continues at coordinate 4,218 of CAZSDV010000089.1, forward strand.
CGATTCTCGATCTTGTCCTCGACGGTTTTCTCCCTGGCTTCATCCACTGCCAGCTGGAAAAGACGCAGTGCGCCCTGTAGTCCCATCTCGGCGACCTTGGGACTCGGCCCGAGCGCGTACCTGGCAATCCAGTCCCGCGCCACACAACCGAGGGGGCTCCAATTCGGAGGATTTGTTGCCCCATCAAGCCCCCCTGAGACCCCAATTCCACTCCCACCAAGACCGCTCCCATTCGGGCATTCTTTTGCCCCAGTAAGCCCAATAACGATGCACGCCTGGGGGACACCAATCCGGGCTTCTCCCCCCGCGGCCCGAGGTCCCAGTCCTCTGTAGTCCCATGTTCTGCTATCCTGTGGAGTCATGTCATCTCCACTCGACTGCTTACTACTCCAGGCGGACCTCAAACGGACGATCTCCGAGGACACCTTCCCACTTCAGCGCATGACTGCTAAGGCCGTCATGGCCTCGCTCGGGGAGCTGAAGCCAGGGAGCGCAATGGAGGTTGAACTGGAGCGCTGCTCAAAGCTGGCTGAGTTAACGTCCATAGAAGATGCCCGGGGGAGTCTTAGCGGCCTCTCTTACCAATTGGCCTTCGGAACCGAGGTTCGGGAAGAAAGAGATGCTGCCTGCGTCGCCTTGGTGGGCCTGACAGCGCTCAAACAGGACAATAAAGACCCCGGCCCCTGTAAAGGTCTGCAAGGACTGGGAGTAAGCATCGTTATTGGCTCCAGCGAATACCCGCCAGATCCAGCTCAACTAATTCCTCATATAGCCCTGACCAAGGTAGCCAAACTTGAGGGGTTGAGCCCTCCCCTCGCTAAGCTTTGCAGGGATGTGGCTGAAGGGAGGATCCCCCCCACCAGCGAGGATCTCATCTGCCAAATGGGAGACGCCTTGGATGGGACTCTAACAGGTGCAGCTAGGGACAAAGCCACGGGTGCTTCCAAGAGTTCATCTTCAACCAGCAAGAAGAAGCGCGGCCGCCCCATCGATACCAACCACGCCACCGACAAGAAAATTTACGATGCGTGGAAAACGGGCAGATATAAGACTTATAAAGAACTCGCAAATGCGATGGGCGAAAAATTGCGGCCGATTAAGTTGGCCTTGGACCGCGAACGGAAACGCCGGAAAAAATAGCGTCAAGCAGGTTTATTTATTCCGACACCCCCTGTCGGAGAGTGGAACCCCCTGCCACACAGTGACTTGCCCACACGCCCCCTCGGAATAAATAGGTCGGAATAATTAAATTTCCGAACCTCCCCTGATACTCCTCTCAGCGGCCCGGCATTGTGCTGGCGCCCTTAAACATTATTTTCAAGGAGTATCGCAATGCGCGAATCGACTACCCAAAAATCTTCCGAGCTAACGTTGTTGGACATTCACAGCGTAGCCAAGCTGCTGGTTTGCTCACCCCGCCACGCCCGCCGGCTGGCCGACACGGGCCGAATGCCGCGCCCGG
>CAZSDV010000090.1:0-4597 GCA_964605715.1 uncultured Acidobacteriota bacterium
AATTTTTTTCTCTTTATCTTCGGATATCATCAGGCAGCACCTCACCCTATAGAGGACCTTAATCTTACGGGGGGCATTCTATCATTCCGATCGTCTCGTCGCAAGAGGGATGCTACTATCACTTTGCCCACCTTGTGACTTTGCTTGAAGGCGGGCAATCTCGTCCTGTCTTGGATAACAAACCTTTTTTTCGTGCCCATTCTCAATGATCTTTGTTCCATACTTTTTGGGCAGCACCTCGCCAATTATTTCGGAAGAGATCTTTTGTTTCTTCAGAACCGCAACCAATTTCTGGGCGTCAATGGCAGCCACTCCTATAAGGAGTGCTCCTGACGCTATAAGAGTCATGGGATCAAAGGCAAGATGCTGCGCAAGAGCCTTGGTTTCAGGTAAAATCGAGATCTGGTTGGCCTGGATGCGCAGGCCTACTTCACTTGCTGCCGCAACTTCCAGCAAGCCCCCTGCCAGGCCACCCTCTGTAGGATCATGCATGCCGTGGATGTCCATAGTTTGTGCAGCTATCAGAGCCTCCCGAACAATGCTAATTCCGGGATGATAGACAAGATTACGTGCTCGCTTAAGGAAGGCTGGAGAAAAGCTATTTTTTAATTCTTCTTCCATTTGCTTAGCCAGGATGGCAGTTCCTTCGATAGCAATCCCTTTTGTTAGGAGTAACATGTCCCCAACCTCCAAGCAGCTTTTTCGGGGCAAGTTCCCTTTTTCAGCCTCCCCGAGCATGTGTCCAACTAGAATAGGACGGTCTATGCCGGTGGTAACCTCCGTGTGCCCGCCGCACAGAGTAATAGATAATTCCTGGCAAGCACTCACAACATCTTGGAAAATGACTTCTACTAGTTGCCGATCGGTATGATGTTCTGGTAGGAGTAAAACTGCCAGGAACCAACGTGGGTTGCCTCCCATGGCAGCCACATCGTTGGCATTGACGTTGACTGCGTACCATCCTGGGCGGTCAGTGGTCAGGGTAATGGGATCACTTTTTGCCACAAGATAGCGATCCCCCATGTCGATAACCGCTGCATCTTCGCCGAACTGCGGGCCTACCAGTAGGCGGGAATCACTTTTGGGAATACGAGCAAGCAGCTGGCTGAGCACGGCAGGTGGTAGTTTTCCTGCTGGATATTTTTTCCGCATGGTGTGCACACAGCCCTTATAGTAAGCTTCAAGGAGAGTTTCAAGTCTAAGTTCTAATTTTTATGGCAACTTCGAGGATCAAGTTAAAAATTATCGGTGTGATTCCAGTACGACTCGAATCAACGCGCCTCCCTCGCAAAGCGTTGCGGACGCTCTCTGGCCGTGCGTTGGTCCATCATGTCTACAGCCGCGCGGCGCAGTGCACCCTTCTGACGGACCTTATCCTAGCTACTGATTCTCCGGAAATTGAAGCTTATTGCCGTAAACATAATTTGAAGGTAATGATGACATCAAATGAACATCAATCTGGAACGGATCGGATTTACGAGGTGGCGACGCGGACTCAGGCCGACATTTTTGTGAATGTTCAGGGGGATGAGCCGATGGTTTCTCCTAAACACATCGAACTATTGGTAGAGCCGTTCTTAGCATCTGATGCCGTTCAAGTTACCACGCTCAAGACGCCAATCTCCCTGGAAGAGGCCCAGGATCTAAGCGTGAATAAGGTGGTGACCGACACGCAAGGGCGTGCTCTATATTTTTCCCATCTTCCTATTCCTTTTTGCCGTGATGGAGCTGCGCCCCCCCAGTATTACAAGCACCTAGGTTTTTATGCTTACCGCAAGGATGTGATCGAAAAATTTTCCGCCCTTCCGGTGTCTCCTCTTGAAGAAGTGGAAAAGCTGGAGCAATTACGTCTTCTTGAAAACAGCATTCCCATACAGGTTGTGGAAACAAAAATTAATACGATTGGCGTTGACACGGAAGAGGATTTCAAGAAAGTAGAGGAATACTTTCTACGTGTCTGAGCAAGCATACTGAACCCTTGGTGTGTGGGTGAAAACAATGCACAATGAAATGCCTTCCCGGGTGCCTTGCGCGTAGTGTATTTGCTAGGCTACGATCTTAGGGAATAGTTACTAAATATCAATTGGCGGAAATCTGCCCCGAATATTTTGAGCACTTGAGGTATGTATGCATTTTTACCCATATTTTCGCATCTTGACTCTTTCTTTTTTCCTGGTAGCCATCCTTGCAAAACCGCAACTTACATGGTCACAGGAGACTTTACTGCCAGAGGAAGAAGAAATAGCTCAACGGGTAGATACGGTTGTTGAGCCAATTCTACGGGTTGAAGATACTCGGATGATATTGGAAATAGATGCACTGTTACGTGCTCGGGTTTACTTGCGCAGCGGCATTCATGCTCGCAGGCTGACAACAAGTGAACCTCCTCCTTTTTTCGAATTTTCTCTCCAAGGTAAGGGGCCTCTAATTTTTGAATCTGACGAGGAACAAGTGCAAGAAATTCCCATCAGAACCGAAATGGGAGCAGGTAGGCGTGTTACCTGTTTCGCCTCAGCTTCCCTGCCGCGAGGGACCGTTGAAGTGAAATTGGAATTTGAACATTACGAAAATCATCCTGGCATTGTTTCAGCTCAAGCAGAATTGCATATTCCACAAGGGGCGGGCTCGGTATTTTTGCAAAGCAGCTCAAACGGAATTCTTGAGATGTTTACTCGCAAGCGACAAGGAGGGTATTGGTACTTTCAAGGGTTTGGCGGGGACGGAAATTACCACATGAATCCTCTCCTTCCTGGTTTTAAGCAGGATAATCCTCTTCCTTTATCACTCGTTAGAAATGGTTTTGAGCTGCCTCTGATTGACGTCTGGTTTCCTCGTGGCGGACTTGCCATCGGGTTTTTGGAATTAGGCGAGACTCCTCAATCTTTGCCGGTCGAAGTGGATAATTTGGGAAATGTACGCCTTCGCATGAAACAGCAGGTGGGCCGTAAACTGAGCCCTGGCGAAAGCTGGAAGACCCAACCTATTTTTATAAGCACGCATGAAGGTGATTTTTTCGAATCTCTTGGGGCCTATGGGCGATGGATGACGAAGCGACGTAGGTTCGCGCCTGCGAAGCCTCGGATTGCTTACCAGCCGCGCTGGAGTTTTGGTGGCGTGGAAAACTCCTTTTCCCTGCAAGATCTCCGGAAGAATCTTCCTGTCTTGAAGGATTTGGGAATTCGATGGGTAGTTATGGACCGACGCTGGTTTGAGGGTGCTCAAGGGAGAATTCTGCGGTCTAATTTACTTCCTGAAGAGGGTGGCTTCAAGCAGGTTATGGAAGAAATTCACCAAGGAGGGTTTCTGGTCTGCCTGCGCCTGTCTCCTATTGAAGCAAGAATGAACCCTCGTTCTGCAGTGTTTTTGGAAGGTGCTGAAGGGAAGTCTTCCCTGACCTCCAGCTCTCCAAAAGGACTTACGCCCTCTCAGGTTTCACTTCCCGATGCAGGCTCCACTAAGCCGGAGTGGTTCGTACTTGATTCCCAAGGCCAGCCTGTTCAAAGCCCTGAGGGCAATCAGTATCTTTGCCCAGCCTTAGTTGAAGTACAGGCATTTGTTCGAAGACAAGCTAGGCGCTGGTTTATGGATTGGGGGGTAGATGTGGTCGAACAAGAAAGTGTAGTGATTTTCCCTCTCTGTTTCAATTCGGAGCACGCACATTCTTCGCCGAAGGATTCCCGAACTGCATTTCCTCGTGTCCAGGAAATTTTAACAAATACTGCCCGTGTCGCCCGTAAGACCTCTTCAATGGATCCGTCAACGGTCAATTTTAATTCAACTTCCACCTGGAGTCCTTGTTACGATCGGCGATTTCCGAGTAGCATTTCACCACCCCATTTGCGGCTCAGTGTAAAAGTTTTCCGAGCGCTTTGTGGTGAAGTCCCCGGCCTAGTATCACATTCTGCTGACATGAATCAATTTGCTTCTTCTCTGGCCTTGGGAGTGATTCCTAAGATTGACTTTTCCTCTCTTGATTCAGAAGAAGAGGAAAAATATCAGAAATGGCTTGGCCTTGACCGTCGACTCCAGATAAGCCGTGGCCAGTATATTAATTCTTATGATCTCGCCTTCAGCTTTCCGGAAAGCCATTTGGTACGGCGGTATGGATTGCTTTATCATTCCTTTTTTACCCGTAACCCAGGGGGCAGCTTTAAGGGAAGAGTTCGGTTTCGAGGTTTGAGCGATGGACTGTCGTACCGGGTATTTGATTACTGGAACCAGGTAAACCTTGGTATTGTTACCTCTCGGAGATCACGGTTAAACGTCAAGTTTCAGGACTTTCTCCTTCTTCAGCTGAAACCTGAATTAAGGGCTGGTGGATAGACCTAGTTGATCGGTTATGAAAATTAGGTGCCCAGATCCATTCTGAGAATTTTCCGATAGCGATTGGGTTTCACGCTAATGTTTAGTCTATGATGAGTTTTACAGGCCAAACAGGGAGCGCATTTTTGCAAATACAGGGGGCCACATCTTGATGAGGAGAGGACGGATAAAGACTTTTAAGTGGATCGCAGGCCTATCATCTGTGGCACTTTTTTTCCTTTTCCCGGTTAAAACGGATGCGCAAGAAAGCAGTTGGAAAATTGGCTCATTGGCC
>CAZSDV010000090.1:4607-5166 GCA_964605715.1 uncultured Acidobacteriota bacterium
CTGTAGCAGCACTTGAGATTTCAGCAACGACCGATAATTCTGGTTACAATGTGGGTGAAAATGTCAAGCTTCGAGCCAGCGTTCGAAATAATTCATCCAATCCAACTCCTTCATTTACCCTTAATTTCTTAGTTAGGTATGCAGGGGAATCTTTTCCCGTTCTAGATGTTTCCACTTTCAGGAACATTAAAGTAAGTGGAAAAGAGACAACAGATATAGATTACAGGGACTTATGGTCTGTTCCTGAAGCTGCGAAAATCGGGCTTTACGAGATAGATGTTATGTTACAAGGCCCTTCATCGAAGTTCATCAAGATGAAAAAGGTGGCTTCTTTTGCTGTTTACAAGAAGGAAGTCCAGCTTGAAGCTCTCGAGCTGGATAGGACTTTCTATAATTCAGGAGATCCAGTCCGGGCACAGGTTAGAGTCAAGAATTTAACTCGTCAGCCGATTCCGGGCTTGCGAATTGAGTTTTCTGATCGCCATTGGCCTTGGATTGTGGGCCGGTCTGGGGTTGTGACTACACCCGCAGGCGCACGCACAGAGGCATTAGAGGAGTC
>CAZSDV010000091.1:0-5093 GCA_964605715.1 uncultured Acidobacteriota bacterium
TTTTTGGCAAGAGCCAGAAGCTTTTCCATTTCCAAAGTTTCGACAACTGCCCCAGTCGGGTTGTTCGGTGAGTTGACGATGATGAGTTTTGTCTTTGGTGTTATGGCTTTCTCAACTTGTTTAGCGGAAAGGCAAAAGTTGTTACTTTCTGCCGCCTCTACATGTATGGCTTTTCCACCGGCGTAGTGGATGATGTCTTGAAAAGAAACCCAGAAAGGGGAGGGAAGAATTACCTCGTCACCATTTTCAATAAGTGCCGAGATGGCCTCAAAAATAGCGTGTTTTCCGCCCACTGTTATTAGACACTCTTCCGGCTTGTAGTCGCTCGCAAAATCCTGTGCGTGACGTTTGACGATGGCCTCTTTGAGTTCGCGAGTACCACCGCTTGGCGTGTACCTAGTGAAGTTTGCTTCAAGGGCGCGTATGGCCGCTTGTTTAATGTTGTCAGGTGTTGGGAAGTCCGGCTCACCTGCACCGAAGTCAACCACATCAATACCTTCCGCTTTTAGTTTTTGAGCTTTTTGTAACACAACCATAGTTGATGAGGTTGTGATCCGTCTAATTCGTTGGCTAAACCGCACTAAGTTCCTCCTATGATTAATGTATTTTCTGACGTAATTTTTCCTCTACAAATGCCGGCACTAAATCTTTGACTGAGCCACCGTGCTCAGCGATTTCTTTTACCAGCCGTGAGGTGACATAAATGTACGACTCAGCCGGCATCAAAAAAACAGTCTCCACCTGTGGTTCGAGCTTGTGATTCATTAATGCCATCTGCAGCTCGTATTCGAAATCGGAGAACGCGCGGATTCCGCGAAGTACTGCCGTGGCTTTTTCCTGTGCTGCATAGGTGGCTAAAAGGCCGCTAAAGGTCCCAACCGAGACATTTGAAAATTCACATGTTGCAGCTTCTAAAATTTCCACTCGTTCGGAGACCGTAAACAAAGCTTCCTTATCTGGGTTGGTTAAAACTGCAACGGTAAGGTGATCAAAGAGCTTGCTCCCGCGCTTGACAAGATCCAAGTGACCAAGGGTTAAGGGATCGAAGCTGCCCGGATAGATGGCTGTTCCTTTTTTCATGTCATTTCACAGTGCATGGGATCTTCGGGGAGAACCGTCGAAACGATTCTATCTTCCTGCCTGTAAAGTTGTAAAGCGATAAAGGGAAGGAGAGTGAGTTAGGTAGATAGATAGATCAGTGAGGTTTCTCACACAGGGGAACGTTTTCCAGATAAGCCCAGTGTTGGCCAAAGGGCATCAATTCGAGCTTTTGTTTCTGCATCCATCTTGATTTCTTGGGGCCACGGACGGGTAAATCCTTCCGCAGGTATTTTGGTGGTGGCGTCGATGCCCATTTTCGATCCAAAGCAAGGTAAGCGAGAGGAGTGATCTAGTTGATCGATAGGTCCTTGGGTAAACTGGATATCGCGCTGAGGGTCTATATGATTTAAAGCTTTCCAGGTAACCTCACGTAAGTCATGGACATTGACGTCGTGATCGACAACGATGATGCATTTGGTAAGCATCGCCTGTGGTAGCCCCCAGATAGCGTTCATTACTTTGCGAGCATGGCCAGGGTAGCTCTTCCTTAAAGCGATGATCATCAGATTGTGGAATATTCCTTCAGCAGGCATGTGCATGTCAGTAATTTCTGGCATCTGCTTGCGCATTAACGGTAAAAAAAGACGCTCGATAGCGTAGCCCATGTGGTAGTCCTCCATTGGAGGGGCACCGACGATTGTGGTTGCATAGATGGGGTTTTTTCGATGAGTAATGCAAGTAATGTGGAACGCTGGGAATACATCTTCGAGGGAGTAGTAACCTGTATGGTCCCCGAAAGGGCCTTCGGTACGCAGGTCGTCCAGGTCGACGTATCCCTCCAGTACAATTTCCGCTTCAGCAGGGATTTCTAGGTCCACGGTTTCACATTTTACTAATTTCACTGGTTCCCGACGGAGAAATCCTGCAAACAGGAATTCGTCAAGGTCTTCGGGGAGAGGGAGGACCCCCGAAAACATGGTGACAGGATCTACGCCAATTGCAACGGCTACCTCCATTTTTCGCCCCTTACCTTGTCGGTCAAGCCAGCGGAAGTGTTCGGCTCCATGTTTATGAAGCTGCCAGTGCATACCCGCGGTACGTTCGTCAAAAATCTGCATGCGGTAGACGCCAACGTTACGTTTACCTGTTTTAGGGTTTCGGGTAACGACGGTAGGGAAGGTAATAAATCGCCCTCCATCAGCGGGCCAGCACTTGAGAATAGGAAATATTTCTAGCGAAGGTGCAGTTCTCTCTATTATGTCCTTGCATGGACCCGAACGAACTATCTTTGGAAGGAAAGAGCCCAGTTCGGCAAGCTTGGGAAGCATTTTTACTTTGTCAAAGAGACTTGACGGGGTTTTAGTGTCCAGTAACTCTTCAAGTCTCTGTGCAACTAGGTCGGGCGAGTCAGTTTCGAGGGCTAGGTTCATGCGTGAAGGGGAGCCCAAAATGTTGATTGCCACTGGCATGTTGTATCCCCTAGGTTTCTCAAAAAGGAGCGCAGGTCCGCCGGCCTTTGATACGCGGTCAGTAATCTCAGTAATTTCAAGGTTTACATCCACTTCAGCCTTGATTCGCTTTAGTTCTCCGGCCTTTTCCAGCCTGTGGAGGAAGTCGCGGAGATTTTGATATGCCATGGTTTGTTCCTTGTCTGAAGATCATGCGGAAAAGAGCAGAATGACAGAAGGGAAAGATTAAGTCAAAGACGGGAAGAATTCCCGACGCCTGCCCTCCTTCAATCTACCTTCAGCTCGGGGTACTTACAAGAACTGAACGTTGGCCTAAGGATATCTTAGGATTATCCTGTAGATCAAACTCGGAGCTAGGAAATATTCATGGAGAGGTACTGCAGGCGACGGGCTAGCTAAAGAATTAAATTTGCTGGTGTCATATTTCGCAGGAACCTGAAACAAGCATACAATAACTAGCGGGTTTCTTCTTGACAGGCCCCCATCCTCAGACTTGATAATAGGGGTTATGAGTTTTTATGTAAGGAAGTCATCAACATGGCAAGTTGGTGGCTTCAGTGGAAAAAGCTCAAATCTATATTTCTGTGAGAAAAGTGTTTTCAATGATCAGTCCTATTCTATGAGTTCCAGGGTGGAATAGTATTCACAGAAGCACTAATGGATCTTGGGGAAAATTTGAATTTGCATGATTGTTAATCGGACGGCTAAAGAGCCTGAGGAGGAGCGATTGTGAGCGGATTTTTGCCTAGGTTATCAATTGGTTTTGCACTGGCAACGTCGCTTGGGTGGTGGCTGCCATTGCACATTGGGGCGGCCAACCGAATGGCCACCCTTAAATCACTGGAAAAAATAAAGGCAGGTATTTATGAGGTGCGGGCTGATGCCCCCTTCCAGTATCAAACTTACCAGGCTTCGCTAAGCTCCATTTGGATTGACTTGGGAAATTCTAGCCCGGGTTCAGTGCCGCGGTCAGGAAACTTCCGTGGAGCTTTTGTTGGCTATCGAATTGCAACATTTAATGATGCTTCCGGCAAGCCGGTGGTGCGAATTCATTTGCTCATGAAGCAGCCGACCAGTTTTAGGTTGGATTCCCTGAAAGATGGATTGCGAATTTCTTTGGAGGGGGGTAACGTTGCCCCCTTACACACCAGGAGGAGCGGTATTACTCTTAATCGCTCAAAAAATATTAATTCATCAAGTCACTTATCCAGAACATCGAGCTCAAACCAAAAAAATCGCAAATTAGCTTCAGAAATCAATAATTTTCTCGTCCCTCTTTCAGTAATTCAAGTCAATGAATCCCTTGAGAAGAATGGCACTCAAATCAAAATTGAAACATCTCGACCGGGGCCCTTTAAGGTTTTACACCTTTCAAATCCTCCTCGGCTTGTTGTTGATCTCATGGGAGCTCGCAGTCAGATTGGCAGATTCAAGACCATTTCAACTGTATCTCCGTTTTTGAAGCAGATTCGCCTGGCACAGTTTCGCGATAATCCAGCCGTTGTTCGCGTCGTTGCGGATTTGGTGGGTGCGCCAAATTTTCGTGTACAGGCTGTTGTTGGAGGAGTTCAAATCCACCTGAGAAGCAGGACCAGTGGCACTACCCGTAGAAGGGTAATGCCAAGCGAATCTGAAGTTGAGGTTACGGCAGGAGAAGATAGGCCTCAGGGAGTTTTCCGTACCAACAAAACCCTTAGAGTTTTTCCTCTGGGAGGGCCACCATTATAATTAGGCCAGAAAATGAAGATTAGGTTAAAGCTGAGAGGACATTAATGTTTACTGGGAAGGGTTATGTTGTCAAAAATTCCTAATTCGCGTTGCTTGCAACGACAGAAAAAGCTTTTCCGACGCATGGAACTCGATGATGTCGACGGATTCTTGGTTACCCATCCGCCAAATCTATTCTATCTTACAGGATTTTCTGGAAGCGCTGGCATTGGGTTCTTTTCACCCCAGAAGAAGATTCTTTGGGTAGATGGACGGTATGGATTTCAGGCTCGTGAACAGTCACAAGGTGTCCGGGTTATTGTTTCTCGAAATGGAGTTTTATCGTCGGTTTGCAAGTTTTTCAACCGAGCATCGTCCCTGAGGATTGGGTTTGAAAGTGACCAACTGGAGCACGCTACTTATCTCCGAATTCATTCCGGGGTGAAAAAATCAATTCAACTCTTAGCGCTTGAGGGCGTCGTGGAAAGGTTACGGGAACGGAAAGATCAACATGAGATTAAACTGATTCGGAGAGCTTGTCAGGTTACCGGTGAAGTTCTAAATACCATCAAGGATTGGCTTCGACCTGGTATCCGTGAACGAGATGTAGCAGCGGAAATTGATTATCATCTCCGGTTAAGGGGTGCTGAAGGAGTGGCTTTTAAGACAATAGTTGCTTCTGGGCCGCGTTCAGCGCTTCCGCATGGATTGCCATCAGCTAGACGGTTACGTAAAAATGACATAGTGCTGATCGATCTCGGTGCTATACTGGGAAATTACTGTGCTGATATGACCCGCACACTATTTCTTGGAAAACCTAATTCCAGGATGAAGGGGACTTATGAGCGGGTGCTGGACGCTCAGCAGCGAGCTATC
>CAZSDV010000092.1:0-4952 GCA_964605715.1 uncultured Acidobacteriota bacterium
CTCGGCGTACGTCTTCCCCGAGTTGCACGAAAGGGCGAGTCCTTTTTGGATCTTACGATAGTCATATCTACTCCCTTAGTACCAATGATGGCTCCCTTCAATGGAAATTTCAGACGGAAGGAAGAGTGCACGCTAGCCCTGCCACCATCAACGGAAAGGTTCTGGTAACTGGGTGCGATGGGTACCTGCGAATACTAGATGTCTCAAGCGGTCGTGAACTAAAGAATCTTGAGCTTGGGGACTATGTAGGTGCCACCCCAGCAATCGATGGAAGCCAACTCTTCATCGGCACCTTTGGGAATCAAATCTATTGCATTAATTGGAAACAGGAAGAGCCTGTCTGGCAGTATGAGCATCAGGAAAGGAAATTCCCGTTCTACTCCTCTGCTGCCCTCACGGAAAAAGTTATGATTGTCGGTGGTCGCGACAGATTAGTGCATGCATTAGACCGTCACACAGGAAAAGAACTTTGGGTTTTTCAAGCCAAGGGACGAGTTGATTCATCACCCCTGATAGCGAAAAATACACTGTTCGTGGGGTCTCACGACAGCAATCTTTACGCGCTCAATATTGAAACAGGTCAATTGCAATGGAGCTTCACCGCAGGAGGAGGATTAATTGCTTCTCCTGCAATTGGAAATGGGCGTCTGGTCATTGGGTCCCGTGACGGACAGCTTTACTGTTTTGCACCAAAAGGTTAATAATCTCACTATGGCTGACGGGCTGCCCATCATTAATCAAAATGGAAAACAAGAAAAATCCGCAAGTATGAACCCAACCTCTCCCTTAGAAAGCACAGAGGCGGGAAGCTACTTTGTCTCGAACTACCCTCCATTCTCACTATGGAAAAACTCGAATATTCCCCAAGTCCACGAAGTACTAAACCGACCACCGCAAACTGACACTCCCCTGGGACTTTACCTACATCTTCCCTTTTGCCGAAAACAATGTAAGTTCTGCTATTTTAGGGTTTACACAGATAAAAACGCGCGCGATGTGGAAGCCTACGTCAAAGCCCTGACAAAAGAAGTGCAGCTTTATAGCTCACTTCCAGCCATTGCTTCCAGGCAATTTCAGTTTATCTACTTCGGTGGCGGAACACCTTCTTTCCTGAGCTCCCGGCAGCTTCGCTTCCTTGTTGAACAGCTGCAGCTTCACATCCGCTGGGATGACACCGAAGAATTTACTTTTGAATGTGAACCCGGCACACTGACACTAGATAAACTGAAGACGCTCAAATCGATCGGCGTCACAAGATTGAGCCTGGGAATCGAGAACTTCAATGACGAGATCCTCTCCGAAAACGGTCGCGCCCATCTCTCGGCGGAAATCCTCCGATCCTACGAATGGGCTAGGCAGGTCGGATTTAACCAAATAAACATTGATCTCATTGCTGGGATGGTTAAAGAAACCTGGAAAAATTGGAAAAGCTGCACCCAACAGGCGATCGCGTTAGACGCTGACAGCGTAACCATTTACCAAATGGAGTTACCTTTTAACACAGTCTTTTCCCAGCATATGAAGCAAAAAGGCAGTGCTTCACCCGTAGCTAACTGGGAAACTAAGCGTGCCTGGGTGAATTACGCCTTCAAAGAATTGGAAAAGGTTGGATACCAGGTCTCAAGTGCTTACACCCTTACAAAGAAATCAAACTGCAATCGCTTTGTCTACCGTGACAGCCTCTGGCACGGAGCTGATATGATTGGAACTGGCGTCGCATCGTTTAGTCATCTTGGTGGAGTTCATTGTCAAAACCAGGATAGCTTCGAAAGCTATCTCGAATGCCTCACTAAGAAAAAGTTGCCTCTTAGCAGGGCTTTCAAGGCAACCTCTCGACAACTTCTAATCCGGGAGATGATCCTACAAATGAAACTGGGGAGGTTAGATGTAGCCTATTTTCGGAAAAAATTCGGCGCGGAGATCCTGTCAGAATTTGAAGAAGCTTACCAAGCCCTTAAAGAACAAGGCCTTGTAACTCTTAGTGGAAATGAGATCCGGCTTAAGAGAACTGGGTTGCTAAAGATTGACGAAATACTTCCCCGCTTCTTCGAGCCTGAACACAGGGAGGCCCGCTACACCTAATAGAATTAACATCCAAAGTGGGCCTCAAATTTTATTAGTTCCCATATTCTATAAGAGGAGTAAATCCATTCAGTCTGTCTAGTGTAAGATAAAATGGGTAGCCAGAGTTGGGTATGAACTCTAAAAAAGAAGACACTCCAAAACAAGATGTAATCGTAATGGGTGGAGGCCCTGCCGGCTCAACCACAGCTGCCTTACTTGCGAAAAAAGGCTTGCGCGTCCTTTTACTTGAAAAATCCCGTTTCCCGCGCTTCCACATTGGCGAATCACTTATGACAGAAACCTACTGGCCCCTCAAGCGGCTGGGGGTTCTCGAGAAGATGAAGACCAGCACATTTCCTCGCAAACATTCTGTACAGTTCATCTCTGCCTCTGGCGTTGAGTCGGATCCTTTCTATTTCTCCGAAACTAACCCACACGAAAGCTCCGTTACCTGGCAGGTACTGCGCAGCGAGTTTGACGAAATGCTGTTGAATAATGCACGGGAACATGGCGCAAAGGTCCAAGAAGAGGTAATCGTAGAAGACGTTCTCTTTAAAGGCTCCCAGGCGATTGGTGTAACTGCTTGTCCGCGTGGAGGGAAATCCGAGAATCACCATGCAAGAGTCATCGTTGATGCAACCGGGCTAGGTGCAATTCTTTCCAAAAAGCTCAAGATTAGACGACCGGACCCCAGGCTAAAAAAGGTGGCAATTTTTGCCCACTTCGAAGGAGGCCTACGGAAACCAGGAATTGACGAGGGAGCCACGTTAGTTCTTTACACTCCAGATAAACAAGGATGGTTCTGGTATGTTCCGCTGTCAGGTAATCAAGTTAGCGTAGGAATTGTTGGCCCTCCGAAGACGCTTTTTTCCAGGCCGGGCCAGGTAAAAGCAACCTTCGATGAATCCATTCGGCAGTGCACCGGCATCCGACGTCGCCTGGAATCGGCAAAGAGAGTGTCGGATATTCACACCACAAGTGATTTTTCCTTTCTTTCGACTCATTGCGCAGGAAACGGTTGGGTGTTAGTGGGTGATGCCTTCGCTTTTCTAGACCCCATCTACTCTTCAGGTGTATTTCTGGCCCTGAAGTCAGGTGAGCTTGCAGCGGACACGATCGGAGAAGCTTTTAAAAATGGTGACTTTCACGCCGATCAGCTCTCCAAGTTTGGACCTACCATGTCAACCGGCCTAAATATAATCCGCCGCTTGATTTACGCTTTTTATAGCAAGGAGTTCCGAATTAGCCGTTTTATCCGGCAATTCCCCCAACATCGCAAAGGGCTGGTTGACATCCTGGTCGGCAACGTTTTCAAAGAGGACATGTCTGGACTGCTTAAATCCCTGGAAGAAATGTGTCCTCTTTCCGAACCCCTCTCCCTGGAAGCCAAGGATTAAGCACCATGAAAAAGATCCTCTCTTACACCAGTGTTATCATTCTTTACGTTCTACATCAAGATTTCTGGTTCTGGGACGATGGCACTCTGGTTTTCGATATGCTACCGGTGGGCCTACTCTATCATGTCGGATACTGTATAGCTGCCTCATTAATATTGGCATTGCTGACCTGGTGTGCCTGGCCGGCCCACCCGCAAACTGAAAAGGAAAGTGAAGACAATAGAGAATGAACTCTTCCCTTCTAATTATCATCGTTTATCTACTCCTTGTTCTTAGTCTAGGATTCTGGACCAATAGGCTTCTCAAGAAAACTGGTGAGGACTACTTTGTTGCAAGCCGGACAATTGGCCCATTCCTTCTGCTAATGTCCCTTTTCGGCACCAACATGACCACGTTTGCCATCCTCGGATCATCCGGCGAAGCCTACCACGAAGGAATTGGGGTTTTTGGCCTCATGGCCTCGATTTCTGCATTGATCATGCCCTGTGTCTTCTTCTTTGTGGGGACGCGGGTTTGGGTTTTAGGCAAACGCTTTGGGTACCTCACGCAGGTGCAATACCTCCGTGACCGGTGGCAATCAAGCAAGCTAGGCCTTCTACTCTTCGTGGTATTGATTGCCTTAATGGTTCCTTATTTGTTAATTGGCGTGATGGCTGGAGGGATAATCATTCAAAACCTAACGGGCGGACCCATGGAAGGCCTCCCGCAGTGGATAGGCTCAATAGGAGTCTCCATGGTAGTTCTAGGGTACGTCTTCCTAGGAGGCCTGCGTGGCACGGCTTGGGCAAATGCCTTTCAAACTATAGTCTTTATAACCCTTGGCACACTGGTTTTCTTTGCCGTTGTCAATGATATGGGAGGGCTTCGTGCTGCTATGGGTATGGTAGCAGAGGAAAACCCCTACCTGCTCCATCGCTCAGGAGATGGGAAAACACACTCAGGCATGAACCCCTGGCTTTTTCTCACCTACACCCTGACGCCATTGTCCGTCGGAATGTTCCCCCATATGTTCATGCATTGGCTTACGGCACGCAGAATGGAGACTTTTCGCACAACACTAATTTTCTATCCATTCTGCATTGCCGCCGTATGGCTACCATGTGTATTATTGGGTATAATTGCCACAGTTGACCCAGTCATTCCTTTCCTCGAGGGGGCACGATCGAACAGCGTGCTAATCCTTTTAATTTCAAATCACGCCAGTCCCCTGCTCGCTGGATTACTAGGAGCAGGTGTGTTAGCGGCGGCCATGTCTTCTCTTGACTCACAATTCCTTTCCGCCGGCACCATGTTTACGCAAGACATTGTAGTCCACTATAAATTTCATAGCCGACTGGATGGAAAAGCTCAAATACTGATTGGCCGCGGGTTTGTTTCCTTGATCGTTACATTAACTCTGTTGCTATCATTTTATACTCAGAGAAGTATTTTTGATCTTGCCATCTGGTCGTTTGCTGGCTTCGCGGGTTTGTTTCCAGTAATTGTGGCAGC
>CAZSDV010000093.1:0-4555 GCA_964605715.1 uncultured Acidobacteriota bacterium
TCTTCTTCTCGGACTTCTTTGCCGTCTTACCGTTGACGCCGCCGCCGGCGGGCCGCGGGAGCAGTCAACGGAACAAGTTCAAAATCGCCGTATAAATTCTTGTATGTGTCATGGCGACCTTCTTTTACTTGCAGCTCTTGATAGGGATAGTGACGTTTCTGCCCTCAGCCCATTGCTTAGGCCCGGGGAAATAGCGGGTTTTTCTGATTTCTGGAGAGAGGCCATTGGTGCCGGAATATAGGCCCCCTTTCCATACGAACTTATGCTTGCTATCAGGATACTGCGGATCAGGATCCACTTCTCTGCATAGAACGTCAAAGCGGTATCTGCGCTTGACCCCGCAGCCTAGCACTGCTTCGTATTTACCTATACCGGTTTGTCCAGGTCCGATAACTTTCGTAGGGGTGTAGTAAGGAATGTCCTTACCCTTTGCCTCATGCTCCTTCAATTCTTTCTCTGTTGGCCCAGTTCTCGCTTCCTGCGAAGCGCTGTACCTGAACTCCCATCCCCCCTTCTCTGCATCTCGCCAGGGAACAGCTCTAGTTTTTGCCTCCATACTATACGCGCGCACAGCATATTTTTTGGTTTCATTCTTAATTCGCAGATTCATCTTGCAGCCAGCAGTAGCAAAATCTACCGCTACGATCGAGAAGAGTAGGCATATCAGAATTCTCATGGTGGTCCTCGTGTGTACTGAATAGCTTACACGATTAGTTATAACCCACCACTATAGTTGTACCCTTAGGCATGGGCACCAAAGACAATAGCGAAGTAATCGCTCTTGTAAAAGATCTGTTTTTTTTAGCCAAGATCGGTGAAACCGCCAAACAGGTGGGCTTGAAAATCCGCTTTGCGAACTCCGCCGAAGATCTAATTAGTTGGGTGCAATCAAAGCCGAGACTTATTGTTTTGGATTTGAACGCCGACGGCATTGACTCAGTTATAACTATCAAGGGATTAAGGGAAGCTGCTACATCTGTGGACTTGCCTATAGCTATAGTTGGATTTGCCCAACACGAAATGACCACATTGATCGACTCGGCCCTCCAGGCCGGCTGCGACCAGGTGCTCTCCCGCAATGCCTTCACAAAGCATCTTCCTAGAATCCTGAGTGGGAAGCCATAGCACTAAGATGATTCTCTTCGTCGTTATTGCCAAAGAAAATCTGACCAGTGCGAATGTCCCGGGTCACTTGCCAAACGCCCATGTCAAAAACCACCACAACTTAATTGTGAGCTTACGCCATGGAGGTTACCACCTTGGCTGAATGCTCCAACTCCAAGTGACTCTGTAATACTCACGTCCCACTAAGGCCATATTCACACTCAACGTAAATTACACTTCAGCGCCCCATCCAGCCCCCATCGACTACCAAAGTCACTCCGGTAACGTAGTCGGCCGCGGCCGAAGCCAAAAATACCGTGGCGCCCTTCAAGTCCTTGGACTCCCCCCATCGTCCTGTTGGAATACGCCCAAGAATAGCCTCGCTTCGCTCTGGATCCTTCTGTAGAGGAGCTGTGATGTCGGTGCGAATATAGCCCGGTGCAATGGCATTGACATTGACCCCTTTCGAAGCCCACTCATTCGACAAAGCCATGGTCAAGGTTCCTATGCCACCCTTTGAGGCGGCATAGCTAGGTACGGTGCTTCCACCTTGGAAAGTAAGCACTGAAGCTGTGAAGATGATTTTCCCTTCACCTCGTTCCACCATGAGCTTGCCTAATTCACGCGCCAGAACAAACTGGGAATTCAGGTTAACCTCAATGACCTTGTCCCAGTATTCATCGGGATGCTCAGCAGCCGGCTTACGTAAAACCGTTCCTGCATTGTTTACCAAAATATCGATCTTTGGTACATCTCTTTTAACCTCTTCGATGAAGCGAATCAGATGTTCGCGCTCCGAAAAATCGCACTGATAACCACGGAAATGACTCCCGGATTCTTCTACCTTCTTCTGGATATCACTTCCAGATTGTTCAAGCGATGCACTCACGCCCACTAAATCTGCACCCGCTTCCGCTAGCGCAATCGCCATCTCTTTCCCAATCCCCCTTCGGCAACCTGTCACTAACGCTGTCTTCCCGTCTAGTTTAAATTGATCAAGAATACTCATATTTTTACTCAAAGCTCCATGGCTTTGTGACTTGGTTTAAAATCCCGAAAATCAGTTCTGCGACTCCAAATCGAGCACAGAACTTCTTTCCCAACTTTCTATGCGTGTGGCTCTTCCCGCGATGCACAATAGTAACTCAAAGCATGGCAGTGATTACTTGAGAGTGATCACTCATAGGTCTGATTATGAGCTTACGTCATGGAGGTTGCCACCTTGGCTGAATGTTCAACTCCAAGTGACTCTGTAATACTCACGTCCCACACGGAATGATTTCTCCTGAGCAAGAAACGCACACCTGCGAACAATAGGGGGTGTAAGCTTGGCGGGAAGCTTGCGAAGGCAAGGGGGAATTCAACCCACATAACCCCTGATATGTGTCATCTATGGCACCTAGTTTTACGGAAGAGGACGGATGGCGCTTCACCCGGAACAGCTCGGTAAACCCTAGGTAGCCAACCCCACAGCTGATTACTTGATGTTTAACAGAATGCTATATACAATACCCCCCATGGGTATATTCCTGCTGTTGCTATCAGCCCTTCTCTCGACAACTGATTGCTTTGCAAGACCGGTATCTTATGCGGGGGGCTTCACTGTTATGTCTCACTTAAATTCCCTGAGGGACACTCTTTTTCTCCATTATTCTCCCACCGCAAAATTCTCTTTAGGTGTCGAAGGGGTATCCGATAAGATATCCAATACAGAGTACTTTTACTTTCGGTATACGCAATTATTGCTTAGGAAAAACTACCAGAATTCTCAAGCAAACCTATACCTCAATACCGGAATTTCAAGTAATGGATTCAATAATTATTTCTATGGGATCAGTGGAGATTGGGAAACGAGAAGAATTTTTACCGGTTTTGGGTATAGACGAACCCCAACTGATCGTTACGTCATAGAAGAAAAACATCTTCAAGTAGGTATCGCACCCTATATCGGTGACTATGGCGATCTCCACACCTGGTTAATGCTGAAATTGCGCCACGATACCCATTCTGATGTTTATTCTCTATATCCCGTCATCAAACTCTTCAAGGGCAACATACTAGTAGAATTCGGATATCACCCAAAGGCAAAGTTGGATATCCATTTTATGTACAGATTTTAGGAGGCAATAGATATGGGACACATATTTTCAATACTTATTTTCACCATCTTGATTATTGGAGAACATGCTTTTGCTGATCATGGAAACCACGTTCACGAAAAAAAGATTGATGGGGCCAAGTTAGAGATTAATCAGGAAAAATTTGCTGTTTTCACAGAAGGACTTAATGAAGGACAGGTCGTAGCAGTCAGCGTAAAAGGTATGATTTGCGACTTTTGCGCACGAGGCATAGAAAAGATATTCAAAAGAGATCCCGAGGTAATCAAAATAGATGTGGACCTAGATTTTGGTAAGGTCCTAATCGCATATGCAACAAAAGAGGCGATTGACAACAAAGATATCAGGAAGAAAATTCGAAAGAACGGGATCGATGTCGTCAGCATAGAAATTCCGGAGTTTTAAATGGAGGGGAGATCAATAAACTATTTCACGCTGTTGGCGTCAGCATCAACATTACTGTGCTGTGGGCTACCGTCACTGTTTGTCCTGATTGGAGCGGGAGCATCTCTTGCAAGCTTAGTGACTTCGTTGCCTCTGCTAATTGAAATATCGAAATACAAAGTTTATATTTCTGTTTTTGCATTTATTATGATTTGCTCTGCTGGTTACATTAACTATCAAACAAGCAAACTACCTTGTCCAATAGATGATGATTTAAGAAAAACATGCATGAAAACAAGAAGACAATCGCGATACATCTACTACCTTTCCGTGGGTCTATTTGTGTTTGCCTCAACCATAACCTACATTGCGCCTAGAGTATTTTGAAAAATGAAACATCCATCTCATAATGACCAACTAAAAAATCTCAATAGAATTGAGGGCCAAATAAGAGGCATCGGAAAAATGATAGAAGAGAGGAAGTATTGCATTGACATCTTGAATCAAATTGTTGCAGCAAAATCCGCTATCGCCTCAGTCGAAGGTAAAATAATAAGGAAGCACCTGCACCATTGCATTAGAGAATCTACCAATACCAGTAGAGATTTTGATGAAAAAATTGAGGAACTTCTTCGAGTCCTAAAGAGATGAAAGATCACGCGCGACTTAAAAAAAGAGAAATGGAAAAGGGGAATTAAATCCACCATAACCCTCATTTGAGAAGGGCCGCGTAACCCCAAATCAAAAGAAGTGGCTCGAAGGGTTAGGAAAGGTTCAGCGGATACATGCCCATATCTGGAGACCGTCGGACTGGGACGAGGTTGTCGAGAAGGTTGGGTCCCACGCAAAGCGTAGGTACTAGAGCGAAAGCTCCCCTTCGTGGAACATCTTCTTCAGTTTAAATTTTTTCTTTATTTCCATTTGTTCGGTTTTCATCAGAAACTCAACCT
>CAZSDV010000094.1:0-4511 GCA_964605715.1 uncultured Acidobacteriota bacterium
TTATAGGTTTAGAGTGAGAAACGCTGGACTAAGAGCACACCCGAAAAACCATTGGAAGTCATTCTTTAATCAAAGGTCGCAGCTCTATTGATCTAAAGAAAATTTCGGCTCCTTCTGATTGAAAAAGTATTTTGCCCCGGATAGGGCTTGGATTAGTCCCTTCATTAACGAGCCGACCATTCACCCAGTACCTTATATACTCATTATCTGCGATCATCTCGACAACATTCCATTCTCCGTGGGGTTTTTCTACCTCTCTCAAGGGGTCGCGATATCCAACCAGGTCCATCCACGGCCCCTTGTGGAAACGGTCAAACCGATAATCATTCATCTTTGTTTCCCCTTTGGAGGTTAGCGATGCCCCACTCAAAACGAGGATGTCGCCAGTTCCGCCTTCAATAATTTGGAATTCAATCGAACTAGGCCAAATCTTATTCTTCCCCACAACATGAAAAAGAATTCCACTATCCCGGGCTTTACCTTCTCGAGGTGGGTATGTTTTATTTCCCCACTTAAACTCAGCCCTCAGGTAATAATTTTCAAAATCTTTTTTAGTAATAAAGTACCCATATTCACTTCCAGAAACATGTGCCATCCCATCATGAACCCGAAAAACTTTATTCGGATCAACATTAAGCCCCTTCTTCACCAGAAAAGTATCAAAATGCGTGAAATCCTTTCCATCAAAAAGATTGATGGGCTTACCAGTGGGCGGAACATCTATAGCGCTAGCCGACGCGAGGGCGAGAAAAATCCCTAAAGCAAAAGTGCCAGCAGAGAACATGGCTTCTTTCAATCTTCTCATTTTTTTATTTCCCTGTATTCATTCAACATGTTAGTTTGCACTCTACCAATTCTTTAGATTATACATGCAGTTTCCTTTAGGGGGTTCTTCGAAAACATAATCTTCTCTGAGGTCAATTTTCAATGAAATAAATTTCATATTTATACATATAACCATTAAAAAAGAACACGAAGAAAAGTGAATTGGGAATAAATTAGTTAAGGTTTGGCAATCTAAAAGAAAAATAGAATGCATCGAAAAAGGAGAGTTCACAATGTTTAGCTGGAGGTGGGTTAATATTTTTCGTCTGTGTGCATTGTTCCTTGTGGCACTACTGACACCTCTCGCGATCATCACGTGTGGGAGTTCTTCATCAAAAGAGCTCAGTGCCAGCGTATCGCAACGAATTCACCCTGTACTAATTCGTAATGACCGCAATCCTTTATTGCAACTGGTCATAAAAGTAAAACGCGAGGAAAATATTCGCCTCCGCTCAATCTCGTTCTCTCTCGAGGGAACTGACGACCTGGCTGACCTGGAATCTTTGGAGCTGTTTTATGCTGGCGAAGATCAAGAATTATTAATAGCCGGGACTGGATTTGGTCAACCAGCACAGCCGGCAACGAAAATCTCTTTCCAGGGAAATCAGGTCTTACGTTCAGGAACCCACGTGTTTTGGTTATCTTGCCGCCTTAGGTCTAAAGCTAACCTTTCTCATAAGGTAGATGCTGCCTGCACGAATATTGACACCACGCTTGGAAAAATTACACCAAAAGATGAATCGCCTGGCGTACGCAAGAGGATTGGATTCGCATTACGCAAGCCCAATGACGACAGCGTTCACACCTATCGCATCCCCGCGCTAACAACCACGATAAAAGGGACACTACTGTCCGTTTACGATGTCCGGAGAAGAAGTTCGCGGGACTTGCAAGAGGATATTGACATCGGACTTAGTCGTAGTACCGACGGAGGGCAGACCTGGGAATCACCTCGCATCATAATGGATATGGGTGAATATGGAGGTTTTCCTCAGGAACAAAATGGTGTCAGTGACCCAGGAATTATTGTCGATCGCGAGACCGGAGAAATATTTTGTTTTGCAACGTGGATGTTGGGAAAGCCAGGAAAACACCAATGGACAGAAGACGGATCCGAGCCGGGGTATGAAATTGGAAAAAGTGCACAATTCATGATGGTTCGCTCAAAAGATGACGGCCAAACCTGGACAGAGCCAGAAAACATGACGCGCGAGTTAAAAAGAGAGGAATGGTGGCTACTTGCTCCATCACCCCAACAAGGAATCAACCTCGATGACGGTACGCTGGTAATGCCCACCCAAGGAAGAGACGAAAATGGGGTGTCTTTTTCAAATCTCATGATTAGCCGAGACCACGGCCTCACTTGGACCATCAGCTCCCCTGCCTACAGTGGAGGAAGTGAATCCCAGGCAGTACAGCTGAGCAATGGCTCTATTATGTTGAATATGCGCAATCAACACCAACCATACCGTGCAGTTTTTATTACGCACGATATCGGCCAAACTTGGCATCCTCATAAAACTAACATCAATACACTGATCGAGCCGAATTGCAATGGAAGCTTATATAGATTTGATTACGAAAATGAAGGTGAAAAAAAACAACTACTTCTTTTTTCAAACCCTCACTCGCAGCAAACTCGGACCCATCAAACTATTCAAGTTAGTTTAGATCAAGGACTCACCTGGCCAAAAAAGTTCCATCTTCTGCTCGATGAAGGTCTCGGAAAAGGGTACCCAAGCATTACAAAAATTGACAATCAACACATTGGCATAGTCTACGAAGGAAGCCAGTCAACATCACGGGATAAGGAGCGGATTAACAGTCGACCCAACTCAATTTTGGCATTTGAAAAAATCACACTGGACGAGCTATTAAAACGTTAAATTACTCTTGTTAAATAAAAACCGTTCTTACTGCATATGAGGGTATAAAATCTCAGTAGGTGCTTTACTGATTTCCATGTGCGGCTTTTAAGAGCAAGCAAGATTCATTCTGGCACGATTAGGTCCCTTCCTTGGAGGCAAAGATGTCTGTTAAATCTACAAAGAAGTCGCTCGTGATTCTTTCGATTCTTGCGGTTGCAGGAGCAGTGTTTTTTGCAGCCTACAAGGATCTCGATAAGGGGCAAGAGGGAGATAAAACCAATTTCTTAGTCATTCTCACAGACGACCTAGGATACGGTGACCTTGGTTGCTTCGGAAATAAGACAATCAGGACCCCGAACCTCGACCAACTGGCATCAAGTGGGATGCGCCTGACGTCAGGTTACTCAGCGGCTCCCGTCTGCTCACCATCTCGAGTAGGTTTACTTACGGGGAGAACGCCGAGCCGGGTGGGTGTCTATGATTGGATTCCTGATGGGCATCCAATGCACCTTCCGAGGAGCGAACAAACTGTTGCCACTCTGCTAAAGGAATCTGGCTATGCAACCTGCCACGTAGGCAAATGGCACTGTAACGGAAAATTCAATTCTCCTGAACAGCCACAACCAGGCGACCACGGCTTTGAGCACTGGTTTAGCACTCAAAATAACGCTTCACCAACCCATCATAATCCTAATAATTTCGTAAGAAATGGTAGTCCAGTGGGGCAATCGGAAGGCTACTCCTCCCACATTGTTGCAGGAGAGGCAATACGTTGGCTTAAAGATTTACGTGACCCATCTAAACCATTTTTTCTATTTGTCTGCTTTCACGAACCACATGAGCCTATTGATTCTCCTCCAGAATTGGTCGCAAATTACCCACAAGCAACCAAAGAAGGACAAGCGCTCTACTACGCCAACGTAACGAATATGGACCGGGCAGTTGGAAAGCTAATGGGTGCACTCGAAGAAATGAACCTGGAGGAAAACACTCTAGTTCTATTTACCTCGGATAATGGCCCGGAGACACTTAATCGCTACCGTGGGTCAGAGCGTTCGCACGGGTCACCTGGGCAGCTGAGAGGGATGAAATTGCATCTTTATGAGGGTGGCATCCGTGTTCCAACAATAATCCGGTGGCCAGGACACACCAAACCAAACCAAGTCGTAAGTGAGCCAGTAAGTGGAGTCGACTTGCTGCCCACCCTTTGCGAAATTGCTGGCGTAAGAGTACCTAAGGATCGAAGTCTAGATGGAACAAGCTTCCTGCCCATCTTTGAGGGTAAACCTATTAAACGAAAAACCCCCTTATTTTGGCACTATTTCCGCTCTATTGGCCCACCAAAAGCCGCCTTGAGAAGTGGAGACTGGATGGTTCTTGGGAAGTGGGATGGCCTAACTGAAAATCCACTCAGGCCTGGTGGGAGCCTTCGTCCAGGAGATATGGAAATAATCAAATCAGCCAAACTCGTTGATTTTGAGCTTTATAACCTAAAGGAGGATCTAAAGCAGAAAATGGACCAGGCTTCAGATGAGCCGGAGCGCTTGAAACTTATGTCCTCGATGTTGGTAGATAAATACACTCAAATACAGAAAGAGGGCGCAGTGTGGGATGTTCCAGCAAAAATGGCTGTGTCATTAAACTCTATTGAAAAAGAATTGGCATTAAAGTCAATTAAAAAAAGATAAGGCAAGTGGTTAATTGTTATAACAAAACCCTAGTGAAGTATGGGAACCGGAAAAACTGAAGGTTGCTGCTTCTAGAATCAGCAAGCCTACGCGTAATGGGCGTGAATCTCTACTTTTTCCAGCTTGATAT
>CAZSDV010000095.1:0-4495 GCA_964605715.1 uncultured Acidobacteriota bacterium
TCGGAGAACTCGTCCAAAAATAGCAGGATGGAAACCAATTGCGAGCATGGCTCCAGAAATCAAGCCCGACCGAGAAGGCTGGTATAATCTAAAATATTGGATTTTAGGTTGTGCGACAGTTTACTTAGGTATGTTTTCGATCGGTAAATTCCTGCTAGGAGATCCAAGAATTGCAAGTTCGTTAGGACTCGGATCGATCCTAGCGGGGCTCTGGCTTTACCGTGATTTTTCTCGTCGCGGATGGGCTAATTTTGATAAATAATATTATGCTTCTTTGCAATATTAATCTGATACGGATTAGCTTAATCAAGACTCTTTGAGAATTTGCACACGGATCCGATTAAATTAACGAAAATCTAATAACGGATATCTGATTTGGTAAAACATAACATCCGCCCAACCGAGCTAAGTAACCCAGTATCCAGATCCCTTGATTCATTTTCAACTTACGATATTCTCCGGCTAATAAACAAGGAAGATCATCGCGTAGCTCCTGCAATATCAAAACAAATTCCAAAAATTACAATGGCTGTTGACCTTATTGTGGAGGGGCTAAAAAAAGGCGGGCGCCTTGTTTATGTGGGGGCGGGAACCAGCGGTCGACTCGGGGTTTCCGATGCAGCTGAATGCATTCCAACCTTTAACACTAACCGTGTAATTGGACTTTTAGCTGGGGCTCCAAAGTCCATGTTTTATCCTTCAGAAGGACTAGAGGATGACCTTGATCTTGCCATACAAGATATTAGGAAACTCAAAATAAGTCAGAAAGACGTCATTGTTGGAATATCTGCTGGAGGAGATACAATTTACCCTTTCACTGCCCTCAAAGAAGCAAAGAAATGTGGTTCGCGGACTATCGCCATAACTTCAAATCCCAAAGGAATAATTTGCAGTGTTGCTGATATTTCAATCGTTACAAGGGTAGGTCCAGAAATTATCTCCGGTTCCACGCGAATGAAAGCTGGAACCTCTCAAAAGCTCATCCTAAACATGCTCTCCACTACATCTATGATTCGTTGGGGGAGAGTACTGGGTAACCGCATGGTTAACATGAAGATCACCAATCAGAAGCTAATGGATCGGGCTCATGCTATTCTGATGGAGACAACGAATGCTAAGGGGCCTGATGCTCGCCAAGCACTTAAGGCTTCAGGTCGAAATCTCCCAGTTGCCATTGTAATGCTTGCTTACAAAATTTCTAAAAAAGAGGCTGAAGTCCTCCTAACTAGAAAAAGCCAACTTGAAACACTTAAAGATATTCTACGATTAAAAACTTCGAAGGATTAAAAATCCTAATATTTATCCACAAAATAAAAAGGGAAAAATAAAAACCAGATTTATTATAAAGTTTGCTTTTGATCTTTAGGAGGGCCGTATGCGTCACAGTAAAGCTATCATGGCAGGAACTATTTTTACCCCCAAAGAAAGAATTGACAACGGGGTAATAGTTATTAAAGGCCACCGAATTCATGAGGTTGGTCGCCAAGAAGAAATTAAAATCCCATCCGGAATTCCAACCATAGATAATAGAGATCGTATAGTAGTTCCAGGTTTTGTTGATATGCATATTCATGGTGCTTCAGGTCACGACTTGATGGAAGGTACCACAGAATCTGTTTCATCAGTTTCAAACTACCTTGCACGCCACGGAACCACATCTTATCTAGCCACTACTGCTACGGCAAGCATTGACCGAACTCTCCACGCTGCCAAGAAATTAGGTGATATTATCCGAGGATATAAAAACTCTCGAAATTCGAATGGAAAATCTGCGGGGGCAGAGCCAATTGGAATACACTTAGAGGGTCCTTTTATTAACGTTAAAAAACGTGGGGCCCATCCAGCCTCCCAATTAAAAAAACCTTCCATTCCATTACTAGAAAGATTTCTTGATGCTGCCGGCGGGACGGTCCGCGTCCTCACCTTGGCCCCTGAGCTAGATGGGGCCCTGGCTGTTCTTGAATTTGCCCGCAGCAAAGGTTTACGCATTGGAATTGGCCACTCAAACGCTACTTACGAAGAGGCTGAACGGTCGATTGCTGCTGGTGCAACGCACGCCGCACACATCTACAATGCAATGCGTCCTTTTCTGCATAGAGATCCCGGTATAATCGGGGCCGTACTAACCGATCGTCGAATTAGCGCTGAATTAATCTGTGATGGAATTCACGTTGACAAATCTGCTATTCAACTTTTAGTCCTATCAAAGGGCATCGAAAAACTTCTCCTGGTGACTGATAGCCTCAGCGGTGCGGGCATGCCTGATGGTAATTATCGTTTAGGAAATTTTACTGTACATGTTGCTGGAGGCGTATGTCGAACTATTGAAGGAAATTTGGCTGGGAGCACCGTTACATTAGATGCTGCAATAAGAAACCTCTCGTCATTCACAGGACTTAAATATGAACAATGCCTACCTGCAGCCACAGTAAATCCTGCCCGTCTTCTAGGGTTAGAAAAACAGAAAGGGTCCATTATGAAGGGAGCTGATGCTGACCTGGTGGTTCTCGATCGTAGTTTCTTTGTTACACAAACCTACGTTCGTGGTCGACCAGCACTATAGATAGATAGGCCAAGCAGGAATGAAATCTAAAATAAATTCTGTAGCTTCTTATCGTCAATGCATTTAAGGATAGGCTATGTAAATGGAAAAATTGCTAATCTCCGGCGGAAGACCACTTGAAGGGAAAATTTCAATCAGTGGAGCAAAGAACGCGGCACTTCCTGCAATGGCAGCAGCACTTCTTACAGATGAACCGATTATCCTAGAAAACGTACCCCGCGTAAGAGATATTTTTACATTTCGGCTGCTACTTGAAGAACTGGGTGTTGACTCTTCTTTTGAACATGAAATCAAAGGAAATCGACTGACAATTCAAGCCCGAAAACTGCGCCACCCACGTGCACCCTACGAGTTAGTTAAGACAATGCGCGCTTCTGTGTTAGTCCTTGGCCCCCTTACTGCTCGATTCCATCGTGCTGAAGTGTCCCTTCCTGGGGGCTGCGCTATTGGAGAACGGCCCGTTGATCTCCATTTAAAGGGTTTGAGGAAATTGGGTGCAACTACACGAATTGTCCATGGATATATTCAAGCAAAAGCAAAAAAATTAAAGGGCTGCTCCTTTAGGTTTAATAGGATCAGTGTAACAGGAACAGAAAACCTCCTTATGGCTGCCGTTCTAGCAGAAGGAAAAACTACAATTGAGAACGCTGCTTGCGAACCTGAAGTTATAGATCTTGTAGACTTGCTCAAAAAAATGGGAGCAAATATTAATATTACAAAAACCAGAACAATTACAATTAAAGGCGTGGGGAAGCTACATGGAGCTAGGCACCGCGTAATTCCTGATCGGATTGAAGCTGGAACATTCCTTGCGGCAGCTGGTATTACCCATGGACACTTAATCCTCCAACGTTGCCGTCCTGATCATATGCGTACTGTCATTGATAAGCTTCGTCAGACAGGAATGGTTATAAAAATTCGAAATAAAACAACCCTTGAGGCTACTGCTGCACCGAAGCTAAACGCTTCCGACTTAATTACTGACGTATACCCTGGTTTTGCGACTGACATGCAAGCTCAATACATGGCGCTAGCAACACAAGCAGGAGGAAAATCCGTTATTACAGAAACGATATTCGAGAAGCGATTTATGCACGCCCTGGAGATGTTGCGAATGGGTGCTTCAATTACCTTAAAAGGGAATACCGCCACGATAAACGGCCCGACCATTCTCAGCGGAGCGAAGGTTATTGCCTCTGATTTACGTGCGAGTGCCTCTTTGGTTTTAGCTGGGTTGGCGTCAAAAGGAGAAACATTAATCGACAGGGTTTACCATATCGACCGTGGGTACGATCGTATTGAGGAAAAGCTATCCCAGGTTGGAGCAAAGATCCGCAGGGTGTCGACTCTATCCACCTAACAA
This sequence comes from uncultured Acidobacteriota bacterium, assembly GCA_964605715.1. GTDB lineage: Bacteria > Acidobacteriota > Terriglobia > UBA7540 > JAPUME01 > JAPUME01. The sequence goes on from CAZSDV010000095.1 coordinate 3,927, forward strand.
TACGCCCATTAAAATTATAAGTAGAACTCCAACGGAAATTCCCGCGAATCTCCAATCCCTAGAACAAATAAAATTAAAAATTGCGACAACCACCCTCGCAATAGGCGTCAATACTAAAAATAAAAGACCGATAGTAGCGAAGCCGGCAGGAGAAGGACTTACAAAAAGATCTTCAATCAATTTTTGTGGCTGATAGATTACGTAATAATGTTGGTCAAGGTTGCCGGGAAAACTTATCGATAAAATTATTGCCACACTTAACATTAACGTGGACAACGAAGCCCCCCATCGCAAAACCACAACAATCGCTCTTTGGAAAGGAACACTCCCACTCAAACCTCAAAACCCCCTTTAAGCACCTGATAAATCATACTGCCAGAAAGATATAAAGTTACGAAAATAAACAAACTCATTAACCATCGAGTTGGTATCTTGCGTAAAACCATTGATCCCGTACGAGCGCCAATAAAAATGCCGACAGCAACTGGTGCCGTAATCCACCAAACAACATCTCCACGAACATAGTAGACAACCGCACTTGCTGAAGCTGTGACTCCCATCATAAAAAT
>CAZSDV010000096.1:0-3144 GCA_964605715.1 uncultured Acidobacteriota bacterium
TACGAATATCTCGAGACGAAGCTCGGTTCTTGGGCACGGTTCTATGCCTCGCTTGCTTTTGTTCTTTTCATGGTAGGCAGAATGGCCGTTATTCTTTATCTGGCAGCACTCCTGTTAGGAAACTTCTTAAACTGGCCCATCGAACTAGTCATTCTAATCCTAGGGGTTGTAACCATCGTTTACACCCTGATGGGCGGTATGGAAGCTGTGATATGGACTGATGTTATTCAGTCGGTCGTAATGGTGGGTGGTGGGCTGTTCTGTGCCGTCTATCTAACATATTTCGTTTATCAGGACCCTAGACCTCTAATGGCGATGGCGACTGAAAGTGGCAAATTCAGTTTAGGAAGCCTTGATTTCTCTTTCAGCGACAGGACAGTTTGGGTGATGATTGTCTATGGTCTAACTGAAAATCTGAGGAACTTGGTGGCGGACCAAAATTATGTTCAGAAATATGCTGCGGCTCCAAATGAGAAAGCTGCAAAGCGCTCGATTTGGATCTCGGCCGCGATTTTTATGCCCTTAACTGCATTGTTTCTTTATATTGGGACCTCACTGTTTGCTTTCTATTCTTCAGACCTACACCAACTAGCTCCGGAAATCGTAAAGGGAGATCAGGTGTTTCCCTATTTTATTGCGACTGAGGTTCCCGCGGGTCTGAAAGGGTTAATTATTGCTGCGATTCTTGCTGCAGCGATGAGTACGGTCGACTCAGCTTTGAACTGTTCGGCAACGGTTACCTTACTCGATTTTTATAAACGCCATATCAATCCAGCGATCAGTGATAGGAATTCGGTCAAATTTTTGAGGTGGAGTACCGTATTTTGGGGTGTGATTGGTCTTGGGTTTGCCACCTTAATGGTTCGAGCCACCAGTGCACTTGATGTCTGGTGGCAAATCGCGGGAATATTTGGTGGAGGTATTCTAGGTCTTTTCCTGCTGGCGTTGATGAATCGTCGTGTTAGGCGCTGGCATGGGATTGTGGGTATAGTGGCCAGTATTTTGGTCATATGCTGGGGAACTTTCGCGCGTGGGGATGCCTGGTGGCAAAGTCAAATTGACGGTATTCTGATAGGTACCCTTGGAACTGGAGCACTGCTGTTGGTAGTTTTTATGCTCTCAACGATTCAGCCCAAGCGTTCCTGACCGTCTGCCTAGAGTTTTGAGAATTTTCTCTAGCCTGCTTTTTCACTGATCTGCTCGCAAAACCGGACCAGCTCTAAAATGCGTTCGTCTGGTGTGCCCTGTTCGTTGTCTGCAAACACTATATCGCAGGCCCCATAATCTCGGGCGATGCTTTCCAAATCTTTTAGGATGTCTTCCGAGGACTTGTTAGCGACATCCATAGGTGTGTACATGATGGCTCGTCGAGGGGAAGAAAACGCCTGCCGGGCCCGGGGAAGCTCTGACTCCATGCCCATGTCAACGTAGGCCAATCCGGGTAATTCCGCATAGTGGTCTATGTAAGGGTTTGCATTCCAGGCGCAGTTGTGGACGCCGATCGCCCCAAAAGCTTCTGCAATTTCCCTGTCACAAGGGAGCAGGAGATCTTGATAGTGGTCCGGTGAAACCATATTCACTAAGCAGTTGCTGACAGTGAAATGTTCGACGGTCACGCCCGATTCTTTCTGAATTTTATATAATCGCTTGGCGGCTTCGATCATAGTCGAGGTCACACAAGCAAAAAGGTGACGAGCGCGCTCTGGCTCCATTATCATATCCAGGAACAACTTTTCACCGCGAATCCGGTAGGCATTGTTTATAACACCTTGCCAGTTGATGTATCCCTCGACCCGTCCTAGCTCTTTCTGGATCCAATCGACTTGTTTTAGAAAATCATTGAAAAAGGGGTTGCTGTCCAAGTCAGGAGGTTCTAATTTGGCGACCTCCTCTCCACTCAGGTGGTGGTGTGTGCTCCAGGGCCAGTTATCCTCCTGGTAGTCGATCGGGACACCGTAGAGTGATGCCACAAAGGAGGCTCCAAAAGTACCGGTAAGAATGTCGGAGGGCTCCTCTTCATTTTCTACATTGCCGATATTGGCTGCGCCGAATTTTTTCTTTAATTGCCGGGCCATTTTAACGATGGACTGGATTCGATAGGCTGGATCTGTGTGCCACTGTTCACCAAAATCTACCCCAGTTTCATGGCGATACCATTTGGGGGTAAACCCTATCTCGGGTCTCATGAAAGGTTCCTCGCCTGTGGCCGGTCGCCTCGTAGCAGGCGCGGACGGAGCAATATAGCTAATTAGTTGACCGCGAGTGCTTTCCACCATGACAATTTCTCCTAGCTATCTAATCGGATGCTTGTTCTAGCTCTAGATAGATCGTATTTTTTTCTATGAGCAAAGCCGCTCCTGCTGATTGGGCGGCTTCCTGTAGTGCCCGCTGCAGGATATTCTTGACGTCCGGCCCATATTCTAACCGCCGCATTAGGCCTTCACCTTTCCGGTCTCCGATCGTCAGGATGATTTTTAGCCCTCGTCTCTTACAAGTAATTTTAAGGCCTTCTTCTGTAGTTGTGTTCAATGCTTTTATGTAAGCATCCGTATAGTTTACTCCAATTTTTGACCCATCGGGCTGGGACGGGGGTATTAGAATTTCAGATTCCAAATCTTCGCTTCCAACGAACAGTCTCATCTTAATTTCCGATCATGTTAATTGGTCCAGTTTGCGCCGAATCTCCGCGAGGTGAGCCGGAGTACTACCACAGCACCCCCCAACGATCCGGGCGCCAGCTTCAAGGAGTTGTTCCAAATCTGCTGCCATCTCTTTTGGGGTCTGTTTATAGACGACCTGTAGTTTTATCAGTTCAGGTAGGCCTGCATTAGGCTGGGCCATTACCGGGATGTCCTTCAAAATTCGGCTGTAGCGCCGAGCAATTTGTGCTGCCCATTCCATGTCGATCCCTGAGCCACAGTTCAATCCTGCGACATCAACGCCCATAGAGGCCATAAATTGAGCAGCAGTTTCGGGGTCTACCCCCATCATAGTACGAGCCTCACTGCCATCGCGAGTAATATCGAAAGCCAGGGAGGCTACCACGCAAGGAGCGTTAGCTTTTTGGGCAGCTTCGATGCCAAGGCGAAGCTCTTCGAGGGAGGTTTGGGTCTCAATTATTATACCGTCTGCACCGCCTTCAAT
>CAZSDV010000096.1:3154-4455 GCA_964605715.1 uncultured Acidobacteriota bacterium
GCCTGCTCTTGGAATGCAGCTTGGACATCCTGTGGACTGATCTCCCCGTATGGCTCCATTAGGCCCCCAAAAGGGCCGATGTCACCCAGGACATAACCTTCTTGTGAGCCAAAGGCGCGCCTAGCGATTGCGACACTTGCCCGGTTGATTTCGGAGACTTGGTTTTCAAGGCCATGTCTTTCCAGCATGATACGGCATCCGCCAAAAGTATTGGTTAGTAGTATGTCTGATCCAGCTTCCACGTAATTTCTCTGGATCCTCTCGATTTGTTCAGGGTGTTTAACATTCCAGCCTTCACCGCAGCCCCCAGGTTCAAGGCCAGCCAGTTGCAACTGGGTGCCCATGGCACCGTCGCCAACAAGTGGTTGTTTTCTTATTGCTTCAAGTAGTGTTTGCATCGGACCCTCTCAACGCATAATGGATTGTCTGGAAGACAATTTTCCATTTGTGGTTTCTGTCGCTTTCCTTGCAAACACAACCGGAAGGAGTAATCGAGGCATCCCATTGCAAAGCTGCTCCCAGGGTTTGGCCCTTTAAAGGGTGGTCCGATCCAATATTCGTCATCAGATTTGCAGGGTTCTCCAGATAGGAACACATGGCTTTAAAGCCGGTGTCGTTCTTCTCGGGGCAAAGGTTTGCAGATCTGATCCAGTAGTCATTATTTTTTCTGTCTAGTTTGACCTCATAACGTAGTTTTACCGGTATTCCCATATTGCTGCAAGTAGTGCCATGAAAAAGAAAAACAGCTTCAACGCCAGATCTGTCTTTTTGCAGGCTAAGGTGCTGAGATGTCCAGCGTCTCAGTGCCTTACTGGGGTAGTCATAATCAACTGGTTGATTAATTCGTAAGGTGGTATCCAGTTGTGTAGAAGGGAAGATTGCTTCGCTAGCTCTATGGCCGTTATCTACGTAAGCGCTTCTTCTGTATTCACAAGGAGACCAATCGCAGTTCGAACAAGGGATGCGATGACTGGGGCCAATGCCCAGATCACTCTTTTGTGTCAATCCGAAAACGGCCAGCATTGATTTCTCTGGTCTTAACATCCCAGAAGGCAAAACTTCGAGGGGGCCTGCTAGGCGATCCACTATAATTTCCTTCAAGGTTGCCTGATCTTTGAGAGTCCAGTCTCCGTAACCTGGGCTTTGTTGGCGCAAGCATACCCTTCCAGTCTTTTCAGCCTGCCCTGATATGCGTGCACCAGCCCTAGCCATCAGCTGTTCAGATACGGCTGAAGCATAGGCATCCAAAATAAAACTTTCGTCCAACCGATCATGACGCCACAGGAAAGAAGCTCTTTCCG
>CAZSDV010000097.1:0-4366 GCA_964605715.1 uncultured Acidobacteriota bacterium
AGTATTGGTATGGTTGGTAAATTGTCCCGCCTTGAAAGGGGGACAGTCAAGAAAAGTCGTGAATATGGGAAATTGGGCATTTGCTGGTTCCAGGTTTTTGAAAATTATTTAAAATTTATCCTTTAAAAGGTTGCGATTGGGTTTAGCGGCGACCCAGTTCCACCAGTTACTGCAATTGGTGATGCGGTGATTAAGAATTCCCAACGACCTTGACGCAAGGCTTCCTTTGCCAACTCTTCAAGGTCACAATTGTCAAAGATTGGAATTCCCATAGCAACCAAAGCTAGTTGATGTATGGGTTGATTTACGCCCTTAACGCGCGATGGTGCAACGTCGCTTGCGGCGTCGCTCCCAATCATAGCAACGTCTCGTTCCTTTAGCCATTTTGCGGTTGACGCATAAAGTCCAGCTGACTTCTTGCTTATATCCCAGGCCCCTTTTTCATCTCTTCGAGCCCAGCGCCCGGTATACAAAAAAATTACATCTCCACTTCCCACTTTAACATCAATTTTCTTTTCCCATTCCTCAAGATCTGAAGGGTAAATAGCAGTTCCTGGCTCTAGGTAGGGAACGCCTTTGAGTCGGGGGATATCCATCAGGATTCCCCGGGTGAATATTCCATTTTTAACATTAAGAATGCTAAGTTTTTGTGTACCTTCTTTTGTTATTTCCTGGTTGGAGTAACCGTTAAAGAGCTTTCCTTTGTAAAACATGTGGCAAAGTGCATCCATGTGGGTATGGGCATAACCATGATAGGAAACTTCAAAGGTATCCATGCTGTATTGGCCTGCCACCGGATTGACTGCTGTGTTAGTCATCGTATGTCGGAAAGGGGCAGGATTGTCGACTGCTATCTTTTTTTCGGTATTGCGTGCCAGGGAGACGGAAATCCCAGTTTGCACAAGCTTAGCGGCCTGTTTACGCTTCTCTGGAGTAATAAGATTAAGGGCGCCTAATTCATCATCATTACCCCAGCGGCCCCAGTTTGAAAGTTCTATCATCCAAAGTTCAACCATTTCCTGGGTAACGGTATCGGGCGATGAAGAGGGAAGCGGATCACTAATTAATTGCGGAGATCGAATAAATAATATCGCAATGATGCATCCTATGCCAGAAAGGGTTATTGGGGTTTTATTTAAATTCCGCATTGCAGGGCTCCTTAATATATTCTATTTTGATGCCAATTTAAGGGACAACATACTACCATGGTTATGTTCAGAGGTCAGCCTTGCCCAAGGCTCCTATTTATAGCCCTTCTTATTATTTGTTGTTTAAATTTCTGGCAAATACCTCCTCTTAAAAATTAGTAGGCTAAAATTCCCCCTAGTATTATTTTAAGGCAAGGGTTGCAATTTAGGCTTTGTAAACAATTTTATATTTAAAATTTGTTTACCAACTTATAATCAGCTATTAGATGCCAGAGTAATCCTTTAATTACTCTTTAAACATTCAGAGAACTTTCTTCATGAGATATACAAAAATCATTTATTTTGGCTTGAGAAAAACAAACCATTTGCTTTAAAGTGAAGCCTAACTAGGTGCCTAAGGTTCTTTGATGCCTTTTGCAATTAACGGAGGAAATGCTGTGAGTAAAGGTCCAGACCAAGTATCAAGAGCTTGTCTTTCCGTATGTCCGGTATGCGGCTCGCAATGTAAAAAGAAATACCATGGTGAACAAGAGCAGCATGAATGTCCTAATGCTCATACCTCCAAAACTAAGGAATCTGGTTGGGAGCAGTAGGAATCTGAGGTATCAACGGAAGGAGAGGCTTCTTTTTCCTGTGGGCATACTTCTAAGTCCCTCTGCGTAAAACTTCAATATCTTTTACGGTATTTTAGTTTGGGAGGAATTCTGTATTTCCTATAGTGATTCCAGAACACCTTTCTAACTAATTGGTGTTTTACCCCAGATGCTAAAGTGGTAACCAGTTCAAGGCATCCGTGTGGAAAATTTATAGACCGTACGAGACTCGTAGGTTTCCCCTGGCTTTAGGATTGAAGAAGGAAAGTTAGGCTTGTTAGGTGAGTCGGGGTAGTGTTGTGTTTCAAGGCAGAAACCGGCACGGCGTTGATAAGGCTTACCAGTTTTTCCGATAATAGTGCCGTCAAGAAAATTTCCTGAATAAAATTGGACCCCTGGTTCGGTTGAGTAAACTTCCATTACGCGCCCGCTAACGGGTTCGTGTACACGAGCCACAAAGGAATTATTTTCCTCCGAACGATTGATAATAAAATTATGGTCGTATCCTTGACCAAACTTCAATTGTTCATTCTTTTGTTCAATGCGCGTCCCGATAGCAGTTGGCTCGGTAAAGTCTAGTGGAGTTCCAGTAACGTTTAGAATCTCTCCCGTAGGTATTAAAGCACTGTCTATTGGTGTGATGTGGGAGGCATTAAGGGTAAGTTGATGGTTAAGGATTTCACCTTGACCGTCACCAGAGAGATTGAAGTACGTATGCTGTGTGAGATTAACGGGAGTTGCTTTGTCAGTTGTAGCATGATAGTCAAAGATCAGTTCGTTTTGAGTGGTGAGGGTATAAGTTACCCGAGAATTTAAATTACCTGGATAGCCTTCTTCGCCATCTTTGCTCAAATAGGTCAACACTACACCCACGCCATTTTGATTATCGAAAGGTTCAGCCTTCCAAACCACTTTATCGAACCCCTTAACACCTCCGTGTAAGTGATTTGGGCCATTGTTTGTTGCTAAAGTGTACTCTGTTCCATTGAGTGTGAATTTTCCTTGGCTAATACGATTACCATAGCGCCCAATGATTGCCCCAAAGTAAGGAACCCCCTTAGTGTATTCTTCTAGGGAGTTGCATCCCAGCACGATATCAGCAAGTTCTCCCCTTGCGTCTGGAACTTTTAAAGAGATAATAATACCACCGTAAGTTATAGCTCGAACCTCAATTCCATTAGGATTGATTAGTGTGTATAGATCTACTGTTTTTCCGCTTTTAGTAGTACCATACGATTCTTTTTTTACCATCTGAGCCCTCGGTTCGGTGGATGAAGTGCCACAGGAAGTTGCCAGCAAAGCTATAGCCAACATAATCCAAAGTACAGAAAGTAAGCTATTTTTACTATTGGTCGTGGTAAAGAAGGAGGGGAGAAGCGGTTGATTATGGGAGTTTCTATTCAAAGTAGCTGGACCTTAAGGCTTTTTGCTAAATTTTTCTATATTTTGAATAGGTGCGGCCATCTTTATTCTCGGTTAAGAATGTATCATAGATTGTGGTATTTGGACCTCTTGTTTCAAAATGACTTAAGGTATGGGAGTATTTGTTAATTTTTTAGAGACCTGGGCCTTGCTCGACAAAAATTGGTAGTCTGGCAGGAAGATATGTGTTCTTCCTAGGTTTAAGTAAATAAAATAGCTTCAAAATTCCCCTATATGGTTTTCCATGGAGAGAGGAAGTTTTGGGCTTCCTCCTGGAAAGGAAAATGATTTATGCAGCTTTGGAAATTATTTTTAGTTGTTCTGTTCATCATTCCCCATGTTGTTGAAGCAGAAGAAAAATGGACTTCGTTATTTAATGGGAAGGACCTTACTGGTTGGAAAATTTATGGTGTAGAAAAATGGGAAGTGCGGGATGGGGTCATCGTTGGAGAGACAATTTATGGAAAATATGGTTATTTAGCCACCGAAAAAAAATACAGTGATTTTTTTCTTCGCCTTCGCTTTAAAGCGGAAGGCGGAGGCAACAGTGGCGTGTTTTTCCGTTCAACCATGCGAGGGGAAAATTTTCCGGGCCTTATTGAGGGAACGCAAGTTGAAGTTGATGTCGACCCAGCAAGGCATACAGGTGGACTGTACGAAAACCCCAAGCGGCAATGGCTAATCTGGCCAACGCGTGCATGTGAGGAAGCGCTTGACTCGGATGGATGGAATGACCTCCAATTAGAAGCAGTGGGTAATCGTATCAATACCTACCTAAATGGTGTTCGTTGTGTCGAATTTACCGACCCATCACAGCAACACACAAATGGGGTAATTGCACTTCAAATCCATTCCGTTTCTGCTAGTCAGATTAAGACCGGAGCTGTGAAGGTATACTGGAAAGATCTACAAATTAAAAACCTGGTCTCGAGGGAGTGATTTTCTAACTTAAAGGCCTGGGTATTAGGGCTGAGGGCATTTCTCACCTTGACAAACAATAACACCTGGAAGTATCCAGAGATATTATCCTTTTTGCAAGATGTAGCCCTGAAACTTATGGATACTTCAGGGAGGCATGAGGCCTAGGGGCTACAGGTTGGCTGGATGAGGGGCATTTAGATTGACCATATGAAAGTAAGTTTCCTTCTTAAAATCCCTCTGGATTTGTTGCCTTCCATACTAAGCGGGACTCTCCCTTTTTTC
>CAZSDV010000098.1:0-4337 GCA_964605715.1 uncultured Acidobacteriota bacterium
ATCAGATGCAAAAGAAGTGGTTGAGGCCGGAGAACTTAGCTTTTGGGTTGAGGGCAATTCGATTGCAATCGGTTTTGGCCCAACGCCCATATCTCGCGATGAAGAGATCAGACTTGCTTCTCGAACCAATATTTGGGGCAAGGCACTAAGCTCAGTTGCGGTATTAAAGAAAGTTAACGATGGTGATCTGGTTGTTGTTGAAAAAGTAAGTAGTACCGTGTAGCCCATCAAGTTATTTTTTTCTTAAAATAAGCAAGCCGTGGAGCAGGAAGATGGCCAAGAGGCTACAGCTTAAAAGCAAAACGATATTGGCTGTTCGTGCGTTAATTATTCCGAGGCTGTGTCCTACGTTTGGATGGTAGACATGAGGTTTTTGCTGGCTGTCAGTGCAGGTTTACTAGCTTTTGCTGGGCTTCCTATTAAATCAATTGGCTCAGAACCCACTCAAACCCCTAGGTTTGAATCGCATATACTCCCAATTTTTCAAAAGAATTGCATGCCGTGTCATGACGCTAAAAAACGGCTGTCCGGTTTGTCCTTACAGACGTTGAGCGGCGTTCTTCAAGGGGGAAAGTCGGGACGCGTTATTTTACCGGAGAAGCCCAGGGAAAGTTTACTACTAATGATGGTTTCGTCTGGGGCCATGCCAAAGGGTAGTGGAGCATTGGGTAGTAGTGAGATTCAGCTTATTCAACGCTGGATCGAAAAGGGAGTTTCAGGAGAAACCAAAGATTACCCTGAGATTTCCGTTCCAGTTCTCGTCACCGAAGCTGAGGTTATGACATCTATTTTGGGTGCTAAATGCTTACCTTGTCATGGGCGAAGACGACAGTACTCGGACCTAGATTTAAGAACTCGCGAAGGTCTTTTAAGAGGAGGAAGATCTGGCCCCGCAATTGTTCCGGGAAACCCAGATAAGAGTTTATTGGTTCGCCGAATCCTTTCTCAGGAGATGCCGCCACCTAAATTTCAAGAACAATTTTCTGTAAGAGGATTAACCTCTGAAGAACTAGAAAAGTTGAGAAAGTGGATTACAGCGGGTGCCCATCCGGATGGAGAGAAACCTCTAAAAATTCAAGCCAAAACGGATCCATTAGTTACTGATTCGGATCGCTCCTTCTGGTCTTTTCAGTCACCGAAACGCCATGCTATTCCTAAAATTCAGGAGAAGAAGAAAGCTCGCAATCCGATAGATTTTTTTCTACTCGCAAGACTAGAGGAAAAAGGCATGAGTTTTTCAGAAGAAGGAGACCAGCTCACCTTAATGCGCCGGGCACACCTTGACTTAATTGGTTTTCCACCTTCTCCTGAAGAAATTGAAACATACTTAGCAGATAAAAAAGTTGGTGCTTATGATCGCTTAGTGGTCCGTCTATTGGAATCACCCCATTATGGGGAGCGCTGGGCCCGATATTGGTTGGATGCGGCGGGACATGCTGATTCTGAAGGTGGAAGTTCAGCTGATGGGATCCGACCATATGCTTATCAATATCGTGACTATGTAATTCGTTCTCTAAATGCTGACAAGCCTTATGATCAATTTCTGGTTGAACAGATAGCAGGTGATGAACTTTTTGATTATAAGCTGGCAAAAGAATATACAGCGGATCAGGCAGATAAGCTTATTGCCACAGGGTTTTTGCGGATGGGTGTTGACTCAACGTATAGCACTGAGCAGAATTACTTGCCGGAACGTTTTGACGTGGTTGCAAATCAAATCGAGATCCTTGGTTCAGGGGTTATGGGGTTAACGATGGGGTGCGCCCGTTGCCACGACCACAAGTATGATCCCCTCCCTCAGCGGGATTTTTACCGGTTTTCTGGGATTTTTCAGACTTCCTATGATCCTTATGATTGGCTGTCGCCTAATTTAAAATGTGTAGGGGTGGGGGCTAAATGTGATGAGTCAAACGCACGCCTATTACCATTATTATCAGCCCAGGATCTTCGAGAAGTAGAAGAACAAAATGCCCCGGTAAACAAAGAAATCCATAGATTGGAAAAGCTCCTTGAAGAGCTGTCTGCACCATTTCGGGCGAAATTAATTAACAAGAATTTGTCATTCCTTCCAACGGAAGTAGAGGAAGGATTAATAAGGGCCCTTGAAATTTCTGAAGAGAAACGCAGTGGTATCGAGAAGTATCTGGTCGAACAATTTAAACCCCTTACCCAAATAACCCAGGACGACCTTGAACAGAATTTTGCGGAGTTCAAAGATCAGGCAGGAAAGCTGAAAGAGTCGATTGAAGCAAGCAGGAAGAAATTGAGGCTTAAGCCTAGGATCAGGGCTTTGTTTGACATGGGGGGCGATCCCACGCCCACTCGTATCCTGGGTCGTGGGGATTATACTGACCCCGGCCAACTCTTGGAGCCAGGTGTCCCTTCTGTGTTGAGCGTAGGCTTAAACCCCTATGAAGTTAGGAAGCCTAATTGGAGTACAGACACAACTGGAAGGCGTCTCGCCTTAGCCAAATGGTTGACGCAAAGGAATCACCCGCTCACTGCCCGGGTGATGGTTAACCGCATCTGGCAAAATCATTTTGGTGTCGGTTTGGTAGCTACACCTGGTAATTTTGGGCGCATGGGATCTCCACCATCACATCCAAAACTGTTGGATTGGCTGGCGAGCGAATTTGTGAGGAACAACTGGAGTATTAAATCTTTGCATCGGCTGATTATGACTTCCGCAGCCTACCGCCAGCGTTCCAGTTCAGATTTAAAGGTTAAAGGACTGGACCCTGAAAATCGGCTGTTGTCCCATTTCCCACTGCAAAGGTTGGACGCAGATGCCCTCCGGGATTCAATTCTCAAAGTTGTAGGTTTTCTAGATGAAACTCCCTTTGGCCCATCTGATCCAATTGATATTAAGCCGGACGGAGAAGTGGTAGCAAAAAGGCTTAAGGAAGGTTATCGGCGCAGCATTTACTTGCTTCAACGGCGGTCCACTCCGGTCACAATGCTTGAGACATTCGATGCACCCCTACTTTTTCCTAATTGCCTCAAGCGTTCTCAATCAACAGTTTCTTCACAGGCCTTGCAACTTGAAAACAGTGAGCTTTTGCAATCTGGATCCCAGTACATGGCTGGGCGAGTAATAGATTCAGTTGGTTATGATATCCCTAAGCAGATCCAGCAGGTTTACTGGATTACATTGACGCGCTCACCCTCCTCCGAGGAGGCAGAGGCGGCCGCTGTAATTCTTAGGTCCTTGCTTCAGGAGTGGAGACGCCACCGTGCAATAGAGGTGCCTGACGAACCAATTGTAAATAAAGCTCGGTGGTTGGCCCTTGCTTCTTTGTGCCACACCTATTTAAATTCCGCAGAATTTCTTTATCTTAATTAAGGAAGTGGTCCTATGTTTCCAGATAGCAAGTACACCCTATCGGGGCCTGGTTCCGTGCCTCTGACTCGCCGTGGATTCTTTTCGAGTGTTAGAGATGGTTTCTATGGTACTGCGCTAGCTTGCTTATTGGGGAATAACCTGCTCTCGCAAAGTTCTGCCCATGCTGCATCACCCCAGGGAAATTATGATCTTGGGAGGCGTCGATCCCATTTTCAACCTAGAGCGAAGTCAGTGATTCAACTCTTCATGAATGGGGGCCCCAGTCAGGTAGATTTGCTTGATCCTAAGCCTGCGCTTCTAAAATATGCTGGTCAGCCACCAAGTCGTGATCTCATCAGTGAAATCCGTGCTGTCCGAGAGGCTGGTGGCCTGATGCCTTCTCCATTCAAGTTCAAAAAATATGGGGAATCTGGTATTGAGGTGTCTGAAGTAATGCCTCATTTGGCAAAGCACGTAGATGACTTAGCGGTTATTCGCTCAATGTTTACCACCCACTCGGCTCACGCAGCATCACTCTTTATCATGCAATCTGGTCGGATGTTTCCTGGCCGGCCTTCCTTGGGTGCTTGGGTAGTTTATGGTTTGGGAACCGAAAATCAAAACTTGCCAGCATACGTTGTACTGAATGATCCAAAAGGCTTACCGACTAACGATATTCAAAATTGGCAGGCAGGGTATTTGCCAGCGGTCTACCAAGGTACCCGAGTGCGATCCGAAGGGTCTCCCATACTAAATTTGAATCCCAGAATAGAGAGGCCAAGCAGGGTCACGGAGCTATCTCGCTTACTTCTCCGGAAGTTAGATATGGCCCATTTGAGTGAGCATCCCGGAGAGGGGGACCTGGAGGCCCGGATTGCTAGCTACGAATTGGCAGCACGGATGCAGTTGGCTGCTTCAGATGCCCTTAATGTATCTCAGGAAACTCAAGCAACAAGAGATCTTTATGGGTTGGATGATGAGTTAACAGCATCGTATGGTAAACGTTGTCTAATGG
>CAZSDV010000099.1:0-4163 GCA_964605715.1 uncultured Acidobacteriota bacterium
TTTTATGACGGCCAGCCAGTCACTCTACTCTGTTTATGTCGAAACTCAAGGGGCGCAGATACCGTGAAGGTGGAGCCAAAGGAAATATTTCAGTGAATAAGAGGTGAAAGCAACACCACTGATTAAGTAATTTAACTATACTCCGGCGACTCAAGTCATAAGCGAAGGCAGGATCTCAAGGCTCTTGGTCCTTCGGTGCTTCCCTGGAAACATTTCCGCCATAATTGAATGCCAGCCCCGCACGTCGGAGCTTCAGGGTGTATATGCTGTCCTTGGCCAATCGCTGAGATAATGAAACGCTCGTTACTGTGGCGGCCATCAATGGCAAGATAATCTGGTAATCATTCGTCATCTCAAAGAGGATTAGAATTGCCGACAGCGGTGCGTGTGCAGCGCCACCGAACACAGCTGCCATCCCAACGAGTGCGTAGGCTCCTGCGCCAGCGGTGCTTGCGGGCCAAAGGTAATGTACCCCAGAACCAAAAGCTCCTCCTAGCATTGCCCCAATATAGAGCGCAGGAGCAAACACCCCTCCTGACCCACCAGAACCCAGAGTTGCGGAATTACAAAATATTTCTGCAAAAAATAGAATTAAGAGGATTTGCCACGTCAAGCTGGCATGCAAGGCTTTTTCAACTGTAGGCAAACCATTACCAAACACCTCAGGAAGATATGTGCCGACTACCCCGACTGCCAAAGCCCCTATGGCCGGCTTCAAATACGGCTTAAATTTCCAAGCTTCAAAAATCTCTTCTGCCTTGTACAGTGAATAGACAAAGAGCTGGGCCGCCACCGCGCACAACAAACCCAAAGGAACATAAAGAAGAACTTCCCAGGAACTCACCAGTTCGTAAGGGGGAACTACAAATGCAGGATAGTTCCCCAGTAAGCTCCGACTAACAATCGAAGAAGTGACTGAGCTTAGGAGCACCAGGAGGAATGCAGGTGATGTGCGACCCATCAGTACTTCAAGAGAAAAGATGGCACCGGCAATGGGTGCATTGAAGGTGGCCGCAATTCCTCCAGCTGCTCCACAGGCTACAAGCGTTCTCAAGTGATTACTTGAAAGGTTGTAGAGCTGTCCAAGGCTCGATCCAAGGGTTGCTCCAATCTGAACCATTGGACCTTCCCGGCCTGCCGTTCCCCCTGAGCCTATAGTTACAGTTGAAGCAATAATCTTAACTGCCGCCACTCGAATTGGGATGCGAGAACCCCCAGTTGTAATAGCCTTCATTACCTCCGGGACCCCGTGCCCTCTCGCTTCGCGTGCATATCTCCAAATCAACGGTCCGACGATCAGACCACCCACTGCAGGCAGTAGGAGTACCTGAGCCGCCCCGAAAAAATCCAACTTCGAAGCGAGAGACACAAAAAATAAATCTTCACACAGACTCAGGAAACGAATAAAACCAACCGAACATAGCCCCGTAAGGGCGCCAATTACAATTGATAGGAAGATAAGAAAGTTTTCTTCCGGAAGGAAAGGGAGTTGAATTAGGTGGGCAATGACTTTGGCCCATTTTTTAAGCTGACCACGAAAAGGTAGGTTAAGGAACTTCATTAGACTCTGGCTTTCTTAAAAGAACGAGATGCCGTTTTTTCTCCCGGAGCAACTTAACCAATACTGCATCCTCGGAAGATCTTTCGAATTGCCTGCGGAACTGCGCAGAGTTAGAGGCTACTCGTCCTCCCACCGATAATAGAAAGTCTTTATTCCGAATCCCGCTAGCGTAGGCAAGACCTCCGGGGACAAGGTATGTTACCTGTAAACCTGATATCCGTCTCCCGCCAGGAAAAAGGGCTCGTCTTTCATGCTCTAGTGAGAAACCTAACGATTCAATCCAGACGCCGCCAGCTATCGCCCGCTCTCGATCAGAACTTTCACTAATCTCAGCCCTTCGTGTGATCGTGCGGGAGCCACGCTTCAACTTGAACTCAACAGAAGCACCCTTAGAGAAGCTCACTAGAATTCCATTATATTCTTCCAGGCTGTAAACCGGATCCCCATTCAACTCGAGCAAGATATCTCCCGGTCGAACACCTGCTTTCCAAGCAGGACCTTGGGGTAGCACCGAAAGAACTAGTAACCCAGAAGGTAATTCCAGATGCTTAATAATATCGGTCCCGATCTGAGAAACTTCCATGCCAATCCAAGGTCGAAACGTCGCCTCCTTGTTTTTCATTTGACGGATCAGCTTAAGCAAACCATCCCTCTTTATCCCACCTTTAGCTGAGGTTGCAGGTATAAATCCCGCTAATCTTCCATCCAGATCTAATACTGCCGCCCCTTTAGCTCCAAGAGGCAGATGGATATTCGTGATCGAAAAAGAAACAGGGCTGTGAATTGAGATCCCATTTCCAGGAAGAGACAGTAAAGCCACCGATGTCACAACCGAGCCCATTGCATCAAGGCCCACCGCAACAGCCCAGCCCGGATTCATCACAACCGGCTCCATATCTATTCCTCTGGCCCTAAGCCCGTGATTCAGCTTAATGATAGCCACCCCGTTCTCGGTGTTATACCCGAGGACACTGCCACTCGAAAGAACGCCGTCTGCAAGCTCTATTCGAGTAACCTGGTGAGTGTCAATTGCTTCGATAGAGGTGAGCAGCAAATCCGGCTCAAGAAACACACCTGTTGCCCGCTGCTGCCCCACGAGCGCCAGCGAGGAAGCAGCTCCTCTAGCAAGCTGCCCAACATAGTCGCTCAGATATACCCAGGAAGACTTATCCACAAATCGGACGGGAGGCATAGAAACAATCCCACTCACGACCGCTACATCACTGGCTGATTCCTGACGAATACCTTGCAAAGCGCCCTTCACCAGCACACCAAAGGCGAGAAAGGCAGGAATCACCAGCAGAAAATTATTCCGTAGAAAATTGAGGAGCTTTGCCCTCATCTTGAAAATTTTTTCCAGCCGTTACCCTTGCAAATATTTTCTGCTCCTAATGAATTACTTTGGGAGCACAAAGGCAACGCCTTACCCCTTACCCTATTTAGGATTTTCTTTCCCTCTCGGAAGCCGGTGGGAAAATCACCCGATCAAACCTGGAGCCCCCGAAATCCAGGCACCAACCGCAACAGGAAAGGACTAAAACTTTGACCGTTGGTATACCGGAGCTTCACAGAAGTCCCGGCAGAACCAAGCTAACAAGTAGACCAGGCTGGTCAGTTGGCTGAGGCTGATAAGGGCAGAATGTTCTGCTGCCAAATACCCGAACGGCTGATTGTAACACAGGGTGGAAAGTGGGCAATAAAGACAATCTTCATCAGTGATAATTTTCATTGTCTTTTTGGTCCAATAGCCCTTCTGTGCAAGCTCCTGAAGGGAGGATTGATTCCTTCGGCCTCCACCATTACAATGCAAGTGAATTGACAAGCGGGTCGCGACCTGCTTTCTAAACGCTACAATACGATAAGACCGTCCCTTTCTAAAACCAGACGGTTAAGGACACCCTTTCCTACGGAGGATCTCTTTGAGGAAAAAAATTACTCGTCGAAAGGTACTTGAAGGGGGTTTAAAGGGGTCACTCATTGCTTTTGGTGGCGCCGCGGGCCTGGCTCCCGGAGGTGTTCAGGCTATCTGGGCTAAGGTTAAAGAAGTGCAAGGCAGGGGCTCGGCCGTAAGGGTTCTCTCTGCCCTTGAAAGAGCAAATCTCCTATCAGCTGCCAATGAAATCATTCCAGCAACTGGCGGCATGCCCAGTGCAGGTAAGCTTGGTGCCACAAATTATATTGAGATCGTACTAGGCGAGGTGAAAGAGCTTCGTAAGCAGGTTCAAGCCGGACTCAATGAACTTGAACAATCCAGCCAATTGAACTATAGCCAGACCTTTTCAAGACTCACATCTGAAGAACGAGTGAAGCTACTCAAGATCTTCGATAAAAAATCTGCAGAAGAAGAAAAACTTTCATGGTCTGGAACCCAACCTGATCTTTTCGCAACCATGCGAGACCTAGTGTATGAAGCTTATTATACAAACCCTCAAGTGTGGTCGAAGATTGGCTACGAATTTTATGGCACCAACAACCCAGGCCCTGAAATGAAGTCGTTCGACGAAACCATTCTTGAAAACGTCCGAAGAAAGCCAAAATTTTACCGTGAGGTAGATTAATGGGAAGCGACAACAAGCGCACTGACGTTGTAGTAATCGGTTCG
>CAZSDV010000100.1:0-614 GCA_964605715.1 uncultured Acidobacteriota bacterium
GGCGAAAAGCAAGCTTTCCGTCCGATGACGTTTGGTTGAGATCCAGGTTGCCTGCGTAGGTTTGAAATGAGCCGTACATTCCACCTAACTCAAGGGCGTCCTCAAAGAGAGGTTGCTTGCGAACCAGATTGATACTTCCAGAAAGAGGATTTCCACCATATAGAAAAGCCCCAGGACCTTTTAAAACTTCAACCCGTTCGACGTTGTATAGATGATAAAAGGTTACTTCTGGCTCAGATGCACTATCGGTTAGAACTAAGCCACTAGAAAGGGAGTCAAAACCACGAATGGTGAAGAAATCGTAAACGCCACTACCCTTGTGGGCTGCCACTCCACTCACATTTCTAAGTGCATCTCCTAAAACCGTAGCATTTTGGACCTTGAACAGTGGGGCTGTTACAACACCAACACTCGCCGGTGTAGCTTGAAGCGACGTAGGAAACTTTGTGACCACGGTGTTTAAAGAAGGTCGGTAAGAAATGCTGTCTTCAACCACTACTTCATAGTTTTGAGGTGGAATCTGAGGTGGAGTTTCTTCTTGATCGATTTGCTCCTCCCGGTCGCTGCTTGTTTCGGGGCGGTCTTGGGCTAATATTTGCAGAGGAAAAAAAACA
>CAZSDV010000100.1:624-1456 GCA_964605715.1 uncultured Acidobacteriota bacterium
GACAAGCAAGAATTGTATCGATTGGGAAGGGAGGAGGTATCTCTGCATTCCTTAGGTTTCCTTTCAGTCGAGCAGTCTTTTTTGGTTAAGAGAATCCAAGATAGTAGAATATTGTTTTTAATAGCAACGTTCACTGGGAGTTTTCTCCAAAACAATAAAGTAGTCCGTCTTCCGTTCCGATTACTAGTTTGCCTTGAGCAAGACTTGGAGACGCTGCGATTGAAGAAGCAGTATCAAATTGCCAAAGTTCTTTTCCCGAATCCAGTGACAACACATAAATTACACCACTTTTAGATGCGAAAACCACCCGATCAGTTGCGATGACAGGTGAAGAATCTACCCTAGATTTTGTTGCAAATGTCCAGACCTTCTGTCCAGTCTCACGATTCAAAGCGTGAAGTAACTTGTCACGACCTCCGATAATTACTAGCCTCTCGTTGACTGCTGCGGAAGAATAGAAGGCGAAATTCCTTCTAGGGTTCTCATATTGCCAAAGAATCTTTGCCTTTTTCATGTCAACACACAGAACTTGATTTTCAAAGGTGCCCACGTACGCACGGTTGTCCCGGATAGCAGGGCTAGCGGCGACATAAGCTTGAAGATCTATCTTGGCCTGCACACTACCATCGCTAATTCTGATCCGACGGAAAAACCCGTCACAACCGGCGATAATAGTATCCTGATCAATTATAGATGGAGTCGAATGTAAATAACCTGCTGTCTCAACTTTCCATATAAGGGATCCATCCTGTTCGGAAATACAGTAAAGGTATTGATCGTAGGAGCCAAAAAGAATTCGCCCATCGTGAAAATTAGCCGAAGAACTGATGGG
>CAZSDV010000100.1:1466-4148 GCA_964605715.1 uncultured Acidobacteriota bacterium
GATGGGGCCTTCAGCCTGAAATGTCCATTTCCTCTTCCCACTTTCGGCATCCAGTGCGTGAAATATTCCCGACTCATCGCCAAAGTAAACCATTCCGTTGATAACCAGAGGAGAAGATCTAATTTCCTCCTCTGCTGGGTACTTCCATTTTAATTTTCCGGTTGCTAAATCCAAAGCATACAGGTTCATGTCATAGGAACCGACGTAGACTGTGTCGGATAGGATCGCCGCTGTTGACTCAAAGCCGTCTTCTGCCTGGAAGGTCCAGGCGACCTCAAGTTTATCTGGAAGTTGAGTATCTGTAACGCCGGTAAGGTTAGAATTGCCACGGAAAGAAGACCAGGAGTCGGAGGGGACTGGGTAGGGATACCATGCGCAGAAAAAAAACCAGGCAGCTAAACCAAACAGGGACAATTTACCCATATAGCCCTTATCGCCCTTAGATGTTAGTTTTAGGTTTTCTTTTGTCATCGGCCTCGCTTTTCTAGAAAATAATCTCTACCTCAATAAGCCTCTTCATAAAGACTTAAAAAATCAGCTTCCGATAGTGATTTTGGATTGAATTTTCCTGTCCACTCCTGTTTTGCCAATTTTGCCAATCCTGGCAAGGATGCCTTTTCCACCTGACACTCTCGAAGTGTGGTGGGCAATTGTGCGTATTTTATCAAATAGGTCACCCGTCCGCCCAGTTGCTCCGCTGGCGTTCCATGGGGAAGTCCTGCAGATTCGAGTATTTCGGAGTAAAGATTTTCGACCTTTTCACCGTTGAATCGAATGACATGAGGTAACATTAGGCTTACAGCAATCCCATGGGTTATTCCAAACTTGATAGTCAAAGGATTTGCACAAGCGTGGGCGGCCCCCAACATGGAATTCTCGATAGCCGCACCGGCAAAATGGGCTCCCCAAAGCATATCGGCACGGGACTCAAGATTATCGGGGGACTCAATCACCATTTCAAAGTTACCATTCAGAAGGCGCCATGCTTCCCGTGCCAAAATCTGAGACAGGGAAGTTCTCTCCGTACAAACGTAACTTTCCAATGCATGGGTAATAGCATCAAGACCAGTGATAGCAGTTATGGTTTTGGGTAGAGTTTTTGTTAGAACTGGGTCGAGAATCACAGTCTGAAAAAGTGCTTTAGAATCACCGCAGGCCATTTTTTGATGGTCTCTCTCCTGAGTAATGAGTGCGAATCGCTGAGACTCGCTTCCTGTTCCAGCAGTGGTTGGGATTCCGATGGAGGGAAGCATAGGCTGAGAAGCCTTATCGGTTCCCCAATAGTCCTCCATTTTTCCGCCGTTGGTGAGTAGGAAGTTAATTCCTTTCGCACAATCCATGGGACTTCCTCCTCCCAGAGCTACAATGCCATCGATGGGAGAGTGCTTCTGAGCAAACTCCAATCCTAGATTCACATGATGGGTATTGGGATTTTCTTCTACCTTGTCGAAAAGGAAATTCGTGATGTTAGCTTTTTTCAGCGACTGTCGGGCTTTTTCACAGTGTCCAGCCTGGACTAGGCCAGGGTCCGAAACCAGAAGGACTCGGCTTACTCCTAAGTCTCGGCATAGCTCACCTAACTGGGTGAGCGTATTTTCACCGAAAACAACACGTTGCGGCAAAGATCTGGGATTGTCCATTTCAGCGTAAATTTTAACGCAATTGTGGTTTGCAATGTTCGACAAATCCAAAATCTATATGGTTCAAATGGAAAATGGAAACAAAGAGATTGGAGAGAGAGGGTTTAACAAGATAGACGATACGACAGACTTCTCTTTCTAACTATTTGACCCTTATTTCTTCTCCGGGCTACAATTCCAGACTCTGATCGAAAAATACAGATCATAATTGGGGCCGAGTTGCCCAAACAGAAAAGATTGAACATAGGATGAGTACCACAGATTTAACTCAGTCGCCGAACTCCCAGGATCCGAAGGCCGCCGAGGAAGTACTGAATAATCACCTGCGAGAAATCATCTCCTGGCACTTCAGTTCAGAAACGGGATGCCCCTTCTGGTTGGAATGGTTGGAGAAGGCAGACTGGGATCCTCGGACTGAAGTCAAAACGGTTCAGGATCTCGTACGCTTCGACAATTTTAAAGACGATTGGTTGCGTGGCGGTCCTCTTGAACGATGGGTGCCCAAAGCCTATGTTGGAAAACCTGTATATGTTTTTGAAACAGGGGGAACAACTGGAATTCCAAAATCTCGTGTCAACATCGAAGACTTCCGAATCGACTACGAAATTTTCTCCCGTACACTTCCAGACGAATATTTCCCCAAAGGTGCCAACTGGCTAATGCTGGGGCCCTCCGGTCCTCGCCGTTTGCGCCTGGCCGTTGAGCATTTAGCCCACCATCGAGGGGGAGTTAGCTTTTGTCTAGACTTGGATCCACGGTGGGTCATCAAGCTAATTAGGAAAGGGTGGATGGAGCATTTGAAGGCTTATCAGGAGCATGTTTTAGAACAAGCTATTACGCTGCTATCCGCAGGACACGATCTACAGTGTCTTTTTACTACTCCCAAACTACTGGAAGCATTAGCCAATAAGCTTGAGAAGGAAGGCTCGAGTATCAAACAGGCGGGCATTACGGGAATCTTCTCAGGAGGAACAGAGTTTACTCCTCAATGGTACCGTTTTGCGTCGGAGGAATTGCTGGAAGGGGTCTATATGACCCCCAC
>CAZSDV010000101.1:0-4038 GCA_964605715.1 uncultured Acidobacteriota bacterium
ATTGAGATTACTAAAATGCTACCTCGATAATGCTGTGAGCCAAACAATTCTCCACGATACAAATTCATCTGTAATATACCCATTCTGGCATGAGATGTAGAAGGTCAGTGCCAAATGTGTTATCATGGAGGTTAGGCTTCCTCGCGGTAGTCGTTTTGTGGTTACCACTAGGGTATGCCCGAGTAGCTCAGTGGTAGAGCAGCGGTTTTGTAAACCGCAGGTCACGGGTTCGAATCCCCTCTCGGGCTTGAAATGAGTATTAGGTTCAACCCACCAGATAAGGACTTGGCGCGGTCCGTCGCTAATGATAGACTGAGGCGTACTTGGAGGGGTGGGTGAGTGGCTAATACCACCAGACTGTAAATCTGGCGCCCGGAAGGGCTACGTAGGTTCGAATCCTACCCCCTCCACCATTAATAATAGTGTTATTACAAATATAAACTCAGGCCCACATAGCTCAGAGGTAGAGCACGTTCTTGGTAAGAACGGGGTCACCGGTTCGACTCCGGTTGTGGGCTCCAGGGAAATGTAAGGAGGTTCGTCGCTATGGCTAAGCAAAGATTTGAAAGGACCAAGCCCCATTTGAATGTTGGTACTATAGGGCATGTCGATCACGGCAAGACTACTCTTACTTCCGCGATAACAATGGTTCTTAGTAAGCAGGGGGGAGGAGGCACCTCCTTCCGTAGTTTCGATTCGATTGACAATGCTCCTGAGGAAAAAGCTCGCGGTGTAACTATTGCCATTCAACACGTTGAATACGAAACAGCTGGAAGACACTATGCCCATGTAGATTGTCCTGGTCACGCTGACTATATAAAGAATATGATTACTGGTGCGGCACAGATGGACGGAGCGATATTGGTGGTTAGTGCCCCAGATGGTCCAATGCCACAGACTAGGGAACACATACTTCTGGCAAGGCAAGTGCAAGTTCCAAGTATCGTTGTAGCACTCAATAAATGTGATGCCATGGATGATCCTGAGTTATTGGAATTAGTTGAAATGGAATTAAGGGAACTATTGTCCAGCTATGGTTTTCCAGGTGATGATATACCGATTGTCCGTGTAAGTGCCTTGCAGGCTCTCGAGGCTGACGGAGATCCTGAGTCTGAATGGACCAAGGGAATACTGGATTTGATGCAGGCGGTAGATGACTATATTCCAGTACCGGCTAGGCCTAAAGATCAACCTTTCCTTATGCCGGTTGAGGATGTTTTCGGTATCAAGGGGCGTGGAACAGTGGTAACTGGTAGAGTGGAACGAGGAGTAGTAAAGACCGGTGATGAAATAGAAGTTGTCGGTTTCGGAGAATCCAGGAAGATTGTTGTTACTGGAGTGGAAATGTTCCACAAAACTTTAGATGAAGGAGAGCCTGGAGACGCAGTAGGCTGCCTGTTACGTGGAGTTGAGAGGGAGGAAATAGAAAGAGGACAGGTTCTTGCAAAAGTGGGCTCTATGAGAGCTAGCACATCAGCGGATGCTGAAGTCTATGTCCTCGGTAGAGATGGAGGAGGCAGGCATACTCCATTTTTCAACGGATACAAACCCCAGTTTTATATACGTACAACTGACGTTACTGGAGAACTCTTTCTCCCTGATGGGGTAGAGATGGTTATGCCAGGTGATAATGTCAATATTAAGATCAAACTTATTAGTCCAGTGGCGCTTGAGGAGCAACTAAGATTTGCAATTCGAGAAGGAGGCCGCACAGTGGGCTCTGGTGTAATAACCAAGGTTACGGATTAGATTGTAATGGCTAAAAGAAGAGGAGAAGCTCGCCCAATAATAGATTTATCTTGTACTGACTGTCGTGAGCGTAATTACACAACTGCGAAGAACCAACGTAGTGACCCTCAAAGGTTGGAATTGTCCAAGTATTGTCCACGTTGCCGGCAGCATAAAGTCCACAGAGAGGTAAGGTAAGAAAGCTTGGCTAGATCTCCAGCTAGACGGACAGCGCAGGCATCTGGTTCTGCTGGAAGAGGTTCGGCATTGCAGTTCTTCCGCGAGACAGTGGGTGAGTTGCGTAAGGTGGTGTGGCCATCTAGGCAGCTGGCAACTCGCCTAACTATGCTAGTGATAGTCTTGTCCTTAATTGTGGGGATCTTATTGGGTGTTACAGACATGGCCTTCAGTCTGCTATTTGGAGCGGTAGTGTAGATTTTGATTGGTGGGGTATAGGGGAATATGGTTTCGATGGATGAACAAGAAAAACGATGGTATATAATACACACTTACTCTGGGCATGAGGAGCGTGTTCAAAGAAACTTGTCACAGCGTGTTTCATCCATGGATATTCATGACAAGATTACTGACGTGGTAATTCCTACAGAAGAGGAAATAGAGATCAAAGAAGGCAGGAGAAGATCTGTCAGGCGAAAAGTATTCCCTGGGTACATATTGGTTCAAATGGCTATGGATGATGCCAGTTGGCATGTTGTTAGGAACACCCCTGGTGTCACCGGGTTTGTTTCTGCTGAGGATGAACAGGAACGGAGACCCAAGCCTGTTCCATTAGAGGAAAAAGAAGTAGAGCGTATACTAAAGCATATGGAATCGGAGGCTCCCAGGGTTAAGGTGGGTTTTGTGATTGGTCAAAGTGTTCGTATTACGGATGGTCCATTTACTGACTTCATTGGCACCGTAGATCAGGTTCTGCCAGATCGAGGTAAAGTTAGCATATTGGTCTCCTTTTTTGGTCGAGAGACCCCGGTTGAATTAGATTTCTTGCAGGTAGAAAAACTTTAAGGAATATAGATGGCTAAGAAAATTCGAGCGTTAGTAAAGTTGCAGATAGCTGCAGGTAAGGCGACTCCGGCACCTCCAGTTGGTCCGGCTTTGGGTCAACATGGTGTTAACATTATGGCATTTGTTAAGGAATACAATGAACAGACTTCTACAAGAGAAGGTACGATTGTACCGGTTCATATAACGGTATATGAAGACAGATCATTCACGTTCGTAACGAGAACCCCACCAGCATCAGATCTGATACGGAGGTCTGCAGGTATAGACAAAGGCAGCCCAACACCGCTAAGTCAGTCCGTTGGGAAAGTGTCAATGAATGATATTAGAGAGATTGCTCAACTTAAACTGGTAGATTTGAATGCTCCAGATATAGATGCGGCTATCAAGATTATAGAAGGTACTGCCAGAAGCATGGGAGTACAAATAGACAAGTAATGGTATCTGAAAATGTCAAAGGATTTAGTTAATAATGGTAAAACGCGGTAAACATTACCAAGAAGCTTTGAGTTCAATCGAGGTTGATAGAACTTACTCACCACAAGAAGCGCTGCAGTTAGCGAAGGATTCGGCTAGAGCCAAATTTGACGAAACGGTTGAGTTGCATATTAGGACAGGTGCTGATCCCCGCCATGCTGACCAGTTAGTTAGGGGTGTTGCCTTGCTTCCACATGGCCTAGGTAAGGAAATACGAGTCCTTGTCTTTGCAGAGGGTGAAGGAATTAGATTGGCTAATGAGGCAGGAGCGGATTATGTGGGTGACGAAGATATTATTAAGAATATAGAGAATGGTTGGGTGGATTTTGAGGTGGCTATATCTACGCCTGATTTGATGGGTAAAATAGGTAAATTAGGTAGGGTATTGGGTAGGCGAGGACTTATGCCTAATCCTCGTACCGGTACGGTTGTTCAGCCTCAGGATTTCACCAGAGTTATACAGGAAGCCAAGAAGGGTAGGGTTGAATTCCGTCTGGATAGAACCTCGATTATTCATGTTCCACTTGGCAAAGTTAGTTTTGAAACTGAACAGTTGCTTGAAAATATGAATGCACTGCTGGAGATTGTGATTAGGGCTCGTCCATCTACCATAAAAGGTCAATTTTTCCGGACGGCTTACGTGACCACAACTATGGGCCCCAGTATTAAACTCGATGTTCCTAGGATGTTAGCGATGAATTGATTAACCATAAATTGTTGCCAGAGATAGCGGGAGGCTGTAAGGCCTTAATCGATAGGAACGTCCCGCCGAGGCAGAATCTAAGGGATCGCTTGTGACTACAAAAAGTTGAG
>CAZSDV010000102.1:0-3063 GCA_964605715.1 uncultured Acidobacteriota bacterium
TATACCCAAGATCAATCAGATTCAGGAATATGATTTAAAGGATCATCAAGATCTTCTCCAGCAATTTCTAATGCTTGGTTTTGGGACCAGGTCGGAGGATTTAGTGAAATCGTACGACCTAAGATTAAAAGGAGACCAGGTGCTGGACGGAGATGTTGCGATAGTTTTGGAGCTATCCCCCAAGGAGGTGGAGGTTGCCGACCGCCTTGAAAAGGTGGTTCTTTGGGTAAGTCCAAAATCTTGGTTGCCAGTACAGCAGCGATTTCATGAACCTAACGGTGACTATATTCTTGCAAAGTACACTTCGATTAAGGTCAACCATCGCCTGCCGGGTTCCCGGTTCCGTATCAATGCTAATGGTGATGTCAGGCGGTTGAAAATGACGAACTAGGTGCCTCCTAGAGGCATGTTAGGTATTTCGGACTGTTTTTTGATTCTCAATTCCACACTTGATGGTGACATTTTTCCATTTCGGTGTGTCTGCGTGGATTTTTCAGGTTTGAGCTCCATAAAAGGGCCATTCTTTTCTAAGGGGTGGCTCAAAGAAAATGGCGGGGTGATCAATATGACACGGCTGTCATTGCGGCGAAAACGGAATGCGGTTTACCGACGACTCCGTGAATTTCGGATGATTGGGAAAGGATTGCTCTTACGCCGACATCCCATACTAGCCCACCTGATCCCGATTCGCCGCTGTAATTTGGCCTGTGGCTACTGTAATGAGTATGATGACCATTCAAAACCTGTCCCACTTGCGGACATGCTTCGGCGCGTGAACCTGCTAGCTGGGCTTGGGACAACTATTGTTACCATCAGTGGTGGTGAGCCTTTAATGCACCCCCAGCTCGATGAGATCATCCGGTGGATACGGAAACATGGGATTATCGCTGGGTTAATCACAAATGGCTACCTGCTTACAGCGGACCGCATCCGGCAGCTGAATCAAGCCGGAATTGAGCAGTTACAGATCAGCATCGATAACGTTATGCCGGACAAGGTTTCCAAGAAGAGCCTAAAAGTGCTTGACCAGAAGCTGGTGTTACTCTCCGAGTACGCTGAATTCGATGTAAATATTAATTCGGTAGTTGGAAGTGGCATAAACAATCCACATGATGCCTTGATTGTTGCACGCCGAGCTGTAGAGCTGGGGTTTACTAGTACTGTGGGGATCATTCACGATGGCGATGGGCAGCTGCGCCCCCTGAATTCTGAAGAAGAGAATATTTTTCTCCAGATCAAGAGTATGGGAAAGCGGTCTTATGCTCGCATTAACCCTTTCCAGGATAACATTGCTAGGGGTTTGCCCAACAGCTGGCGTTGTCGGGCGGGTGGGCGCTATCTCTATATTTGTGAAAACGGTTTGGTGCACTATTGCTCGCAGCAGCGTGGGTACCCAGCCGTGCCGCTAGAAAATTATTCAAGAGAAGATATCCGGCGGGAATACTTCACGGAAAAATCCTGTGCTTCTTACTGCACAGTCACTTGCGTCCAGCAGGTTGCCATGATTGATAACTGGCGTGATCCACAGAAATCTCAGTCTAGTCCTACTAACCACAAGAATCCGCCGGTCAAGATTACTGGGCTGGTTCAGAATTAACGTTGCTTTCCTGACCTCCGATAATTTTTCTTTCTTGCTTAAACTTATTCTAAAAGCCCTGCAGCAATATACTGTGGTTGCGAGAAGTTGTACTTTTGAACCTAAAAGACCTTTGTCCATCAACTAAATATCTGGAGTTGGCCGAAAGGAGAAGAAGGTTGCGCCTAGGGTTCCCCATCGTCCTTTTTCGCTGAGTTTAAATTTTCTACTTCTCCAGCAAGGGTTATGCGAGTTTTAGCTCTAAATTGCTTGTAGTCAGTGTACTTAATGATTTGCCGAATTCTAACCGGGCCACTCGAAAAGCGGAGGGTGTCGTCAGCACGTGTGTAGGTAGGAAACCAAAATTTACCGTCAACTTGCTCCCGAAACGTAACAAAACGAGGGAACAAGTTTTCACTTTTTTTGTTCTTAATTTCAGGAACTTGTCGGCCCTCACTTTTGACGATCTGTAGGTCGCGATCATCCACCCAGACTCGTCCTTGGAAGTATTGTTTGCCTTTTTCGATCTTACGAGGGCGGATGGAAAAGATATAAGCGGTGATTTCATCTACACGCGAATGGCTGAGGTACTGAACTTCATAGAGAGGCAGTTCATCAGTGGTAAGTACGAACGGCTGAATGCTTCGCATAGCTTCAATGTCTTGTTGGGTAACCTGGATTCTTTGCAGAGTAGGAATAGGTGCGTAGGTCACTCTTTCGATACGTTTACCTCGATCGTCGTAAAGAATATCCCAAGACTGCTCGTAGGTACCGACTACCCGGCCATTGTAGTTTAGTTCTTGAAGTCGGTTGATTTGGCGATATGTATAATTTTCTCGAGCCGCCTTAAAGAGTTTTTCCTTGGCAGCGAATTCCCGGATGATTTTCTCAACCTTGACGGAACTGGGATTACTTAGTTTGGTTGTTTCAGGAATAGCCAGTGGAGATGTAATGAGTTGTGGGGCAGGAGATGCGGATAGGGAGCTGTAAGCCCAAATCAAAGGAAGAGCTAGCGTGCATTTTTGCAGCAGCTTCAAGACATGCCAAATCATGAGCTTCTCTCCTCAATGTTTTCTAGTAAATAGAGTCTACCACAAGTAAAAAGGTTGCCTCATGCATAGAATGAGAAATCCCAGGGAGCTTATATCTAGTTCGGGTACTACCCGGACGAGACACTGCACTGCGATGAGATCCAGTTTTTTCTGGGCGAGCTAAATGACATCCAGGTTTGCGCTAACATAACCTTGAGTTGAAGAATTTATCTTGTCCGACTCATTATTAACTGCATTCCTTTGTGGATTACATGGCTTGACAGGGGAAAGTGAAGAGATATGATGAAAACGGAATTAAACCAGATGAGAGGTGGCGCAATGGGTCAGGATAAAGCAAAAATCAACCGGCGTGAATTTTTGAAGTCAACCAGCACTGCAGCGGCTGCAACAGGGTTCATGATTGTTAGGCCAGAAGCGGTCCGCGGGACCAAGGCC
>CAZSDV010000102.1:3073-4024 GCA_964605715.1 uncultured Acidobacteriota bacterium
GTATTATTGGTTGCGGCGGGCGTGGCATAGGGGTGGCAAGTTCCATGATGGATAATACTAATCTTAGGGTGGTAGCTATTGCTGATTTGTTTCGGGATCGCCTTGATACGGGGAATCAACACTTCAATGACCTCAGTCAAAAAAGCAATTTTGCAATGATCGATAAGGAGCAGCTATTTCAAGGAGTGAATGGATATTTGCGGCTAATTGAGTCTCGCCATGTAGACGCTGTTCTGATTTCTTCCCCTCCATATTTGCATCCTGACCATCTGGAAGGTGTGGTGGCTGCTGGAAAACATGCTTATTGTGAGAAGCCAGTGGGGGTAGATGTGTACGGCTGTAAGCGCGTGGCGCAAATTGGGGAGAACGCACAGGGAAGGATAACTCTTCACGTCGGATTTCAGATTCGAAATGCTCCACCTTTTTTGGAGATGGTAGAAAGAGTGCATGCGGGTGCAATTGGAGACATCGTGACCGGACAGGCATATTATTATTCTGGGGCTTTGCAACCCCGGCCGACCGCTGGGTTATCTGTTGGTGCGGCACGAGTTCGAAACTGGATGCACGACCGGGAGCTTTCTGGGGACATCATTGTTGAGCAGAATATTCATGTGATTGATGTTTGTAATTGGGTGCTGAAGTCACATCCGGTGAAGGCAACCGCTTCTGGTGGGCGTAAGGTTCGAACTCGGCCTGGCAATACCTGGGACCATTTTAATGCCACATTCCTATACCCAAATGACATTCAGGTTAGCTTTGCTTCAACTCAATTTGTTAAAGGGTGGGGTCAGGTCGCTGAGCGATTTTTCGGCACCAAAGGTGCCTGCGAGTCACTCTATTCTCACCCGGTGGCTATCTATGGTGAGCAGCCGTGGAGTGCGGCGTTGGGACCAGAACAGATGAGCGAAGAACAACGCAAAGAGGCCATCCGAACAGGCCGGTTTCCCGGGG
>CAZSDV010000103.1:0-3936 GCA_964605715.1 uncultured Acidobacteriota bacterium
AATCAAGGCAAAATTACTTCTAGAAGGATGGGTGGCGGAGCAAAAAGGAAATATTACGCTAGATGGCGCTCAGGGCGAAAAGGATATAGTGTGCTACTCCAAGACAATGAACATCTTTAATAGTCAGGGCTTGAATATATGGCATTCTCCGCAAGGAGAAGAGGGGGGATCATTTGATGCAAGTCATCGATTTGGGAAAAACGTTTGTATACTTTCTGGTCATTGCATAATTGAAAAATGGATATGCAATTATGATGGAGGACTTATCTCTAAAAAATCACTTATCGCAGAGGGTAATGTTATCGCTGTGAAAAAAATGGCTCAAAAAGGCGGAGGGATGTTAGGTAAAAGTGACAAAGTTGCTGGCGATATTTCATCTTCTTTGGCTAAATGTGAAGAAGCGGCGAAGAAGCATTTATCTTTTGGGGAACCTCTTTGGAATGGCGTGATAAAGGCTAAGTATTATGAAAGTCCAATGTTGTTGGGTAATAAAGAATTGATTACCAATAACATGGGATTTTCTTTCAACGATAGACCTGACGGCCCAGGATATAATTTGCAAGAGACATGGGGTTTAATCGAATCTCGATGGCAACAATATGTTCGATTAAATATTGCTAGTGGGGGTACTGCTTGGACGGAAAAATCTGTTGAATATCAAGGGAACGAGTTCTATCCATATCCAGGTAAGAAATTATGGAAAGATGATCAAAAATTCCAGCAGCTAGAAAAGCTGAATGTGTTTGACACTACTAAAAAATATGCAAAGAAGAGGCCTACAGATTACGAGGAGCCGGAGTTGGAAAAGTTTGAAGAGAAGAAAGCAGACGGTACTTACAAACTAATAGATTCTTCTTAATTAAGTAACTTAAATCTAGTGGGAGAAGGTCGAATGGTCGATGAGAACTATAAGGCAGAGGACTCAAAATTTGAATTGAATTCAGATATTGATGAATCGAAGCTTACCGATAACGAGAAAAAAATGTTATCTGATTTGCAGGTAACTAATTTGGAAGGAGTAACAAAGCCGCCAGCATTAGCTGAGATGGAGGCGAAGTCAAAAGAAATTGAACGTGAAACACCATCTACCACAATATTGGAACCGATACCTTCGGGAAAAATAGCGGAAAATATTTCTGCTCCGTTTCCTTCCGAACCTAAGATAAGTGCTTCGCCTTTAGAAGATCCGCCCCAAGCAGCGCAGGAACCACCTCCTCCTCCGGAAGACAAGGCGGAAGAGGAAGATATAGATGAAGCAGTAAATACGGGAGCAAATCTGGCCATAGAAAATTGTCCGCACTGTGGCTGGGAGCTTTCTCAACCAGTAATAGCTGAGCCCACTAAAGACGAAAAAATGGGGTTTTTACATAGTGTGTTAGGGCAAAAGCCTTTTATACAGCAATACGATTTGTTTGGCGGACAAGTAATAGTGCGATTCAGGACGCTTACGACTAAAGAAATGGATGTCATATATAACTTCGTGTTTAAACAACGCGAGGCAGGAGACATAACAACTATTCAAGATTACTGGGAAAAAGTAAATAGGTTTAGATTGTATTTACAACTAAACCATTTATCTGCAAAAGACGGTAGTTTCACCCATGCATTACCTGATGCGTATAGTAAAGGAACAAATTCTCACGGAACGGAGTTTTGGAATTTTCCTGCGTTTGATCCGGAGTTAGGCTATTTAGCTCAAATTGAAGAGAAGATACTAAAAGATGTTTTAAGAACTGAAACAATACAACGGACAATTTCGACTTATTGTTCCAGATTTAATCGTTTAGTCTCTAAGCTGGAGGTAATGATAGATAGCCCGGATTTTTGGAACGAGACAGAGCAGCAGTCCTAACAGTCCGCTCGGCGGTAAACGGTATAATTGATTACCGAGAAGCCGATATAATGGATTACAGATGGTGGCGTCGATGGCGAATATTATTGAACGAAATGACGACGCAATCCGACAGAGAATTGATGGAACATCTTTACTCTTACCATTTGGCTCTAGTCTCGAACTCAGGACTGACTGAAGATAGTTTTAAATCTGTACAAGGGAGCGCTAAAGAAAACTTTGGAGAGTTAATGAATGTGTCGAGGCCTTGGGCAAAAAGCACCGAACAATTTCAGGATGTTCGGGAGGAATTGGTTCAAGGTTGGAAAGAAGTTTGGGGTGAGGATATAAATGACCCAGAAGTTTTGGCTACGTGGAAAAAGGACATGGAAGGATTAGCGAATTTTGTGGAAAACCGCATGAGTCAAGAATCTGAACAAGATACGGACGCCCGTAAGTTTGCACTCGCTAGGAAACGAGTTATTGAGCGTAGAGCACGCACTTTTCGTAAGAGAAATCAATAATTGCAAGGAAGCAATATTGTGCCAGTAAATAATTTATATCAGCAACAAATGATGCCGTGGAACGGGGGGTTTCAGAACCCTTACGGCATGGCGCAAAATCAAGACCAGATGTTGTTACAGCAATTGTCTCAGGGGTTTGCCCCTATTGCGACAATGCCTCCGCAACAGATGCAGACTGGATTTGAGCAACTTCCAGGGTTTAGTAATCCTGGTCTTCTAGGTTTTCTATTAAATTGGAAAGTTGCTCCAATGTTGCAGCAGCAGATGACTAGCCAGGGAATGATTCCGGGCGGTCTTTCGTCTCAAAACATCATGGATGTTATGCAACGGCAGCAGCAGCAACAGCAACAGCAAGAGATGCTTACACGTATTGCTGGAGAAACTACACAGTCCGGTGTAGTGGATTTTATACGTGGTGCCCATGAAATGACTGGCCGAGAATTTGGCGGTCGGCAACGGTTAGCTGCGCGTCAGATAGGTACCATGGCAGCGATGTTTGCTCCTGCATTATCCCAAATCATGCCAGATCAGTTAGATGCCATGTCTGGTCGAAGAGGTTCGGCGGTTGTTATGGCTCAAAGAATGGCCGAGACAAACCGATTTCGAATGGATCCAGTTACTGGATTGATGGGCTACGATCCAGAGTCAACTGAGCAAGAAGTGACAATGTTGTTTGATGAAATGTTCGCTGATGAGAACATGGCACAAATGCGTGGAGTACGTGCAGGCGAAGTAGGAGGTATGTATCGAGAACTTACTCGTCGCGGAATGATAGGCAGGGATACACGTCCTTCGTATCTCAGAACCGCTGAGGCAGCAGAAAGTGTGCTGGCAGGTGGTGGAGCACCTCAACAAAGAGTGATTGACGCGTTAAGAGCGGGACGACCTGCGGATCGACAAGATATCGCTAGGACACCCGAGGGTAATATCGACTACGACAAGCCCGCTGCGGAGGGCGGCTTAACTACGCAAGACTGGGATAATTTAAGAAATCAACCAGATGTATCTACGCAAATGCGTGCGTTTAATGCCGACAAGGTCAAAAGTTCTTTACAAGGCTACGTCGATGTTGTTAGCACGATGAAGGAGATCTTTGGAGAGGCGGGCCGTACAGATGCCCCCATGTCCCAACTGATCGCTAGTTTAGAAGCATTATCGCAAGGAGGTTTGACTCAAGTTAGCCCGAATAAATTAAATCAGATGGTTCGTACGACTACCGAGTTGGCGCAGACATCTGGTGTGACATTAGATGCCGCGATGATGATGCAACAGCAAGCTGCTGGTTTGCTTGAAGCTCGTGGAATGAATCGGTTGTTTTCTACGCAAGTAACGCAGGGAGGTTTATCCTACGGGCAAGGTATGGGAGCGACGGGTTCTTTTGCAAATCCCGCGTGGGGATTAGGCGATATGAACGAAAATCGTCAGCTAGATCAAAATTTACGTGTTAATGCTATATCAAGTCCGTTAACTAATGCTCTATCTGCGTTAAGCATAGGCGCAGATATTGGATATGGATCGGACACTGAAGCACTAGCAATATCTGAAGCAATTAATGCTGGCAGGAGCACTTACAAGCTCCCG
>CAZSDV010000104.1:0-3921 GCA_964605715.1 uncultured Acidobacteriota bacterium
CGAACCGATTACTACAACGTCAGTGCGCTTGTTGTCGCTTCCCATTAATCTACCTACCTCCAAATACAGCCGAAGGGTTCTGGCGCCCCATTCTCCTCCCACCAACGGAGCAAATCAAGGGATACTGAATACTAAAGGCCAGTAATGAAAAACTAGCGACGAGGGAAAAGAATCCACTCTTATCTGTTGCTGTAAATGTTAAGTAAGATCTCGGGCTGTATAAGCCAACGATTAAGATGCGGTTGTCATCTCTAGGCTGTCAGTGTTACTCCCTAACTACCACACTGTCACGGTGGTAACACGGCTTCAAATCCCGCCGAGGAAACTACCCTTGTTATTTCTAGGACTTATAAACTTTTTTCCATGGGTACAGTTGCCTCGATAGCCAAGTAGCTACTTTCCTTTAAACTTCATATTATCCTGGGTTTTCGTGAGACTCTGTATTCGCTCGGTTGCCACTTGATCGATAATTGTGTTTGGGGCAAGCTGGCTGGCCTTTCCGTATGCCTCAATTGCTTTAGTGTAGTTAATCTCCTCTGGTCTGTAACCTTGTGTGTAGGCTTCTCCTAAACGAAAATAGTCTTGTGGGTCAGGAGGGCTAGCCAAGCTTATAGCAATCTCGTATTCCTCCTGTGATTTGGTTGACATGCCTCTCTGGAGATATACCAAGCCCAGGGACGAGTGAAGCATTGTTCGGACGTAGTTTTTGCTCTCCTCAAATTCTTCGGCCGAAACGTCAACGGGGTTAGGTAAAACCTCCACCAGCTCCAATCCTTTTTGGGCATATCGTGTTGAACGGCTCAATTTCAGGGCTGTTTCCAATCCGTTTTCCCCGGGTCTTTTGGGAAGTGTGTGTGCAACAATGGCCAAAGCCATAACATTATCTGGGTCCAATGCAATAGATTTCTCAGCGTTTTCAACCACCCTTTCATAGTCGTTCTTTTCCCTAAAGGATTGGGCTAGTGCTGTATAAACAACAGGCAGGAGCTTACTTTTATTCCAATCCATAAGGAATCGTTCGCCTAGTGCAATCATCAGAGTGGCATTGGGTTCATTAAGGATCCTCTGAAGGGCCGCATGTTCCTCAGGAGAAGCGACCACCGTGGACAACGGAAGTAATATCCTCGGTAGGTGCTTGCGTGCTGTCTTGAAGACAGGATTTTCTGTATCAGCATATGACAGCGTCGGGCCTGATCGACCTTGAATCCGCTGGGCTGGCTGTGCGGCCAAAATTTGACCTGGTGGAAAAAGTATAAGAAAAAGCGCTCCCACTAAAGCGTTAGCAATCAAAATAAGTGGATATCTGTGCAAAGCTTTCCCCATGGGATACCTCAAAAAGAATTTTTCAGGGTCCTATTGTCCTCCCCCCGTTGAAACAAATCAAGGGATATGGAGTTGAGGACGAGATCCCAATATTTCTTCCTGCAACTCAAGAAACTGTCACCTGTGGAGCTCAGCGAAGAAGATTTGCGCTAGCCGTTCCTGGACCGTTTATTGCAACAGGGGTCGCGTCGAGTCAATGCGTAACCAGAATAATGCGCCTAAGAAAAGAATTGCTGCGTAGGAAAGGATAACCAGTTGCCAGGCTCCCAGATATTGAACCATATAACCGGCAAACACTGGAGAGAGAAAACCACCTACATTGCTCCAGGTATTCATACAACCTGAGACAGTACCTGCAAACTCTTGCCCGATATCAATGCAGACAGCCCAACAGGAGCTCATTGTGATGTCAACAAAGAAAGCAGCCAATGCCATGCAAAGTACCGCGAGGCGGGGGTTGGACATGTAGGCACTTGCCAACAGACACAGAGCCCCTGCCGTAAGCCCACCAAAGCCAATGTAGCGCCGATTCTTCAACTTGCCAGTCCGCCTCACCACATAGTCGGTCAATCGCCCCCCCACGAAGCACCCAAAGGCACCCAGGAATAACGGCAGACCAGCGTAGAATCCGGCCTGCGTGAGGGTCATGCCACCTGACTGGAGATAGGTGGGAAGCCATGTGACGAAAAAAAACCAACTGAAGGCTAAGCAACAATACATCAAACAAATAGCCCACAGGTTCTTGCTCCGAAGGAGTTTTTCCCAGGGAACTTTTGCGAACTCCGGATCATTTTGGTCGTTGGTCACCCGTCGAGCACCCTTAATGACCTGCAGCTCTGCTTCGTTCACACTTAACTTTTCCTCTGGCCTGTCGCGATACCAGGGGTAGAAAAAAAGTGCCCAAATCAATCCCATCAGGCCAAATATTACAAAGGGAAGTCGCCAGCCCAGGTAAGTCATCATCAAGACAATGAGGCCCGGAGCTAGCGCCCCTCCTAGCCTCGCTGACATCCACAACGACCCCTGGGCAAAACCTACCTCCGTGGCAGGAAACCAGTTGGAAAAGCTCCGAGTGGTGATAGGAAAGACTCCAGCCTGGCCCACACCAAACAGAAAACGAATTGCCACCAGCAATCCCAACGTGCGCACCAGTCCAGTCAACGCCGTAAATACAGACCACCAGAGCACGATCCAGGCAAAGACCTTGCGCGGACCCAGCTTGTCGCCCAACCAACCACAAGGCACCTGCAAGGCACCGTAGCCAAGGACAAAAGCACTAAAGACATAACCCATTTGGACTGGACTCAAGTCCATCTCCTCACTGATAGCCGGTGCAGCTCCAGCAATACAGATTCGGTCCAGGTAAGTAATGACTGAAAGGGCACAAGCATATCCTAAAACGCCATAACGCACCTTGGTAGGTTTTGCTACCGATTGTGGTGAGGAGTGTGATCGAGGGTTCATAGGAAGCTTTGGCTCGAAGTTGTCCAGGTCGGGGCGAGATCCAGACTCTAAACCGAACGTCAGGGCAGGGTTTGTTGACTCCAGGGCATCTTCATCGAGGGTTTCTTGGTTTGATGCGCGATGCGCTGGGGCCGGGGACGCTTGCTAAATTCAGCAACTAGACGCGCCAGTTGCTTCGCCGCCTCCTTGACTGCCACTCTCCCTTTCTCCTTCGTGGCAAGATCCGCGGCACCCATCCCTCCTGTTTTAGTGTAGGTCGATGTCCACGATTGGACGGTGGCAGGACCAGCGGCGAATGCATCAATCCACTGGAAATCCGAGTGCTCCTCGTTGAATGTGATGCGGTTATCACGAATCTTACTTTTTCGGACGTTATCTTCGTCA
The DNA here is from genome assembly GCA_964605715.1 of uncultured Acidobacteriota bacterium. Classification (GTDB taxonomy): domain Bacteria; phylum Acidobacteriota; class Terriglobia; order UBA7540; family JAPUME01; genus JAPUME01. The sequence goes on from CAZSDV010000104.1 coordinate 3,172, forward strand.
AGGTACAGGTAAACAGATGTCTCCAGCTCGCCCGCGTGGCAACAGCCTCCAGGAAAATAACTGTCCCGCCATTTGGGCAGGAATTTCTTGTCGACCGTGAGCAAATTCCACCAACCACAGAATGCGCACTCTGCGTCGGTTTCCAAGTCTGCACGACGCGCCACCAAGTCGAGGTTTGGCATGTTCGAGCCGTGACCGTTAAGCAAAATAATCTTTTTGAATCCATGATAGGCGAGAGACTTCGCAACATCGAGCACCATCTTAATAAAGTGCTCCCAATGAATGTTAATCGTGCCGGGAAAATCCATTACGTGTCCCGTGTAACCGTGGACGATTGTGGGCAAAATAAGCATCTTATCGGGAATTAGTTTCGCTGCGTGAAGGGCCACACCGCGCGGACAAACACAATCCACGTCCAAGGGCAAGTGCAACCCATGTTGCTCAATCGAACCGATCGGCACGACAGGAACCTTTTTTTCCTTTACCGCCCTGTTGATCTCAGGCCACGTAAGTTTCTCATAGATGTAGGAAGGGGATTTAGCCATAGAGGATCCTTTTCAAACATAGATTGCAACGCAAAATTTTAAGGTTTTTATCGATATTGACCTTTTCCACCTTAATACTAATAAAAATTAAACCGTACCCAACTTTTCCCATGATGTTCTCCTGCCCCAAATCCTACTCTTCTAGAATCAACAAGCCTACGCGTAATGGGCGTGAATCTCTACTTTTTCCAGCTTGATATCAGAT
>CAZSDV010000105.1:0-3827 GCA_964605715.1 uncultured Acidobacteriota bacterium
ATACGATTGGTAACAACAGTAAAGTTGGGAACAGAATCCCGGCCTAGGTGAGATATAGTTTGAGAGGTTGCGGGCGGCCGCTCAGGCTCCGTGTTCAGGGTGAGTGCAACCCTCAAACTCGAGCAGTACCTGATTCCCCTTGTACTCTAAGTCCTGATGAATCCCGATTTCAGAAGTGTAATAACCTTGGATGGTTCGGCGCTTGATATGGTCAAAGAATCGCTCGGGAAGATTTTCTGGACTCCCTTCATTTTTGCTTATGGCCTCAAGTAGGCTGATTTGCTGATCTTCGGAGGCTTCGGCAAAGCTCTTGCCGAACTGCTTGCTAGATTTCTGATTTACAGCCTGCAACCCATCTCGCCAGATCGCTTGTTCATCTCCTTCACTCTCGCTAATCATTAAATCGATAAACTCGTTTACACGGGCTTCCCTTGCACCGGGAGATTTCTCATCGGTCGGTATGATTAGATCAGAAATAATGTTGACCAACTCATTTTCAGCTGAGGAAAAGAACTTCGGTTTGAATGGCTCGGTGGCAGCAGTGGTCGGTGCACTGGGATGCACATGTAGGGCAGCTGCCACAGCTCGGTTGTTCAAGATCGGGAACGCCGCCACTGTTCCAGCAAGTGTCTTTAACGCCGTACGCCGAGAAAGAATTTTTTTCTCTTTATCTTCGGATATCATCAGGCAGCACCTCACATGAAATTCTATAGATTTCCTAGCTTAAATTCCTCAGCTAAATAGTCGCTGGCTCGGGCAGCCAAGGCTCCAATCGTTAAGGTTGGACCATAACCACCAGAGGTTACAAAGCTACTTCCATCCACTACGAATAGATTGGATATATCATGGGTTTGGTTAAATTTATTGAGCACACCCTTCTTTGGATCATCGCTCATCCGGCAGCTCCCCATCTCGTGGATCATAGAGCCAGGAGGCCTGATCCTGTCCGATGTGTTCGAGATTTCTGCTCCTGCAGCATGAAATAGAGCCTTAAGATTTTCCAGGGCATCCTTAGCCATCTCGCGCTCATTATCACTAAACTGACAGTGAATATTCAGGGCAGGAATCCCCCAGGCATCCTTCACATCTTTGTTGATCTCAAGGTAGTTCTCCCAGCGGGCAAGCATCTCGCCGCGTACATTAAAACCGATTGGAGTTGGGTAATATTTCCGGACTCGTTTTTTGAAATCTCGGCCGAATCCTTCAAAACCTGTGGGAGGAAATCTTCTGGCCCCACTACCACCCTCATGTGTATATGAACGAATAAACCTTGGATGTCGATCATTAATGTTTCGGTAGGCAACGATATCTACTCCGGAAGCTTTCCCATCTTCGTTATGGATGTCATTTCCAAGTAATTGAGGGAGGAATCCACTTACACTGGGACCTCCAAAATTATCCATTAAGTAATGCCCCAGCACACCACTTGAATTAGCAATACCATTCGGCCAGATGCGAGAAATAGAATTGAGCATGATGCGAGTTGATTCCCATCCGGCAGCAGCCAGAACCACCACCTTGGCACGCACCTCATAATCTTTCTTGGAAATTCGATCTACAAAGGAGACGCCTTTTGCTTTTCCATTTTCATCTACTGTTACTTCCCGCACCACGGAATTGGGCCGCAGTGTCATCCGTCCCGTCTTCATACCTGCTGGCAAGCAATCAGAGACAGAATTCCAGAAGGCACCTGCATCACATCCATATCCGCACGAACCACAGTAGTGACACTTTCCCAACCCATTGATATTACCGTTGCGTTGTGCCGCCCGTTTTGGAATCACTCGCATTCCAACTTTCGGTGCAATTTTCTGGATTATTTTCTCGCCGCAGTTTAACGGCATCGGCGGCATGTATTTGCCATCAGGTAAATGAGGGATATTTTCAATCGAAGCGTGAACGCCAACGAAACTTTCAACCTTGTCGTAGTAAGGTGCTATGTCGTCATAGCGAATAGGCCAATTCTCCCCGTAGCCATCGCGATCAGCAGCACGAAAATCGTAATCGCTTAGCCGGCGAGCGTTTCTACCCCAGTGGAGAAGCTTTCCCCCCACAAACCGCGACCGTACCCATACAAAAGGCTTGCCCTTGGCTGTGGTATAGGGGTGCTCGGCATCCTTGACGTAAAGTTGTTTTGAATATTCATTTGCCGTCCATTGGTTTGGGTAAGTTCGCTCCCTCTCGCCAGGTCGGTCAAAGCCCCTGTATTTCATCTCATAAGGAAATTTATGCTGGTTGAAATCCTTGGCAGGATCTAACCGTGGGCCAGCCTCCAGCACCAAAATTTCCAGCCCCTTTTCCGCCAATTCCTTTGCCGCCCAACCCCCAGCACCACCGGTTCCCACCACAATTGCATCATACACTTTGTCTGTTTTCGACATTTTCGTGATCCAAAAATTAGATTTGAGTTCGAGTTGGTAGTAGATCGTACCGGCGAGGGACGACTCAAGTCAACTCTTTAATCCAGTGCTGCTATAAATAATGAGGACCTGGCAGCTTAGTCAACTAAACCCTCTATGGAGGGTGTTGAATTCCATGCATCAACAACAATCCTCCATGAGTTATCTTCCTGTCGTTTGAGAACCCAATGGAAGTTGAACAAAGCAGGTGGAGCTTCTTCTGAAGATTTTATTTCAGCTACTCCAACCAGATAAGCTAAATCTTTGTACCCATGGATTTCAACTGGGGTTAAGGTTAATGAATGCGTTTCCCCTTCCATGGAAGACTCCGCCCATCCTGCTACTCCTGCGTTTCCTCGAACCATTTTCCCACCGGGGGGCAACAAGACCGCGTTCTCATCAAAGGTCGCAACTGCTTGGGCCGGATCCCCAGAAAGCATGGCTTTCACATGAACGTCCCTGAATGCCAATATTTGCTCCTTGTCTGCATCCGTCAGATGTTGAACAGCCACAGGAGCTGGCTGACAACCCAATAGAAAGAAAGTTAGAAAAAAGAATCCTAGAAACCAATTTTTGCTCATTAAAACCTCCATTGTCGTAAAATAGCATCTTTTTTTGGCCACTGTCTTATCACAAATTTCCCCTCTTGTACTCTTCCACCAAATAGTCGCTAGCTCGGGCAGCCAAGGCTCCAATCGTTAAGGTTGGAGCGTAAGCGCCAGAGGTTACAAAACTACTTCCATCCACTACGAACAGATTGGATATATCATGGGTCTGGTTAAATTTATTGAGCACACCCTTCTTTGGATCATCGCTCATCCGGCAGGTCCCCATCTCGTGGATCATAGAGCCAGGAGGCCTTAACTTGTGTCCTATACTGGCTATTTCCCCGCCTGCAGCATGAACTATGCTCTTTACGTTTTCCAACGCATCCTTGGCCATTTCACGTTCATTATCACTATGCTTACAGTCCATATTCAGGACGGGAATCCCCCAGGCATCCTTCACATCTTTGTTGATCTCAACGTAGTTCTCCCAGCGGGCAAGCATCTCGCCAAGAAATGTATGGCCGAATCCGATAATAGCTGGGTAGTCACGCCGGACCTCTTTTTTGAATTTCAATCCGAACCCTCGAAGTCCCGAGGCAAACCCAGGGAATTGTCGCGCTCCACTCCATGTTTCATGGATATACGAGCGAATAAACTTGGGATGTCTATCGGTTATATTACGGTACTGGACGATAAACGAACCTGCTGATTTTCCATCTTCGTTAGTAATCGTACCTCCTTTTAAACCAGGTAAAAAGGCCGTAATCGGTCGTTCATAACCAAAATTATCCATTAAGTAATGCCCCAGCACACCACTTGAATTAGCAATACCATTCGGCCAGATGCGAGAAATAGAATTGAGCATGATGCGAGTTGATTC
>CAZSDV010000106.1:0-3702 GCA_964605715.1 uncultured Acidobacteriota bacterium
ATCTTTTAAAGCTTTTGGCATTGTAGTGTTGCTCCTGAGCCCAAGTCAACTTGGGGAGAATCAAGGAATTTAAGATAAAAATCAAAGCAAAAAATCATCTCGTTCTGTGATTAAGCCTCCCCTAACTTGATTGTGATTCCTTAATAGATTACGAGTACTAACCTAGCTCACTGATTCTTGTATATAATTGTGGATACCCTGAAGGCCTCAGGGAAGTAGAGGGCAAGTAATAACATCAATGTTCTCTGGTTATCTCATCGTCCTTTTCCCGCCATACCTTGGGTAATACAAAAAACAACCCGGCAAAATAGACTATGCACAACACTCCTCCGTACCCTAGAGCAATTCGTGCTCCAAAAACTTCTGCCACGGCACCTGCTTGCAAGCTACCCAGCGGAGCCAACCCCAAAAGGGACAAATTATACATGCTCATCACACGGCCTCGCATTCTGGATGGAGTAAGCAACTGAATATTTGATGCGGTCACCACCAGCGTTCCGACTAACGCCGCACCTAGTACTACGAGTAAAAAAAATGACAACCAAAAATTTCTGGACATCGAGAATAACACCAGCGCCAAGGACAAGGTTATCGCGTTGACAGTAATAGTCCAACTCTTGTTCCGGGGCTCACTAATATATGCCAATACAATGGCACACAAACTGGCTCCCAGGCCCGCGCCACCCATCAGATAACCCAATCCTGATGCTCCTACGCCCAGTAAATCTCGTGCAAAAACCGGCATTAGGATAATGAAAGGTAGACCGAATAGACTTAGAAATCCGGAAACCGAAAGCAACAAGAGAATCGGCTTGCGCCCACCAACAAAAATAAACCCTTCCCGCATCGCCTGCCACACTGAACTCCCTTTTTGAGAAACAGTCTGCGAGGGACGAATAATTAGAAGGGCCACAATCAAACCTACAAAACTTATCGCATTAAGGTAAAAACAGGCTGCAGCCCCAACCACACCCAGCGCCAAACCTGCTAACGTTGGTCCTACTGCACGCGCGATGTTGAATTGAGCGGAATTCAAGGCTACCGCGTTCAGTAAGTCCTCCTTGTCCACCAATCCCGGATAAAGGGCCTGAAAGGCTGGATAATTGACTGCCATGGCCAAACCAGAAAGAAAAGAAATTATTAAAATAGACTGGAAATCGATTCTATTGAAAAGGGTAAGGGTCCCCAGTAATAAGGCCAGTGTCAACATGCCGATCTGCATGACCAACATCAGCCGGCAGCGATCTACTCGATCCACGAAAGCCCCACCGATAAGGCTAAACAGCAGTGTTGGGGCAGCAGCAACGAAACCGTTAACTCCCAATAGCCAGGCTGAATTGGTAATGTCCAACACCAGCCAACCAAGTGCGACAGACTGCATCCAGGTGCCAACATTGGAAAGAAAGTTCCCGCCCCATAAGAGCATAAAATCACGGTGCCTAAATGACCGAAAAACCCTCGCAAGGCCATAAGGCTTTTCAAGGTATTCTTCTGGGGCAACTGATTGGATCGGCAAGCTATTTTCCTTCTCTTGAATGACCGTTTCTAGATCATTTCTATACACGAGAATATTGGAATTTAAAGATAGCAATTTCCAGGATCAAGTAACACGAGGCTAAAGTAAGACCACAGCAATCCGCAACCTATCCGCGACCAAGCAAAATGGATAAGGGGAGTGAATCTATGCAAATTATTGAAAAGATTTGGTGGAGCTGGCAGGGGTAACCCGCAGCCTCGTGACTGCTAGTCCTAAGCCATGTGTTGAAAACAAAGAATACAAAGGACTTAGCATGACAAAGTGTAGCAAAATACACCTAAATACACAACCAATCCGCATCCAAAGGGAAAGGCTCGCTATGAGAAAAACTAGTTAGTGTAGTAAGGTCACAGGTTCGATTCCTGCCAGGCACGGCATAAGGCGTTATCTTCGGAAGTAATTGGGTTCATTGCCAGGCATCCACTTAATGTTACAGCCGACGCTAGGCTTTTGATCGTCGGAAACAGAGTTTCCACCAAGCATGGCATCGAGTGCGTCGCGCAAGTCAGCCCCGGTGACGTGATGGTTGTTGCCTGGGCGACTGTCGTCCATCTGCCCACGATAAACCAGCCGCCGCTCGCGGTCGAACACGTAGAAATCCGGCGTGCAGGCGGCGCGGTAAGCCTTTGCGAACTCCTGAGTTTGGTCATAAAGATACGGGAAGGTGTAGCCAATCGTCTTGATTTCCTTCGCCATCATCTCAGGTGAGTCATCGGGGTGGTTTATTACATCGTTCGAGCTTATACCGACGACAGCCACACCCTTCGCCTGGTACTCGCTGGCTAATCGGGAAAAATGCGACCGGATATGTTTCACGTAGGGACAATGGTTGCTGATGAAGGCTACCAAAAAGCCTGGTGCACCCTGGAAGTCATTTGAGGAAACCCAATTGCCAAAAGGATCAGGAAGACGAAATGAGGGCATCTGCGTTCCTAGCGCTAGCATTGTCGAGGGCGTTTCTACCATAATTGCTCCTTTGTAGTAATAGCTAAAATAACTTTTGTGATTTTGTTCATCGTTCGCTCTCCCTTAGTCAATCTTATGGTGCTTTCCAGATTATATTCCCTCTCTTTCCCACTAACACATACTCTGGGGTCAAAGTCGAACGATCCCCCTTTTCAGTAGTCACTGCTATCGTTGTTGGGAGTAAAAACGCACTATCCCCCTTGGTATTTCCCAGTGTTATGCCTGTAACGTCAAAATGCCCACGCATGACACTGTTGTCATCGACGATACGAAGCTCTTTCGTTTCCACTACATCAGCCTTTATTGCCTTCCCTGATGGCGCTTGTCCCATAACAACCAGTGTGGCAACAACCACCAAGGCTGCAGTCCCTACTGCCTTGATTCGGCGGTTCTGTTTTTCGAGCCGACAAAGCCGTACCTCCATCTCCTTAAGGTTATCCATTTGAAAAGTCATGGTGTCCTCCTGTGGGGGTGTCTCATTCTCCTCCTGGAATTAGGGGGAATCAAGGGATGGAAGATTAAAGTTTCAGCGTAGGAAGCCCGTTTGCGGTGTGCTCCAGATTTCAATCTTTTTCTTGTCATACAGTTTTAGGGCAGCGGCAGTCGTCTTGTACTTTTTATCCTCACTTCCAACTAAACTCACCCCAAGAACCGCTCTATATCCCTGGGCATCCTTCACTCCTACGGTTCCTGGGAATAAAACCGTAGTATCTCCATTGGCATTTTCCAATCCTAAATTTCGTGGGGATAAACCCGCACGACTCCCATTGGCACCTTCCACTACTAGACTTTCTGGACCTAAGGTCATAACACCTCCCTTGGCATTCGCGGCCGATACGTGTGTTGGGAGTAATGAAGAAAAATCCCCCTTAGGATCTCCCACACTTACACCTGCATCACTAAACTGACCACGCAACTCGCCCTCATCGTTAATGATATTAAGCACTTTCGTTTCCACTACATCAGCCTTTATTGCCTTCCCTGATGGCGCTTGTCCCATAACAACCAGTGTGGCAACAACCACCAAGGCTGCAGTCCCTACTGCCTTGATTCGGCGGTTCTGTTTTTCGAGCCGACAAAGCCGTACCTCCATCTCCTTAAGGTTATCCATTTGAAAAGTCATGGTGTCCTCCTGTGGGGGTGTCTCATTCTCCTCCTGGAATTAGGGGGAATCTTCCCTTTTCTGAGTTGTAGACACT
>CAZSDV010000107.1:0-3697 GCA_964605715.1 uncultured Acidobacteriota bacterium
ATCTTTTAAAGCTTTTGGCATTGTAGTGTTGCTCCTGAGCCCAAGTCAACTTGGGATCTATTCAGGATAAGTAAGGAGGAATGGGTCCTAGTGCCTCTTCTTAAACCATAGGGAAGAGCCAGCTTAGAAAGAGTGTGATTATAAAACCAACAATTCCCATAAGGGAGAGCTGGACAGTCCATGTTTTAAGAGTTTCTATCTCTGTCATTCCTGACATCTGTTTTACCACCCAAAATCCACTGTCATTCATCCAGGATCCTATTTTAGATCCTGCGCCGATAGCCATAACAACGTAGACGAGGTGGAAGGGGAGGGTTGAGCTGCCGATCAATTGTACGGTAATAGAAGCTGATGTAATCATGGCTACTGTACCAGAGCCTTGGGCTATCTTAAATAAAACTGCCAAGAGGAATCCCATCCATAAAATGGAAACGCCAAATTGGTCAGAAAACACCTGAAGGGTTTCCCCTACCCCTGCTAGTTTTAGCATTCCCCCAAAGGCTCCGCCTGCACTGGTAATAAGTATGATCATCCCACCGCTGGACAACCCTGTTTCTACAGGTTTAGCTAATTGCTTTAGTGTATATCGTTTCTGTTTTGCAAGAATAATTAAGGCAATTGCAGTGGCAACGAGAAGTGCGAAATTGGGATTCCCAAGAAATCCAGTGATCTCTGCTAAGTGGGTACCGCTACCCAATGCATCCACGATTGTTTTTGAAGTGATAAATAGGATTGGCAAAGCGATGGGAAGAGTGGAAATAAAAAACCCAGGTAATTCCTGGTCGGGCTTGAAAGCTAATTCCTTTAGTTCATCCATGGAAAGTCCAGGCGCTTCCCTCAATTCAATATTCATTTTACGATTTATGTAGATACCATATAGCCAGCCGACAAGAGAAGCCGGAAAGGCTACGCAAATTCCAATCAGGATAACAATTCCAAGATCTAGTCCAAATTCGGAGGCAACCGCGACAGGGCCGGGCGTGGGGGGGACCATGGAATGGGTAACTGCTCCACCTGCGCATATTGCCATCACGTAAAGAAGGTAGTTCTTGCCAGTTCTGACGCGGAGAGCGCGTGCAAGCGGGATAAGTAGGTAGAAGACAGTATCAAAAAATACTGGTATTGATAGTACATATCCACTAGCAAGCATGGATAGAGAAGAAAATCGCTCTCCAAGCATACTGACTATGCGTCGTGTAATCTTGTCAGCAGCGCCGCTTTCCATTAGACACTGACCAATAACAGCTGCCAAGGCAATGACAATGCCGATCTTTCCTGCTGTTTCTCCGAATATCCGACCAGCTTCGACCATTGCGGAATCTAATTGCACTTCGGGGGAGAGGATCCCTACAACTAGTCCTGCGGTAATCAATGCGATAAATGCATTGATGCGAAGCCCAATAATCAAAATTAAGACTGTCGAAATTCCAATTAGAAAAACCCAGCTAGGATTCATGAAATCTCCTTTTAGATTTCATTAGGTGCCGAAAGATAAGCCAAGACTTTTTGCGATTCCTTGGATATGCTGGCGACCTTCTGAATATTCTTTTGCTGTTTTTAGATGTTCTAGCATCAATGGAGCATCAACAGGAAGTTTAGACAATTCTGATAGATATGTTTTGTAGCTGACCTCACCTTGCCCAGGGATCACTTCCTTGAAGTGAATCTGTAATCCCACTTCCCAGGCCACATCCTTGGCGTGGCATGAGACTATCCAAGGCCCTAATTTTCGAAAAGATTCTTTAATTACGTCAGGATTTTTATAAATTCGTGAAGGAGAATTTATGATATTGCAGATGTCCATATGGACAGCAAAGGCTTTTCTATCAATAGCTCGAATCAATCTTAAATACTCATCGGGACTGCTAGGGTAGCACCAACCCATCATTTCAATAGAAAAGGCAGTTTGGTTTGGGTTTACTGCATCTATTACCTTGCGGGCATTTTCAACGGTTGCATCAAAGAAATGGGAACTGAAATTTTCTGGATGGGGCCCGTACCAGATTTCTGGATTAAAAGATCCTGCAATAGCAACGCAGCATCGTGCACCCAACTCTTCAGCTAATGCCATTCTCTGAATCACATAATTCATGTTCTTTTTACGTTTTGCGTTGTCGGGATCGAGCATATTAACCCAAGCACCAACTTCTGCAATAACTATGTCTCGTTTTTGAAATTCTTTGGTTATCGACAAAATCATTTCTTTATCATTGAGTGAAATATCAGGGGTATATGCTGCCCTGTAGCCTAGGTTTTCGTGGGCCTCTGCTAGCACTCCTGGGTCATCTGAATCAGTAAAGACTGGCCCTCCTAAGCGCATAGGCATTGTCGGGAGATTGGTGCTGTAAGAAGAGGCAGGCAATGAAGCTGTTGCTACCCCTGCTGCAGTAGATTGCAAGAATATACGTCGTGAAATATTGCTTCTGCCCATGAAGACTTCCTTCTAATTTTGGAATGTATCATACTTAATTTTTTATCTCAGTGATGAGACACTAATATTTCTCCTTTCGGATGTCAATTCAGAATCATTAGCGATCCAAGTGGGTCCTGGCTTGACGGGAACAAGACAAACCCATAGACTGTTTGTGTAACTTTTCGAAGTTTGAGAGTAAGGAAAATGAAAGATGGCCCCATACTAGAAGGATTGACCTTCGATGATGTCCTTTTGGTCCCTGCCAGATCGAATATTTTACCTGCGGATGTTAGCACCTCTTCCTTGTTCACAAAAAAAATACGGTTAAGTGTGCCCATTATAGGTTCCGCGATGGACACAGTCACTGAATCTAGAATGGCGATTGCCCTTGCTCAACAGGGGGGTATTGGTGTAATTCACCGGAACCTGGCCCCTGATAAACAAGCGGCAGAAGTGGATAAAGTGAAGCGCTCTGAGAGCGGCATGATCGTTGATCCTGTAACCATAGGACCAGATAACAAGATTTCTGATGCTTTGGATATCATGCGGCGCTATAAGATTTCTGGAGTACCAGTTACCGAAAATGGAAAACTAGTAGGGATCCTTACTAATCGCGATTTGCGATTTGAAAATCAATTTGACCTTCCTGTAAAAGACGCAATGACTCAAAAAAATATAATTACTGCAACAGAGGGGACCACCCTTCAGGAAGCGGAGCGCATCCTTCACGAAAATCGAGTAGAGAAACTGCCTGTAGTAGATAAGGATTTTAATTTAAAAGGCTTAATTACCGTTAAAGATATACAGAAGAAAATTAAATATCCTCACTCGGCGAAGGACAGGCAAGGCCGCCTTCGTGTTGCAGCAGCAATTGGGTCAACCGGAGATTTCCTAGAACGGGCGCAAGAATTAGTTCGAGCACAAGTTGATGCAGTAGTCTTGGACACAGCTCATGGGCACTCCCAGCGCGTTATAGATGCTTTGGAAGCTATAAAAAAGGCCCTTCCAGGCATAGAAGTTGTAGCTGGAAATATAGCTACCTTTGAAGCTGCTCAAGAACTAATTCACGCTGGTGCAGATGGCGTTAAGGTAGGCGTGGGACCCGGGTCAATCTGCACCACGCGGGTTGTTACCGGAGCAGGAGTTCCTCAACTTACTGCTATTCGCGAATGTTATCGGGCAGCTAAAAAAGAAGGTGTGCCGATCATAGCTGACGGAGGAATTAAATTTTCAGGGGATGTTGCTAAGGCAATTGCCGCTGGATCTAATACTATAATGATTGGG
>CAZSDV010000108.1:0-1013 GCA_964605715.1 uncultured Acidobacteriota bacterium
TAGAGTTACTGATTGGGGAGCCCGGGATGGAAACATCTCACTTCCCTGTCAAACTCCGAATACCGCATGCTTGTATGGCTGGAGTGAGGGCTTACGGGTAAGCCGTAGGTCCGAGAGGGAAACAACCCAGACCAAAGTTAAGGCCCCTAAATGCTAGTTAAGTGTAAATGAAGGCGTCTCTTTCCCAAAACAGCGGGGAGGTTAGCTTAGAAGCAGCAATCCTCTAATGAGTGCGTAACAGCTCACCCGCCGAGGTAAGTGGCACTGTAAATGGACGGGGCTCAAACTAGCTGCCGATACTTTGGTGCCTCACTATGTGAGGTAGGTAGGAAGGTATTCTGCGAGGGTAGAAGCATCTGTGTAAGCAGGCGTGGACCACGCAGAAAAAAGAATCCTGTCAGTAGTAGTAGTATGTAGGGTGTGAATCCCTACCGCCTTAAGAGCAAGGGTTCCTCGAAGATGTTTATCAGGCGAGGGTTAGCCGGTCCTAAGTGTTACCCTAACTGGAGTAACGCGAAAGGGAAACAGGTTAATATTCCTGTGCCACGGTGATACGTGCGGCAACGCAAGGCAATCTGCCGACGCCTGAGGATAGGTTGAGTACAGCCTAGCTGTATCTAACTGTCTAAGACCATGGAGTCCGTTATGGAGAGAAGTGGTTGAAAGCAGGATGGGCACGTCATATGGCGTGTTCAGCTAAATCCTTGGGACCATGAAAAGGAGATTGCAAGGAGTCATCGTGTCCGTACCGAGATCCGACACGGGTGCTCTGGGTGAGAAACCCAAGGCGAAACGAGATAACGCAGTTAAGGGAATTCGGCAAAATGGCCTCGTACCTTCGGAAGAAGGGGTGCCTGTTGCCTGCACTAAGTGTGGGCCAGCAGGTCGCAGTGACCAGGGAAGTCGGACTGTTTAATAAAAACGTATGGGACTGCTAGTCCGAAAGGATGTGTACAGTTCCTGAATCCTGCCCAGTGCCGGTATGTGAACTCTGGGTTCAACTGGAGGAAGCA
>CAZSDV010000108.1:1023-3541 GCA_964605715.1 uncultured Acidobacteriota bacterium
CGGTCAACGGCGGTGGTACCTATAACCCTCTTAAGGTAGCGTAAGACCTTTCCACCTCATTAGCAGATTGCATGAATGGACTAACCAGATTTCCGCTGTCCCTAACTGCTACTCGGCGAATATACCATTGTGGTGAATAGGCCACAGACTTTCAGCGGGAAGATAAGACCCCGTGGAGCTTTTCGGCAGTCTATTGTTGTGACACGGTTCTAGCTGTGTAGTGTAGGTGGAAGCCATCGAAGTCTGCTCGTCAGGGCAGATGGAGGCGTCAATGAAACACCACTCTGCTATAACTGTGCCACTAACCCAATTCGTTGGGGACATCAGTAGATGGGCCGTTTGGCTGGGGCGGCACCCTCCTGAAAAAACATCAGGAGGGCCCAAAGGTCAGCTCATCCGCGTCAGAACTGCGGAGAAGAGTGCAAGAGCAAAAGCTGGCTTGATATGATTCTGCAACGCAAGGAATCGTGACTCGAAAGAGAGGTCTAGCGAACCCCAAGCAAACCTATCGTTAGGGGCTTGGGCTATCAGAAAAGCTACCCCGGGGATAACTGGCTGGTTTCAGGCAAGAGCTCGTATCGACCCTGAATCTTGGTACTTCGATGTCGGCTCAGTCCATCCTGGGAGTGCAGCAGCTCCCAAGGGTACGGGTGTTCACCGGTTAAAGGGCTTCGTGAGCTGGGTTTAGAACGTCGCGAGACAGTTTGGCATATATCTGCTGGAAGTGTTCGTTGTCTGAGAGGAAGATGTTCCCAGTACGAGAGGAACAGAACGTCGCAGCCTCTGGTCTATCAGTTGTCTAACAAGGCATTGCTGAGCAGCTACGCTGTAAGGGATAAGCGCTGAACGCATCTAAGCGCGAAACCTCCCTCGAAAAGAGACAATTTGAGCTCCCCTAAAATAGGGGTTTGATAGGACGGGCGTGTACGCACGGAGCTTCGGCGACGTGTTTAGCGCGCCGTTACTAAACGCTCAGAAATACTCAAAATCTTTGTTGCGCAGGGCCGTTATGCTCTTTATTTTTATAAAAAATAGCGCGAGCTATAACTCATTATATTTTTTGTAACTGCCCTTCGACTTATCTATAGGATATTTCTCCCCGTTTTTCCTGAGCTTCTCAAGAACTGATGCTTCTAAATCAACATCAAGCGCCGATGCCATGCTCAGGCAATAAATAACTACATCTGCGAGTTCGTCCTTGACTTCAGCAAGCTTGCCATTTCCAAGATGTGCTTCAACATCGTCAGACTTTACCCACTGGAAATTCTCAAGAAGCTCGGCCGCCTCAATTGAAATTGAAACCGCTATATCTTTTGGATTGTGGAACTGTCCCCAGTCACGCACTTTTATAAATTCGTCTACCTTCTTCCTCAGTTCCTGCCAATCTCCCATAGTCCATCTAGTAAGAAGGACTATAAAAAGAATCCGCAGGCTGAGAAAATTAAGATGCGAGGTGCAGAGAGTAAATCTCCTTCTGTTATCCGGATGATTTGTAATTAGCCAACCGGGCTCCTTTGACGGAGCAGGCAACATTCTACTGAGCGCCGAACCGTATTCCTCATCAGCATGTCAATGGAATACTTTTGGCTTGCACCCGCGCATCCGCAGCTCGTTTCACCGTATCCCTGTGCGACCTCTGCTGTAGGCGTCATTGCATTAGCCCAGGGGCGTTCGTTTCTGTGACTGCGATAGTCGCTCTCGCGACTGCCATTTCTGACTGCATTGCTGAAGGTGGAAGATTTTCCTCCCAAACAGTTAGACCATTCGGGTTAGTTGCCCTTCTGCTCCTCGCAGTATAGGAGTGAGTTTGTCACTATATAAGCTTTAATAAAGGTTATTAAGCCTGTAAACCAGTAAAAAAGAGATTTGTAAAATGATTAGACAACCAATAGTTTCGGTGCTTGGTCATATAGACCACGGAAAAACATCACTCCTAGACAAGATTAGAGGCTCGGCAATAACAGAAAAGGAAGCCGGGGGGATAACACAGCACATTGGAGCTACTGAAGTTCCGATGGAAGTTGTAAAGAAACTCTGTGGAAGTCTGCTTAAAGATGATGGATTAAAAACTCCAGGACTCCTGTTCATAGATACGCCGGGGCACGCCGCTTTTACGAACCTCAGGAAGAGGGGAGGCTCCATATCAGACATGGGAATTCTCGTAGTCGATGTAAATGAAGGATTCAAACCTCAGACTCACGAGGCTCTAAGCATTCTAAAATCTTATAAAACGCCATTCCTGGTCGCCGCGAACAAGGTTGACCTAATACCAAGATGGAATAGTAAGCCCGACAAGAATTTTATGGATTCATTCAAGAGCCAGCAGGAAGATGTTCAGCAGAATCTTGATATGAAACTTTACTCTCTTGTTGAAAATCTCTACAAGGCTGACATAAGCTCGGAAAGGTATGATAGAGTAAATGATTTTGCTAAGCAGGTTGCCATAGTTCCCTTCAGCGCGAAAACCGGAGAGGGATTGAAGGAGATTCTTATGGTCCTTGTCGGTCTTGTTCAGAGA
>CAZSDV010000109.1:0-3487 GCA_964605715.1 uncultured Acidobacteriota bacterium
TTAAATTAGGTCTACACCCACTACATCGATTAGTGCTTCATACTGGTTAGGACCCCCACGAAAGGTCGATTGGTTAAAACGAACCCCGTCAATCAACGTTACTGTTTGCTGGCCAGTTAAACCCCGAAGAAAAATCGCGCCTTGATGAGTGGTAGTCTGTTGGACATGGACTCCGGGTTCTTCTCGAAGCAACTGAGGAAGAATATTTACGGAACGGCGTTCCATTTCATCTGAATCAACCACCGAAATTGGCCTTTCTGCTTCAAATATGTCTTGGACCTCACCAAGAGTCGCAGTTACCGTAACCTCCTGGCGGGAATGCTCTAAATCAAGAATAACGTTGAGTATTGGAGTTAATTCATCATGAACAGATATAGCCTCATGGACTTCCATAAATCCACTTTTTGTAAAAGATGCTTCATAACTTCCAACTGAAAGATCCTTTAAGATAAATTTTCCGAGGTTATCAGTTTTGGTCTGGTAAATAAGAAATCTATTGTCATCGTACACATATACTTCTACTTCAGAAATTAGGCCACCCTGGGAATCCATCACCGATCCAGAAAGCTCATAAATTTTTGGGGAAGCATTACTCTTGGAACATATAGATATAATTACGATAGTAATAAATAACACGTACACTGAACTCATAAATTTTTTGAATCGTGTTGA
This sequence comes from uncultured Acidobacteriota bacterium, assembly GCA_964605715.1. Lineage (GTDB taxonomy): Bacteria > Acidobacteriota > Terriglobia > UBA7540 > JAPUME01 > JAPUME01. Next base: position 673 of record CAZSDV010000109.1, read on the forward strand.
ACGAGTCACCTTAAACTCTCCTGGTCTAGTTGCAAATGGTTTGCATATATTTATAAAAAAAAATCACATCATGCGTTGCAGGCCGAGCATTCAATCGTTCCAAAGAAGGTCATCCTGAGTTTCCTGTTTCTAGTTGCAAATGGATTGCATATATTTATAAAAAAAAATCAACTCATGCGTTGCAGGCCGAGCATATCCCTCCAGCCTCCATCCGTACAACTTGAATTGTAAATTTCCGTTCTTGATTTATTTGTTTCTTGAGTTTTTCAAAAAGCGGACTTTCAAATTCCATAATGGATCCGCAATTAAAGCATGCCAAATGTAAATGGTCACGGGCAGTCTTTGCCTCATAGAAGTGCTTCTCCCCTTCCATATGCATCAAATCCAATTCATCCACCAGCCCAAGCTTTTTCAATAAATTAAGAGTACGATATACCGTGACTTTGTTAAGACTGGAATCATGCCTTTGGGCTAGATTCCAAAGACTAATAACGTCCAGATGCCGATCAGCATGTTGAATAAGATCGACCAGAAGTTTACGTTGATGCGTCATTCGAACACCGCGATCAACCAACTCATCGGCTAAATTGCGCCGGGGATTACGCTGGGCGGTAAGCATTGTATGTCTTGGTTGCATTTTTATGGTCAGCTGCAATCAATTTGCAACTGTATTTTCCCACTATCTGTGAGATTTGTCAATGAATTTAATAAGTTACGTTTCTTTATTTTTAGGAACTTCCTTATAAATACCTAAAAACACTATCCCCACCCTCCAAAAATTGTTTTATCGAGACAAGCGTAACTTTTCCTAACTCATACTTAAACCTCACTCTGTTGCATTGAGAAATTTGGTGGTCTATATTTAACCTTTGATAGCGGGAGTAATTCAGCGGTAGAATGCCAGCTTCCCAAGCTGGACGTCGCGGGTTCGATCCCCGTCTCCCGCTCCATATCAATTTAATGTGGAAAGGGCTTCGAACTTATCAAGCAACCACTGTCCATTTCTCTTTTCTTTCCTACAGGGACCCCTTTCCTTCTTCCGTCTTTGACCCCATCAATAAATCATGGGAAACTAAGTACATCTAGATACCTTTGCTTGGTGTCTCATTAAAAAACTGAGGTCTGGGTGTGGAGCAATATTCTCTCAAAGATGTAGCAATCATAATAAACTCTAAAAAGGATAACATCGCTGTTTGTACCGCTGAGCTTATTGAGAAGGGTGCCCTCATTCGCCTTCCTTCAGGCTCCTCTGAAAACGAGGTGATGATTAACACCTCGGCACCTATCACTCGCGGACAGAGCTTTGCCCTGGAAAATATTTCTCAGGGTCACCCCTTTATAACTCTAGGTGACCCAATAGGATTGGCTAAAGTGGATGTCTTGCCAGGTGACCCCATATCTGAACAAAACCTAATCCACCGCTTGCCACGAATTGAGGTTCGCTATCAAGACAACCCAGAACCAACCCAACTTGCGCCAGAACTTTCCTCCCGTACTTTTGACGGGTACCTACGTCCTGATGGCTCCGTAGGTGCACGAAACCTAGTGGGTATCGTAACCTCAGGAATGTGCGCTTCAACCGAGGCTCGACAGATTGCAACTCGAGCCATGCAGGAAGTCTATTCCCGTGAGAAATATCCCAATGTGGACGGTATCGTTCCCATTGTCCATGAATCGGGATGTGGAATGCCTGATGGGAAAGCATTAAACTTACTGAATTCGCTGCTCACAAATACCCTTCGCCATCCTAACCTCGGCGCAGTCCTTTATGTTGATCTTGGATGCGGGAAAACCTGTGTCGAATGTTCAGCTCCAATATTTCAAACTTCTGTACCAAACTACACCCAACGCGTAGCCAATCTCGTAATCCAGGCCAATGGCGGAAGTCTAAAAACGGTGGAACGAGGAATAGAAATCATTGAGAACCGGCTTCAGTATGCCAACCAGTTTTCTCGACAACCTCAACCCGTAAGCAAGTTGATCGTGGGAACTCAGTGCGGCGGGTCAGATCGCTGGTCTGGCGTAACGGCAAATCCGGCCGTTGGCGTGGCAGCAGACATGACCGTACACGGTGGCGGGTCAGTTTTCCTTCCGGAGATCCCCGAGCTTCAAGGTGGAGCTATGGTACATCTGGCCGAACGGGCACGGACTCGTAAGATTGGCCAAAAACTAATGCATGCATTGGAACGTTATGAGCGCTATGTCTCGATGTTTGGTGATGACTTCCGAGAAAACCCTTCCCCAGGAAATGTCAAAGGTGGGCTCTATAATATTTTTCTGAAATCCGCAGGAGTAAAGGCAAAGGCAGGAACTTCGATCGTCGAAGATCTTGTGGAATACGGGGAGTGGCTTGGAGACCGGAAGGGGCTCTACGTGCATTACTCACCAGGCTATGATCAAGTATCCACCCCTGCGCTGTTTATGAGTGGAGCTCAGGTTGCCTTATTCACAACCGGCCGTGGCACAGGTATTGGCTGCGCGCTCGGACCAGTTATCAAGGTCGCCTCGAATTCTCCATTGGCCCAGGTAAATGGAGATATGGACATTAACGCAGGTACGATTTTAGATGGAGAAGAGACCATCGAGCAGGTGGGAGAAAGAATATTTGAGGAAATTCTTGATGTGGCCTCAGGTCGAACTTTCACAAAATCCGAACAAACTGGGTTTCACAACGAATTTAAAATCTGGGAATCCCTCTACCCCACACTATAAATAACCAGCGAAACCCTGGCTACACGTTAGAGGCCTATCTTTTTCACACGAACATCCCGGAAAAAAACATCCCTACTCCAACCAGAAAAGGAAGGCTGGTGTG
>CAZSDV010000110.1:0-2813 GCA_964605715.1 uncultured Acidobacteriota bacterium
TCAAGATCCTTGATACCCTACCGAGTACCCGGAACCCCAACAGAGGCTTTCGAGCACATTGGAATTTATGCATACAGGCCTGCCTGCCTTGCCACGTTGGCCCAACTGATACCAACCCCCCTGGAAAAGGCTGAAGGATTGGAACAACTCAGGGCTTTGGAAAACGGGATCCGCCTCTACGTGGTGGAGTCTAGATGCCGTGTTAAAGGGATTTCAGTAGACACACTGGACGATCTAGAAGAAGTCCGTCAACTGATGAAAGGGGATTAACCATTCTGAAGGAACCTTTTTCTCCAGGACCTCCCCAGCGGGGCACCTAATGAGACCCACCTCTAGCGAGATCGAACAATGGCGCCACCAAATAGAAGAAAATTCTTTACTACGACTGGACCGAGCCGCCGAGAGAATAGTTGAAGCCAAACGGAGCGGTAAGTCCCTAGTAGTGGTAACGGGGAGTGGCCCCAATCTTCACGAAGGGATCTCCACCCTGATCGCTAGCCTAATCCATCAGGGTATCGTTGACGGAGTAATTACCAGTTCTGCAATAATTGCCCACGAAATGGCTGGAACTCTAGATCGAATCCATCGCGTCCATCTGGAAAACCCTATACAGCTCGGCATCGAACCCCATCTGTTGGCCAGAGGAGGAGACTTTGAAATCAGCCAATTATCCAGAGACCAACGTCACCTTTTAGAAAAGGAAATAGATATCGATTGGGACCTGTACGATCGCCTCAATCAACACCCTGGAGATGACCTAATCAAGGCAGCCGGCAATATGGGCTGGCCTCTAGGGTTAAGAACTGAACAGATAGCACAGGAAGCAGTAAAGTTGTCCGTACGGGACAAGCAACCGCTCGAGGCCATCGTTGGGCATGGCTGTGACCCCTGGACTATGGTCGGTGCCGGAGCCCAGAATAAAATTCCGGTGATCGTTTCGACCCCTCAGCTGGTTGGGGGAGGTGCAGTTGGATTAGCCATCGGCGACTCTATCCCCATTAGCCACCGCTCACGATTAATCGCGCAGCTGTTGGCTAAAGCAGATATCATCATAGAATCAGCCGTAGCCTTGGCTCAAGAAATTCACGATGGCCCTTTCGAGACCTACACTGGACACGGTATATGGAGCGGGTGGCAGGGAGAGCAAACTTTCAGCCTAAAAGAGAAAATGCTCGTCAGAATCGATATGGACCCCATGCTAGAAAGAGCCTGGCTCCACCAGCGGAAAAATTTGGCGATACAGGCTGCAATCGACCAAGGCATTCCCAAAGCCAAAAGTACGGGACTACCCTTTCGGATGGAGATGTCAGGGTTCGCCCGTCTTGAGCAAAGCCTCCCAATAGTTTCTGATATAGGCCTCGCGTGGCCTATTCTCGTGAGACATCTCGAAAAAAGGTTGGGTTTCTATCTTGAGTTCGTTCCAAGTCCCCAGGAAACTCAATCAGGCAAAAGCATGAGAAAATGGATTGTGGACAACGTACAACCCCTAGACCGCCATAAAATGCTGGCTCAGAATAGAAAGCAGGGCGATTCCACGGGATAAACACTGTGAGTACGCCCAATCGACGGCAGGCTTCCTCTTCTGCCTAGAACTCTAGCCTTGGAAATTCGACTAAATTAAGGCCTTACGGACAACCTCTCCGGCCACATCTGTCAACCGAAATTCACGGCCTTGGTGCTTATATGTCAATCGAGTATGATCAAAGCCCAGGCAATGGAGAATAGTCGCGTGAAGATCATGGATATGGACCTTATCCTCAACCACCTCAAGCCCGAAGTCGTCTGTTTTCCCGATCACTTGACCACCCTTAATTCCACCACCTGCCATCCACATTGAAAAGGCGTTGGGGTGGTGGTCACGGCCTAAATCCGTGTCCACCTCGGTACCTTGCCCCATTGGGGTGCGCCCAAATTCACCTCCCCATATCACTAGCGTTTCGTCCAGCAATCCTCTTTGCTTCAAATCTTTCAGTAGAGCTGCGGCTGGCTGGTCCGTAATCTCGCAATTTTCCTTCAGTTTTTTATCCAGGGCTTCGTGATGGTCCCAGCTGGCATGGGCCAACATAACGAAGCGGACACCACGTTCTATCATACGGCGAGCCATTAAACAGTTCCGAGCATAGTCCTTCATGGGCTCTTGATCGACCCCATACATCTCCATTGTCGCAGGAGACTCATCCGAGAAATCTAGTATTTTGGGTGCTTCTGTCTGCATTCGAAAGGCCAACTCGTATGCTGCCATCCTAGATGCTATCTCACGGTCACCCGTCACCAGGTATCGTTCCATATTCAAATCATTAATAGCCTTGAGCCTGGCGGCCTGGGCCTGGACATTGATCCCCCCAGGGTTAGACAGGTACGGTATCGGTTCGTCTCCAGCCCGAAATGGCACACCCGAGTAGTGAGTAGGCAGAAAACCACTAGCCCAATTACTCACACCTCCACTGGTGCCTCTTCCCGAAGGCAAAACAATAAAACCAGGCAGGTCATGACTCTCGCTACCGAGTCCGTAGATGGTCCAAGACCCTAGCGTGGGGCGCCCTACCAAAGGGGAACCTGTCTGCAGGAAAGACTGCCCAGGGTGATGGTTCACTGCTTCAGTCACCATAGATCTAATTAAGCAGAGATCATCAGCATGCTTGCTAAGATGTGGCAAATAATCTGACATTTCAATGCCACTCTGTCCATAGCGTTTGAAAACGCGAGGACTAGCAAGAACTCGCGCGTTTGGTTTGATGAAAGCCAGTTGGAGATCCTTTGTCATGGAGGGAGGAAGCGGCGTCCCATGCCAACGCTGTAATTCCGGTTTGGGA
>CAZSDV010000110.1:2823-3166 GCA_964605715.1 uncultured Acidobacteriota bacterium
TCGTCGAGACCTTCGAGAAAGCTCGATGGAACTGGCTCGCCATGCAGCTCATGCAGCTTGGGTTTCGGCGTGAATAAGTCGAGCTGGCTAGGCGCTCCCGCCATGAAGAGGAAGATGACATTTTTTGCCTTACCGGCGAAGTGAGGTGTTCTAGGAGCCAGCGGGCTCGCCCCTGTTCCAATTGGACTTGCCAGTCCTTCTTGCATCAGCAGTTGGGCCAGGGCAATAGAGCCTACACCTCCCGCACAATTCTGGAAAAAATCGCGTCGAGTAAGAATGGGTAGCAGCTTCTTGTTATCCAATATTCACTCATAGCCATTTTTCACCTTTTATTTAGTTAAAG
>CAZSDV010000111.1:0-3123 GCA_964605715.1 uncultured Acidobacteriota bacterium
ATGGACGACTTCTTCGTGCCGAAGGGAAAACCCGGCGCGATGCACCTCGACCAACTCCGCGCGCTCCGTACCCGGCTCCGCAACACCCGCAAGGAACTCGACCTCTGGGTCGTACTTTATGAACGCGAGCTGGAACGTGATATCGTGGCCTACTTGGACTTGTGCGACGTCATCCAATTTTGGACGTGGTACGGCAAGAATCTGCAAGATCTAGCCAAGAACTTTGAAACTGCGCAAAGGCTTGCTCCCGGCCGGCGTATGGCGCTGGGACTCTACTGGTGGGATTTCGGGGACAAGAAGCCGCTTCCGCTATCGGCCATGGAGCAGCAGTGCGAGCTGGGTCTCGAGTGGTTGCGCGCGGGGCGGATTGAAGCGATGATTTTCTGCGGAAGCTGGCTGTGTGACCGGGGCCTCGAGCCTGTCGCCTGGACCCGCGAGTGGATCCAGCGAGTGGGCAGTGAGAAGTTGGATGCCTAGCGCAGCGCGCCACCGGGCCTAAGCAATGGGCTGAGGGTCGAAACGTCACTATCCCCATCAAGAGCTGTAAGTAAACGAGGACTACCATGGCACATACAAGAATCTATGCGGTGATTTTGGGCTTATTCCTTTGCTGCTTGGCGGCATCAGCTGAGAAACCTCGACGTGAAAAAGGGGATCGCAAAGCTGGGGTCTCCACGCTCCCCTTGGGTATGGCCAAAGACAAGAAGGGCAAGAAGGTCGGAGTTTCCACACTCCCCTTGAATATGGACAAGGCCAAGAAAGGCAAGAAGGGTCGCAAGTCTAAGTTTGATCAGAAGTCCAATCAAAGGAGAGCTGCTTCCATTGTAGGCACGACTGCGACTGGCGCCTACGGCAAGACCAAGAATGTGGTGACTAGCATTAACTCTGTAAACAAAGCATTGAGCGAAAAAAGAAGTGCTGCCGTCAGAGGCGCGACGAAGAACTCCAAGCGTTAGGTCTATCCGGCTAATGTCTTGGCGGAGTAAGCTATATCAGAATTCCAATTTTTACACACCTAAAAAAAGAGGGTGGCAGGGTAGAGAACAATCTACAATCGAGGTAGGCTGTTACGCGAGTTAACGGTGACTACATAGCGGTGGTATTCGCAGGAGGGATCATGGGATATCTTGAAAGTACATTAACTGGAGAAGAAAAAATTGAATTTGAATTTGAATTTCACTGGTCAATATGGATTATTCCTTTCGCAGGAGTAATTTTAGCTCTAGATACTGCTGGTTTTACCCTTGTGTTCTCAATTTTTTTTGCTTTGTCAATAAAATCTACCGAACAAGGTGTTACAACTAAAAAAGCTGTTAGAAAAGAAGGTATTATTGCAAGAAAAACAGAAGAATTATTGTTATCAGAAATTGAAACTGTAGAAGTTAAACAAGGAATATTAGGTCGTATTTTAGGTTATGGCAATGTTCAATTAACAGGTGCTGACAGTAGTTCTTTAATATTTCATACACTCCCTGATCCTATGAAGATTAAGAGAAATATTGAAAGTCTTCTCAATAATCAACAATCAACTAAAGCCCAGCCTTCTATCTAATGGATTCATGATTTAATCACCCCTACAGAGAAGAAGCTATCGAAGACCCCTAGGCTCATGATTGTCTAGATTAGAGCAAGCCCGTACATGGATTTCACTTGTTTCCGACGTTAGGGAACTGGTCGAAGGGGCGGCCAACCTTTTAAAGATCTTTCCTCCCTGGACATGTCCCATTCGATGCACGGGGCAAACCCAGGCCTCTTTGCCACCAAGATTGGCGAGTGGGCTAGCAGCTTGAACTGAAAGTAGTGCGGTGATTGATTTGAGTGCCAGTGGCTATTTAATTTTCTAGCATCGCAATCCAGAAAATCGTGATAACTTGATTACGGAATCGATTGCACCACATTGACTGCTCCGTTACCCTGTTTAGGGAAGATTTGCCAGAAGTAAAATGCTACATGAGCTGTCTGCCATTGATGTTGCCGTACTGTTGGTCTACCTTGCCACTGTTGTGGCCTTGGGGTTCTATTTCCCGCGTTCATTACGTGAGAGGATACTATTAAATAGCCTCCGCGGGGGCTATTTTTAGGCAAAATAGGGTTTTGATTTATTATCTTTGGGGCAGCTCGTGACTAGGGCAGGTGGGATTTAGAGAGGAGTCAATTAAATGACACAGGATAGTTCTCGGCGAGGTTTTTTTAGAACGGCTTTTGGGAGTGCGATGGTGGCAGCGTTAGCTCAGAATGCTCTAGCCCAGCAGGATAGCCCCAATGGTCTGCCGACAAGAAAACTGGGACGCACCGATGAGCAGGTATCGATCCTTTGTCTGGGTGGGTGGCACATTGGAGCGGCGGGCAACGAAGACCGAAAAGAGGCCATTCGCATCATGCATAGGGCGATTGATGAGGGTATGACTTTCTTCGACAATGCTTGGGACTATCACGACGGAGGTGCAGAAGATCTCATGGGAGAGGCGCTGGCTTCGGATAGCCATCGGGATAAGGTTTTTCTCATGACGAAAAACTGTGAGATTGACTACGAGGGCAGTAAGCGCAACCTGGAAGATAGCCTTCGCCGTCTACGTACAGATCATCTTGATTTATGGCAATTTCATGAGATGAACTATGACAACGAGCCCGACTGGGCTTTTGATAAGGGCGGTCTGAAGTATGCATTGGAAGCCCAGAAAGCAGGAAAAGTCCGCTACGTTGGCTTTACTGGACATAAAGATCCGCGCATCCATCTGAAGATGCTTGGCAAGCCTTATGAGTGGGCAAGCTCACAGATGCCAATTAACATCATGGATACCCATTATCGAAGCTTTCAGAAGGAAGTTGTGCCGGTTTGCCTAGAGAAAAATATTGGGGTCATAGGTATGAAAAGTTTAGGAGGCACCCCTGATTGGGACAAGGGTGGTCATCTTGCAAGCATTCCAAGCAAGACTAAGGTAACGGCAGAGGAGTGTATCCGTTATGCACTCAGTTTGCCAGTCTCGACGCTTTGCGTAGGCATCAAATCGATGAAAGACCTCGATCAGAGTTTGAATATCGGTCGGGATTTCAAACCTATGGACGATAGTACAAAGGAACGTCTGATTGCCATGACGAAGGATGAGGGCGGTGATGGCCGCC
>CAZSDV010000112.1:0-3008 GCA_964605715.1 uncultured Acidobacteriota bacterium
CTACCAGGGTCTATTGAGGTGAATGCTTATGGTCACCCAGGGGGAGGTGGAGGTTATTCATCATTGCTCCGCTATTCTCCACAGTTGGATTTGGCCGTGTCTGTCCTGGCTAATTCTCCTCTGAAATTTCAGGGCGCCTGTGGGGAATATGCCCCTCGAAGTTGTATTGCAGCAGCAATCTTCGGGGCTTATGCAGATTAGCATTGTCAGTCAATATGGTTCCGTGGTGGTGTTTGAGCAATTATTTCCTTTCTTGGTCATTCGAAGAGATATTGATTGATACAGTCATTGCTGGACTTATTCAGGCCTAGTATCCTTAAGATCACTATACACCCGCTCCCAGCAGGTCAGCAAGCATCGTGTGTGCAAATAGAAAAGCCCGCTCCTATTTGAAGCGGCTCAGTGTCACTTGTGGTCCTCTGTCACCCTGACGAGTAGGCTAGGGGGATAAGGACTTCTATCCCGCATATGCGTATGGCAGCACTAGGTCTATCTGCCACCTTTATGGAATTATTCCGTGTAGCTGCACATGGTATCGACCCCTGTCGGGACCGCCTGACCGATAAATCAAGTTGTAGAATTATGGGTGTGGTTTGATGAAAGTTATCGCGCTCTTTTCAGTCTCTGCTGCTTCCGACGACGCGCTGAGTAGCATTTTTCTTTCCACAAGGTTTGCTAAGCCCCCAATGTCCCAAGCAAGGTTTGTTCAAAAAGGAAGTCCCGCTCCTACAGGCTTTCTTATCTAGGGCTCGGCGACTTTCCTTAATTCCTTGGCCTCCCTTCGGCTGCTGCCTGGCGCCTAGTCAACGGCTTACCGCATCAGTAACAAAAAATTGCACTTGAGATCGGATCTCAGGTGCAATATACGCAGTCTAAAGGTGGAAGGTGTTATGTAATCAATCCATTCACAGTCAATCCCAAGCGCTCGACCGTCCCAGACAGGCTGCGCATCAGAATTGGCGCAATAACTACTGTGACAATCATGTTACCCAGCCACCAAGCCCCTACACTGGGCAAAAAGGCATCAGAGGGAATCAAACCGCCCCAGATGAGAAGTCCCACTCCTAACAATGCCCCAAGCAAGTTGTTGGGGATGACCGTGGTCAACAGGAAGAACGTGAAACCTTTCCGGGTGTAAACATCTCGCCCCAATGGGTCAACCCCAAAACTATGAGCCAGCGTCCGATAGCAGATCAGTGGGATGCCGAATTGCAAGAAATCGACAAATCCAAATGGGATTGCCACCAACAGCGGCGTGCCTGCCAGTAGCCCGGAACCTAGGAATCCACCTAGGAACCCGATGACGAATCCCCAGCCGCCAAACCACAGGGCAAAGGGAATTCCGAAACCAATCGCTACGAACAATGCTGAAACGCTGAAGAATCCGGTTGGAAGAGCGATCACTCCCACCCAGGAAAGAATTACATAAACGCCAGCCCCTACGGCTACCGACACCAACTGCCCAACGGTCAGGGGTGGATTAGGATTCCAGGCCAAAGAATATTTTCTTGTTTCCATCACATGCCTCCTTTATAATAATTTGGATTACCATTAAACATTTACTAACTGGAGAATTTCTACAAATATCAAACCGAAGTTACATAAGTCACCTCCTTAATGATTATTCATCTTCGCACAAGATCCATTACCCAATCAGCCATTGCAGCGCGCATCTCCAGGTTGTAATTACAGACCGAATGATTTCCGTTTTTGTAAGCTAATAAGTCCGTTTTGCCCTCGGTTTCCTGTTGTATGAGCTGCATCTCCTCGAGCGCTACGATGTTGTCCAATTCGCCATGAATTAGTAGCAGAGGGCAGGTCACTTTCTCGGCGATGCTTTCTAGCGAACCTTTTTCGAGCACATAATCCTTGGCCTGAGCAAATGTATCGAAACCATATAGATCGCGTGCTTCTTCCCACACATCAGCAGGCGTAGTTGGCGTGATCTCCAGTCGATAATCATAGCTTCCACCCAGAGAGACTACTCCATGAATACGCTTATCGTGAGCAGCAGCCCGAATAGCCAACTGACCACCGGTACTCTGTCCCCAAGCAACAATCCTGGCATTGTCAACGTCTTCCCGGGTTGCTAGGTAATCTATAATGGCTGTAACCGCCTGATGGTATGTCTCTAGCCGCATCGGGATTCCTCCGTTACGGACGGAAACCTCTCCCTGCCCGGGGCCATCGAAGGCCAGAGTTGCCAAGCCGCGCTGGTTGAATTCCAAGGCCCAATGATGCAGTTCTTCTTTCACCGAGTTGGCTCCAGGCATCATCAAGACTACTGGGGGATTCTCCACGCCGATTGCTGGGCGAAAATAACCCGGCAACCGCCGGTCTCCAAAATCTACCCATACCTGTTCTACAGACGGGAGAAGGTATGGGCAGGCTTTGCGATAATATGCGACGCGCTTTTCTTGGCCTTCCGACCTACGATGGTCTTCTGGCCGGGTAAAAAGCTGAGCGAAGTGATACAGTAGGGCGGCCCGAAGGAAATTCTCCCCCGCGGTGATGGTCTGATTTCGCCGTTCCGCTTCTTGAGCTAGTGCCAAAAACCGTTCTGCGCTCTTTGCCCAAGCATCGTACCATGTGTGAAAACCTGTAATATCTGCCAGAATGCGTTGGGTTTCACTGTAATCGACGTTTGTGCCTATGGCGGCGCGTGAAATCCGGAAAAATATATCTGTTTTGCTGGCCTGCTCCGCGCCCAAAACCTGGATGAAGGTATCTACATTCTGATAGAAACGTTCGCTTAGTTCCTGATCACTCATAGGTATGCCTCTCCGCTTGACGTATGACCATCAATAAATGTGGTTGCCCATTCCTCCACGTTCAAAAGTAGCGGAAAGTCGGATTTCTTTTGACGCATGGCTCGTGCTAACCTTACAGCTTGGGGGGCACGTAGATGAGTCTTCGACAAGAGTTCGGTGTCATTGAAGAGCACCCTTGGAGTGCCGGTAAATACATTTTCGCCGTCCAGCAAGACGACCGCCCTATCACAATAGTCG
>CAZSDV010000113.1:0-2857 GCA_964605715.1 uncultured Acidobacteriota bacterium
AAAAAGCAGTACACCAAAATCCAGAATCCCGCTATTTATCAGTTCAGGATGTTAGGAAGGATCTCATGCGTTGGCTCGAAACTAAAAAACCATCTCCCCAATCTTGGATGTCCTTCTTTTTACGCAAAGACAAGAGAAAAATTCGGTAGTGACAAAAGTGGCTTCGGTCTGAATTGCTGAGCCCAACGTTCAATTAGGGTGAGGTAGAACCACTGTAAGGGTGATTGGAAAGTAGATTTACTATTTATCTTCAACCCATACTCCTTTTTCCGTTCAAGAGATGGCCAATAATGGTGTACCGGACGAATAAGCGGTAACTTAAGAGCAATACCAAGAAAGCAATGAAGCACATGCTTGTTAGTTTCGCTAAAGCTGGCATTTCCAAACCTCTCATCTGGTTTTGCAAAATGTAAATAAGTGGCAAATGAGCGATGTATAGCCAATAGGAGGAATCAGCCAGATATCGCACCCATTTTGATTGAGTGGAAAATAACCTTTTAAAGGAACCAATTAATCCGAAACACATGAGACAGGTATAGGTGGCAATATAAAATGAGACTAATTTTCCCTGTTCGTTTCCTGACTCTAATCCGCTAAGCCCCAGGGGGAAAATGATGAACAGCGCTAAAGGCAGAGTTATTGCCCAATATCTTCCGACTTGATGTTTGCCGCCTTCGAAGGAGAAAGACAGTGCCCCAAAGAAAAAGAAGGCTCCGTAATATCCCAAGAGGCTGAAAGAAGGCAACCAAGACACGGCAGTGGCGGGGCCAAATGACCAATTGTCCCACTGTGATTGGAAAATCCAAATTATTGGGATTAGCCAAAGATAGCGAAGGGGAGAGTTGATTAATATTTTTAGCATACTCCATTGCGGAATGATTTTTAACAAAGGTGAAAGACATCCATAGAGTGTGATTAGCAAGAACAAATACCACAAGAACCAAAGATGATGCAAGGATGGCAGACTTCGCTCAATCACATTGCCCTGATATTTCCCATCTACCGTTTGAGAAGCTACTTCCCCTTCATTGATTAAAATTTCCTGGTTGTCCTTAAGCGATTTCTCCAGGTTCGCGCCATCAACAGGTATCGCCAAGAGGCCTGCGAGCGTGATTGACAAGCCTGACAATATTTTCAGGTCTCCACTAACAACGTCAATTGGTGATGTGCCGTCATCGTTCCCCAAGGTGGCGTCTGCGCCAAGATCTAGTAATGTTTGCAAGGCTTTTGTCTTCCCGAAAAAAGAGGCCCAGAGCAAAGGGGTACTTTTCTTGCCATCTCGGATATTTACATCGGCTCCAGACTCCACAAGGAATAAGATGGCTTCGGTGTCGTTAAATCCGGCAGCCCAATGAAGGGGCGCAACGTCAATATTGTTAAGAGCATTTACGTTTGCCCCTTTGTCAACCAGAATCTTCAGTGACTCGAAATCGTTAGCGCGAATTGCGGCCTCAACGAATAAATTTAGATCACCAACGTTCTCGGCGGATAAGATTTCGTCACGGTCTAATTTTTTTTCCGCCTCTTGATTCTGATTCAAGTTTTCATTTTGTGCAAATGTATTTTGGGTATAGATATTCGCGTATTGATAGTCAATGATGGGTCCAATGATGAGTGGGAAAATAGCCAGAGGGAGGAGAATTCTTTTAGCGCGATGGCGAGCATAAAACCAGAGCCCCTTTTTACTCAGCATCATTGATGCGAAAAATCCACTCAAAAGGAAGAATAGCGGCATTCTGAATCCGTGGATTGCTGCAAATAGCAAGTAAAGTCCACCGCTTTGTTGATTGTCTTTAACGAGCCATGGAAAGTCGGGTATGAATGAAATAGAGGCATGAAGAACGATGCCGAGCAACATTGCGAAGCCGCGCAAGGCATCCATATCATGACGTCTAGTATTCATGAGAAGCAACTTGCGAGTTATATCTAATGGACTTCTGGCTCCTTTGAATTTGAAGGATTTTTCGCGGGATTTTTCATGCCTAGGACGACAAGACTAAGTAGCAAGTCTTCGGATCCGTTTAGAGGGGCAGAATAACTGAAGCATTCTATACTAGAGGTGCATTCCCCATTCTTTTTGGACTTTCATGACCCTTGCTTGCGATTCCTTCGACCTCCTCAGTTTTGACTGTTACGGAACCTTGGTGGATTGGGAGACCGGAATTTGGAAGGCGGTTCAAAAATTTGGGTTTAAGCCGGGGCAGTTGGAGCCTTCAAAGGAGGCAGTGTTGGTGGCATACTCTCAAGCGGAACTAAGGCTGGAGCAGGAGACCAACTCTGGGAAATTCATCTCCTACCGCGAAATCTTGCAGCGGGTTTTTGCGCAGATTTCTGCGTTGTGGGGATGGCCGGTGTCTGAAACTGCTTGTTTACAGTTTGCGAATTCGGTTAAGGATTGGCCAGTTTTTGAAGATACGGTGGAGACCCTCCAGGCTCTTGCTAAGGATTTTCCCTTGTACATTCTTTCCAATGTTGACGCGGATCTTTTCGCATCTACCAAATGTAAGCTACCGGTGAAGTTTTCCGGGATTTTGACTGCCGAATCTTTGAAGTCATATAAACCCGCGCCACTTCATTTCGAAGCCCTTTTGAATGATACGGGGGTTCCGGCTGAGCGAATTTTACATATCGCCCAAAGTCGTTTCCATGACATTGCGCCCGCAAAAACACTTGGATTTAAAACTGCCTGGATAAACCGATGTGGAGGATCTTCTAGTGGAGCAACGCCTGATTCAGATGCCATTGCGGACTATACTTTTTCGGGTCTTCATTGGCTGCGCACGAAAATTTACTGCGAACAATAATTTTAATTACACCCCATTCGCGTTAAATTCCCACGGATCGGCGAGAAAGGAGG
>CAZSDV010000114.1:0-2722 GCA_964605715.1 uncultured Acidobacteriota bacterium
CGATCATCCTGCAACATCACGGCTCCCCGTTATGGTTCAAGAACATTTACCTCAAAGAACTCAAGGAACAGTAATCTACCTGGCCACGGATCCTTCCAGCTACGTGACGGGTACGACGATTCCGGTGGAGGGTCTTGCGGCCGGCCCGAAGCTCGAACAAATCGCCACAGGTGAGCCAGCCAAAGTTGTGAAGATGCGGTAGCGGAGCAATTAAATGACGCGTTATGAGGATGAGGAGCTGAAGTGTCGGAAACTCTGGGAAGCATACTGCCGAGGCGACATGCCCGAGCTAGGGGAAAAACCCGACGATACCCCTGACCGCCCAGACCTTGTCTACAAGGACAAAGGCTGGATTAGCTGGCAAGACTGGTTGGAAGTGTGGCCCAAAATCTTGGCGATCAAAAAGAGCAAGCCTACTCTAATCAACTGAGGCATCCTCGCTGGGCTGCCAGGAGTCCCTTCTAGCCCACCAAATCGATAGGCTGTCTCTCCTACCTATTAGAAAACGGCTCTAAGGACAGTATTTATTGGCCAAAACCACGTATTCCCCACTTGGCGTCAAGCCGTTTAAACTTCTCGATGTCCTCTTTGGCCTTAGCCACAGCCTCCTTCACGGGTCCTAGTTTTCCCCTCTTTAGCCGCTCTGCGATACTCCCGTACATTTTCCGGGGACCATTGGAGCTCTGCCATTTAGGAAAGGTCTCGCGGTTTTCTTGGAAGATGCGCTGCCAGAAGCGGCCCTTTTCGCCGTACTTAGGAATACCCCCCAAGCTGTCAACTATCTTTAGTAGTCTCTGGTCCTGTTCACTGAGTGGTTTGGATTTTGTGATCCCAAGGTGCTGGCGCAGTTGGCTCCGAAGTCCTGCCCATTGCGCGCCAGTGAAGTGAAAGGAATTGACCTGAACCTTAGCCCAGTATCGCTGGGGCGCCTCAGGGAAAGGGCCTATACGAACCTTGGGTATTCCGGGTATTGGTGTAGGCCCATGCCGCCAAATCTCAAGTACAACGGGATCCAGTGTCGGCTGGATATCGGCCAAAATCCACGACACCAGTGCCGACTCAGAGAAACCAGTAGCTTTTGCCAAATCCTTTGACTGCTTTTCGAGGTAGGAAAGGTCTCCGCTCCCCAATCCTCCCATGACCACCGGCACTCTCTTCACTGTAATCTTCCCCTTTGGGGAAGCGCTTTGATATTCAAGGTATCTAATCCGTAGCATCAGCTTGCGGCGTTTAGAGAGAAACACCCCTAAATTCCCACATGCGCAGCCACCGAATAAAGGGTCCCTGTGAGGGTCTTCCTCGCTGGCAATATCCTTGATCCAGGCTTCCACCATGTGCCGCCTGGCCAGTTCCGGATACTCCTGTGACGAAAACGGGGCAGAACTATCTCCAAACAGCAACTCCCTTGCCCTGTGTACTCTGGGGGTGAAAATTTCGAGGAGGTGTTCCTGTCGGATTAGGTCGTCGGGGGTCGGCGTTAATTTGAAGGTCTTCGCTACCTGCGCTGTCTTGACCTGATCCGCGTGCTCCTTGGCCCAACGGACGGCATCATTAACTTGATTGGCGTAAACCCCCTTCCCATGCACCTCGATCCATTGCTTCGCCGCAGCCTCTAAATGTGGCTGGACGTACGCGGGGGTGGGGCTTTCTTTGACTCTTCGGATGAATTTTGCATGATCCATTTTGGCCACTCTGTAACAATATTTCCGCCAGTATAAAGTTGAGAATACGCGAACATCAAGGAGGTTTAAACAGATGCAAATCCCAAAGCTTAAAGCAGAGAGGCTCAAGCGGGAGTTAACTCAAGTCCAGCTTTCTTATCTCAGTGGCGTACCTGTGGCCGAGATCTCGAAGATCGAAAACGGCCGGACGGGTCGGCCCTATGAGGTGCATTTGAGAAAACTCGCCAAAGTCCTGGAGGTCGAGAAGCCTGAACTGGTCAAACCGGTGGAGCTGTCGACGACCTACGTCGAAGTTGCGAAGGCTTAAGGAGAATGACATGAAATTTCTTCGAGAACATGAGGTTTGCTCGATGATCGGCCTCAGCCGTTCCACCCTGTGGAGACTCGAGAAGAAACGCCTTGAGTTTCCGAAATGAAGACAGGTTAGCAGCAAGTCCGTTCGTTGGCTGAGAGATGAGGTAGAAGCATGGATGAAGGACCGGGAGCTTGCGTGATATGGATGATGGTCGCCCTCCGTTTCCGAGATCCTTCATGCGTCCCCCATCCTGGCCGCGCTTTCTGAGAACTCATATCCGGAAGACGTTGGGTAGGGAAGAGTGGGGGCGGTTAAAGCGCATCAGATCTAAAACAACGAATAGTGAATTCCACTTTGCCCATTATTGCCAGGGTGAGGCAGGTTTAGAGGAGTGGGGGCGAAGAATCCGGGAGGATGGGGTGATGTTGACTACTTCTGATGGGAAAAAATACATTCACCCGCTGATAGGAGCGGTCCACAAGCGAGAAACCCAGCAGCGCCAGTACAGTGCCCTGTTCGGGCTTGATGCAGCGAGCAGAGCTAGTCTTCCAGTGGTAAAAGCGAAAGACGGGGTGGATACCTTCGATGACTGGATGGCGAAGAACCCTAAGCGGCGCGACCCCATTCACTGATAGGTTGGTTTAGCTCATCGCGAGCCAGTCTCTTCTTCTCATTCTCATCACGGCCGCTCCGTTTGTAGGTCAACACGCCGGCAGTATTGACGATAGCTTTCACGGATGAATGC
>CAZSDV010000115.1:0-1398 GCA_964605715.1 uncultured Acidobacteriota bacterium
CCCCCCCGCAATGCGTATTTCCTTGGATGGGTTCAGGAAGCGGAACAGACACAAGATCGCAAGGCATTTGGATGGCGTGAGACTATTCGGACACTTGATTGAAGTGCCTGGAATTGGTATGAGAAAGTTGAGCGGAATAGAATCGACATCAAGTTTACGCAGTGCTTGGGCTAATTCTATAATATCCCCGTCTGTTTCTCCCATGCCAAAGATACCCCCACAACAAGGAGAGAGGTTCGCCTTTTTTACCGCCTCGATTGTCTGGATTCGATCCTGGTAGGTGTGTGTGGAACAGATTTCAGGGTGGAAGTTTTCACTGGTATTAACGTTATGATTTACACGGTCAACTCCAGCCTTGTGGAGACGGACCGCCTGAGTTTCCGAGAGTAGGCCTAAGCAGGCACAAATTTTGAGTGAGTGGTTTCGTTTAATTTCTCGAACGGTACTTACGACCTCATCCAATTCCTTTTCTGTGGGGCTTCGCCCACTCATCACTATGCAATAGGTGTGAGCTTGAAGTTCCACCGCACGACGTGCTCCTTCAATAACCGTTTGATTAGGGAGGAGTTTATAGCGGTTAATTTTCGAGTCTGCTTTGATTGACTGGGAGCAATAAGCACAATCTTCGGGGCATAGGCCACTTTTTGCATTTATTAGAAGATTGAGTTTAATCTGGCGACCATGGTGATGGTGGCGTACCTCGTAGGCGGCCGCTACCAGGTCTAGTAATTCTTCATTTTTCACTCCGAGGACCATCAGGGATTCTTTGTGAGTCAGTGAATTCCCTTTTAGAGATTTTCTTGCCAGGACCTGCCACTTTTTAGTTTTGATCTTTGTCAGGGTTTCTGTTGGCATAAATCCACTCCGATTCTTAATCCTTTTCCCTTATCGATGCTTCGGCTGGTGTGCACCAGCTCCTTCTCGGATAGGAGTAAGATTGTTAGTATCTTGGCCTTGCCCATCCGGTATGGCCAGGATGATTTCGTTAGGCTTGGCCATGCGCATCTGCTCTCTTGCGAGCCTTTCGATGGCTACCGGGTTGCCCCGCAAATCCTGAATTTCATCCTCCAATTGGTGATTTTCCTCTCCTAGCTTTTCAATTTCCTGTTTGATTTCCCGATTTTTTCTCCGGGCTTCAAGTAAGGAACGCAGCCCACCTTTGCTAAAAATTACACTTCCAGCTACCAAGGAAAGTATAATTCCCAGAACGATCAATATTTTTTTGTAGCGGGGCTTCTTTTTGAACTTGAGTTTCATCTCAGTAATTCACCGGTCACCATCTATTTAATCATTAAATATGAAACTTTTGTTCGGCTCCGTCAATTAATCTAGGTCCCTTTAAGAACGGGGGTTGCGGCAACGTCAGCATAGCTTCCTGGTTTGCGCTATGTGGAACAG
>CAZSDV010000115.1:1408-2625 GCA_964605715.1 uncultured Acidobacteriota bacterium
CATTTTACGCCTATCTGCACGATTAATGCCCTTTATCTTTTTACGAATCCATGTGGTTTTGGCTTAAACTGCCCTTACAAACAGCGAGTGGCGCACATGACGTTAACATAAAGCCAGCGTTTGTGGAGGACAGAAAGTTTCCGATGGCGGATTAGATGCTCCAGGCGTTTTAGGTATAAAAATATTAGTAAGGGTGTCATGTCCACTTGAGGCACTGATGTGAATCGCATTGCTTGGCGCCATTGGGTCATTGTATCTTTACACAGGATTTATGGTGAATTTTTAGGAATTAGAGTTGCGGTGGAGGGGATTTGTGACGGATAAAGTGGTGGTTCTGGTGATGGGTTCGGGCTCTGAGGAGTGCAGAAAAATTGCCCGTGCTTTAGTAGAAAAGAAACTGGCTGCGTGCGTTAATATAACCAGTCCTGTCCTATCTATCTATCGCTGGGAAGGAAAGATTGTTGATGAGCAAGAGTGCATGATGGTAATTAAGACTTCTCGTTGCCTGTTCGAGGAATTGCAGTTGGAAATTTGCCGTCTCCACAGCTACACCACGCCCGAAATTGTCTGTCTTCCGATTGTTGAAGGCTTGGCAAATTACCTCCACTGGCTCGGAGAGAACTTGAAAGGTGAGAAGGTTTCGCATTAAGCAAAACCTAGCCTTTATCAAAGTACCCCCTCGTCTCACGTTTTTCCCTTGTTCACCCTACAATATTGACTGGTTCTGGTTACTTACACTCAAAGAGAATCGCGGACTTCCGAGAGATATCAAGTGCAGTTCTCAACAGTTCTGTTGATAACCTTGTGGATAACGGGGAGCGTTACTTGGGTAATGCTATCTCCTACATGGACATCTAGCTATTTGCACCAACTTAGAGCAGGCGAAGAACACAAGAAATGAGCGGGCTAGAGAAGTGGCTGGGGTTTTTTTAGTTTTATTTCGATAGTGGCATTGTCTTCGTAGACTTCAAATTCCTTGCCGGCTGACTGGTGGTTTTCGGCCGTGACAAATAGGACTATTCTTCCCTTAGGAACGTAGGTGAATCGGTAGGTGCCCCTGGAATTAGTTTTTGCGCTCCAAGAGCTTCGACGCAGTCCCTTCCGAATTTTCTTGCCGGCTCTTCCGAAACGGAGCGTAAGCCGTGCGTTGCGAAGAGGTTTGCCCGTTTTCTCGGAGATGATCAAGACGGTTACCGTAGCATCTTTTGACTCCTGGG
>CAZSDV010000116.1:0-2567 GCA_964605715.1 uncultured Acidobacteriota bacterium
TAGGCTCTTACGCTGAGACTGTTCCTTGGGATGATTTTCTTACAAATTTCAAGAATCTATATGTCTGCTTTATTTATCAGATTACCGAAACCTTGAGCCCGTATCTGCATACGCCTATTTTTTGTGTAAAGAAGGAGATCCTGATAAAAGCAGGTGGTTTTGATTCCCTCGCTGCTACAGCGGAAGATTTTCGTCTCGGAATTCAGCTGGGGTCGCAGGGAAAGCATTTTGTGATCGATCGCCGGGTCAAGGGAAGACATCTCAAGCACTATACTTTAGGGTCCGTGGCAAGAGAGGATTGGCGGAGAATCAGTGATTTAAGTACTATCAAGTTTAGCTTGGAGCAGGGTTGGTTTGTCTTCAAGGCACATCGAATTCATCGAGTACTGGCTATCCTGTTGCCTGGCCTAGTCATGCTGTCGTTGGTTTTGGTCATTACAGAGACCGTGTTTTGGGTCCTCAGTGCGTTGTTGTTGGGGATGTTCCCCGTTGTAAATATGGGCTTTCTTGTTTATTGTGCAAGGCAAAAAGGTATGGTTTTTGCGATTAAAAGCTGTGCTTTTCTTTTCCTGGAGATGTTGTGGGCTGAATTGGCCTTAGTTGTGGCATTTTTGCCACGACCAAATTTCCGCTGAATAGTCTAGGGATCTTCTATTGTGTTGCCACCACGGAGGGCATGGCAAAATATCTTGAAGGCCCGGGCGGGATTGAACAGTGTGTTGACGCTCATGGCGCACTCGTAGGTGCATTGGCACCGGAGTTTCTTTTGAAACAAGCGACCCTTCTCGGCTAGGTGTCCTTTCCAGAGGCTGGCAAAGTTACATCCGAAATTTCTTATATTCCCCATTTTTTTGTCAAGAGTCTCACAAACGGAAACATCACCAATTTCGCTGAGGACTCCTATTAATTGCCCGCCGTAACAGGGAGAGATTCGGCTTGTGGTTCCAGCGGCTTCCCGAATCAAATCATAGGTTTCTCTCTCCTTAGCAATGACTAACCGGTCCTTCCATGTATCCGTGAGACGGTGTTTCTCACGGTAATGGATGACACGACGTGAAAAATTTTGATAGATATCTAGATCGACCTTTTTTAGAGAAGGGTCAATCGGATCTCCACGGACTAATGTAATGGTTAAAGCATCGGGTTGAAGCTTTTCTTCAATGAAACGGTAAAACTCATTCAACTGGTGCTGATTTGCTGAGGACACGGTCAGTGCGATTCCAACGGAAAGATTGTGGAAGTAAACTTTCAGTTTTTTCAATTCTTTGAGCGTCTCTAGGGCTAGGTCAAAACTGGACGGGTTTTGCCGGATCTGATTGTGAATTTCCTTAGGTCCATCAAGCGAGACTCCCGTAGAGACACGTGCATACCGCACCTTCTGCATAATTTGCTCAACACTGGTGAGAGTTTTCTCGACCAGCAGGCCGTTTGAAGGAATCTGAATATTGCTTACGTGAGAGTTTTTCTCAAATATCTCGGCAATATCTGGAAGATCTGGCCGTAAAAAAGGCTCTCCTCCAGTCAAGGACACGGTCAAGAGATTGGGAAGACTCTGGGAAACTTTCCGGATTTCTTCCAACGTCAACTCGTTCTTTCTCTTGTTTAACTCCTCCCAGTAAAAGCAGTGAGTACAGAGAAGATTGCAGCGTGAGGTGACGAAAAAAATAAGACTGACTGGGAGTCCTTTCTTATGTACCAGACGACTTCCAATCTTGACAGCTCTTAGTGTCCGCTGCAGATTTGAAAACATGGATATGCCTACCTCACCGGATGGGACGTATGTGTCAAGTTCTAACAGTTGATAGCAAGAGTGCGCCGCCTGCACCAAAGAGTATATTGGGTCCCCATGCGGCTAGCATGGGGGACAGCATCCCATTTGAACCCAGGAGAGAAAAGAGTCCAAATGTACCCCAGTAAGCGATGCCGATGAGGACAGCGGTAGCGATTCCGTAAAGTGCTCCTTTTCTCCCGATGGAAAATGCGAAAGGAATCCCTAAAATGGCCATGATGAAAGTGACGATCGGAAAGGAAATTTTTCTGTAAAGCTCAGTTTTCAAATGGTCCACTTCAAACCCACCCTGTTGTAGTGCCCCTATGTAATCTTTCAGTTCGACATAGGTCATTTTACTGGATTCTTTGACTTCCTTTTCAAAATAAGAGGGTTCTGCAATGGCCGTGGAGTATCGTTCCTCGAAAGTCTCGAACTGGACACTGCTGTTCTGAAAGGTTCGCTCCCAGCCGTTTTGCAATTGCCAACGATTCGTGGTGCTGTCCCACGCGGCTCTTCTAGCGTAAAGGTGACGCCAAAGCTGGTTTTCGCCGATATTGAGCTGATAGACGGTTATGTCAGCGAACACATCATTGGCTGGATCAAAATAGTTGTAGTTGTAAAGCCAGTTCTCTTCGCCAAAGATCCAATTGTGCCCCAACTGATAGTAAGTCTGAACGGGGTGGCCCTTGATGATATCTCTCAAATTGTCCTGGCGCTGATTAGCATAGGGTAGAAGGTATTCTTGCATGAGAAAAAGAAATGCGCTCATAGTCAAAGCCACAGCTAAAATGGGGAC
>CAZSDV010000117.1:0-2559 GCA_964605715.1 uncultured Acidobacteriota bacterium
AGAAATGCAGTGTCTGGAGATGTGGTCATTCCTTTTAATGAGAATAAATCTGGAACCTTAGTATCTAGTGATTCAAGCGGAATGTATTTTGGTTTCCGATTAGAAGCTTTACCCGCCGGTCATACTTATGTTTTTGATTTAAAGGTAAAGGATTATGACGCCAACCAAGTATTTTTAGATGCGAGCAGCACATTTAGCGTAGAGTAATGGCAAAATCTACAGTTGGATTTGATTCAGTTGGTTTATTTAGTCATAAAGCTGTACGTAAACTAATTGAAGGAACAGAAATAAACTCTCCGTCTACCTTAGCAAACAACGGCGCTTTCTCAATCTGGTAGTTCATACCAGCAGCCTCAACCGCAACCTCTACGCCAGCGTCCTCAGGGATGGAAACTCCCTCATGATGCCAGGGCTTATGGATGCCCGAGTAAGCGAACCGCGCAATGCCGTCCGTGTTGAAATCTAATCCATGCATTCTATAACCTCCAGTCTGTGAGGGGAATCCCTCGTTTAAGTCTGATACCAGTTTACAGGTTGTGGAGTCTTAGTCAAGTACCGAAAAAAGAATCTCGTAAGACCCTTAAAAAACAGGGGAAACACAGGAATCTGGTTATTAGCCAAACCCCCATATCTCCCCTGCCGGAGGACAACGCACAAAACAACACCACGAAACTATCTTACATGCGCCCGCACACGCAGGCTACGACACCGAGCCCGCCTTAGTGGCCTCCACTGCCGCCTTAAGGCCCTGCTCCATAGCTACCCGAGGGTCCACGTCACACGTGGTCTTACCCTTACGTAGCGCCTCGCGTGCAGCATCTTCCCAACCCTCTCTTACGTAAAGAGAGAAACTAAGAGAAAACTGAGAAGCGTCATTAATGAGAAACACCGCAGTTTTCCGCACGTCATATTTCCCAAGAGTATCAAAAATTGCTTCTGGGCTTGCGTCTTGTCCACCATGAACCCCGTACTCAAAAGGCTCAGAATTGACAATTGCGTACCCATGCTCTGCGGGATCGACACCATCAATTGTAATTGCATACCCCGACTTGCCCTCAATGGCATACAGGTATGCGGCAGGGTCGTTGAGGATGCAGTCACCACAGGACTCTTGTCCCTCAACGTAGACCCCATACATCTTCCACCCATGGCTATCGGGGCTCTTGCGGTAAGCACCACCACACTCGTCACAGGTGGTCCACTCGTCATGCCACTCAATTGCGTGCTCTAGGAGTTCCGCAAGTTCTCCAAACTTCTCTAAAATTGGATCGTTCCAATCAGCAAAGAACACACTATTGCCATCGGGAACTGAATACCCTGGCTCACTGTACTTGGGAGCCCAAGCAAGGTAGTGCCCGTGTTTATTGAGAAGGCCAATAGCCTCCATAAATTCTTCTGAAGAAACTGAGCTTTCCTCAGTCTTCTTAATTAACTGTTCAATACGACTAATCATTCTTTTCCTCCGTGGCTAAGGGCGCAAAGTAGGCCCCCCTACGGGGGCCTATGTTATCACATATCAATCTCTACACAAGCGCGCTCAGGCGACTGAGTATCAACCTCGTAACGCTCCTGCTCCCCCACCTCGCGATAGAATTCCTCAGAAGAAACCAACAGTTCCTCCATCTCGGAAATCGGAGACGGCACCGGAAGTGTGGCGTACACCCGAAACATAAAGACCTCCTAGCATTATATAATGGACGAGCAACGCCCGACCTTGATACCAGTATACACGTTGTGTAATCCCTGTCAAGTACCAAGATAGTATAAGAAAAAACCCCCTACCAGTTACCCAGCAGGGGGAAGGTTCCCGAGTGCGGCCCCAATGGAAGTAAGGGCGGTACCTAGTGACCTTTTTGTTTTAGTGCTACAGCCCTTCCTCTGGCGCACTTTGAGAGCCCAACAGGGTCTCTATGACACCAATTAGGCCATCTATCTGCGGCATGTCAAGCGCAAGCTGCTCATCCACCTCTGACAGAGGAGGAAGGTTCAGATTACGGTTATGGTAGGGAAGGCTCTTTTTGTCCTTCTCATCATTTAGAAAACGCTCCAATCGCGAAGTCATCAGTAAACCTCCAATCGCTCAGTTATCTCCCACGCATCATCAAGCCGCTTCAGCAACGCCTCAGATTGAGCAGCCTGCTGAGTAAATATACTCGCAGTGTGCCGCTGCAACGAAGTAGTCTCTACAGGAACGTATGGGTTCCCTGAGTCTGGGTCAAACACCTGCTCGCCCGTCTCAGCCAGGTCGTTAAACTCTCTTGCGGTAGCCAGTTGATTACGCACAAGCGTATCGACCGCGTTACGAAGCTCCTCAACAGAAAACACCATCTTAGCACTAGGCATAAAGCCCTCCTTAGCAGTTAACAGACCCCATTATACCAGGAGTGGAGTCTGTGTCAACTACCAACACTCAAAGGGTGCTTCCAAGCGTTCCGTTACCATGGTGTAGACCCGCGCACCTGAGTCGCGCTGTTCAATGTCTCCCACCTCTTCTCCGACCCGTCCGTACGCCGTATCTAGGTCCAGTTCTTCAGTAAAGTCGAAGATCTCATTAATGAT
>CAZSDV010000118.1:0-2521 GCA_964605715.1 uncultured Acidobacteriota bacterium
ACTGGGCTTTGTCCAAAAAGCTAGATTATCCTGATGAACGGAAGAAGGCCTTATGCAACATTCTTCGAAAACAAAATCAAGAATTTAGTTGTGGAGAATCCACTCTTTCAAATATTGACCGCCTGGCAGAGCCAGGGACTTTCGCTGTTGTCACTGGCCAGCAGGTTGGTCTATTTTCTGGTCCAAGTTTTGCGCTCTACAAAGCCTTGACCACGGTTCGATTAGCAGCCTATTTGAGTGAGGAGGGAATTCCTTCAGTTCCTGTTTTCTGGGCTGCAACGGAGGATCATGACTTAGATGAAGTTAGCACCTGCAACATGCTTGATAGCCAATATAAGTTAATTAACCTTCGGGCCTCAGGGGAGCGCCCATCACCAAAATGTTCGGTAGGCCAAGTCCAGATTCCACCGGCCATTGAGGAAATACTTTTACAGGTCCGTCAATTACTTCCTGATGGTCCATCGGTCAATCGGCTGATGGATGACCTTGGGGATTGTTATCAACCTGGCGCTGGCTGGGGGAAAGCATTTTGCTCTTTTATGGCAAGGCTCTTTGAGCCCTGGGGGGTAGTGTTGATCGATCCTTCTGATGCCAGCATCCAGCAACTCGCCTCTGACGTGTATCAGAAGGCAGCTAGTCAGGCAAATCAGATTCTCGACTCCCTGAAGGCTCGTTCCCAGGCTCTTCTCCATGCGGGTTATCATGCCCAGGTTCATCTGCAAGAAGGATCCACTCTGCTTTTTGCAAACTCCAATGGAAGTCGGGTGGCTGTACGTCAAGGGGACGGAGCCTTTCATGTTGACGGAATTCCGGATATAAGCCTTTCGGATATGGTCAATTGGATATCTCGATCCCCTCATGATTTCTCTTCTAACGTTTTACTGAGACCGCTAGTACAAGATCACCTGCTGCCAACACTCGCATATGTTGCCGGACCTTCAGAGTTGGCCTACTTAGGTCAGGCAAACGCTCTTTATCAGAAACTTGGCCGTCCTCAACCCATAATTTTTCCTAGAGCGGGATTTACCCTCGTGGATTCTCGAATCTGGCGATGGCTAGATAAATATGGATTGCAAGTGAGAGATGCATGGAAGGGGATCGAGCATCTAGGGAAGTGCATCGCTGCTGGCTCAGGAATTGCCCCAGGTTGGAGCGAAAGGTTTGATGAAAGCCGTAAGTCAGTTCTTGATACGGTTGAGTGTATCCGCAAGGATGTGAAATTGCTTGATCCAACATTACTCGAGGCCCTGAATCATTCCAAGGACAAAATTGCTTATCAGTTAACCCGCCTGCAAGGAAAGTTGACTCGTTCAACGCTTCAACGTTCAGAAAGTTTAGCCAAGCATGAAAAGCTGTTGCTTCGCTTCCTATTCCCACAAAACGATCTTCAGGAACGCGAGGTTAGCGGCATTTACTTCCTGGGGCATGCGGGCTATGGATTGTTAAGTCAAATTTACGACCGTATCAAAATTTCCTCCTCTGATCATCAGTTGATTAAGTTCTAGGTGGAACTAAGGTCACTCATTATTCTATGCACGATCACGACTCTTCCTGGTGCGGGTTTTTCTGCATCAGCCTGACAGGAAAGTCAATATCAGCCGCTAATGGGGATTTATTTATAGGTTGAGTTGGCAGGATTGCTGTTCTATAAATTAGGAAACGGAGAGCTGCCATTGATGTTAATTGTGGCATCTTTCCTGTTGCCCAGGAAGAGTTGTGATGTTTATTAAGCAGGCTGATATAGAAGGAATTGCTGCCCACCTGAGCTAGACGAGATTTTGGAGCGAAAAAAGGGCTGGCTAAGGAGAGTTACAGATGGGGAATGATTTGGGTGAGAGCGCAAACGCAGCTCAGTCCTTGGGTTTAAATCTGGTGCATTTGGAGACGGCATCGCGCGTTGAATTCCGAGACATTACATCTTTAGTCCAAAAAACCATCAAGAAATCCTCTATACGCAGCGGTATTTGTCATCTCTTTGTACCTCATACTACCGCCGCCATTATGATCAACGAAAACGATGATCCTTCCTTGGAGATTGATTTTGCACAATTTCTTAAGAAACTTGCACCCCAATGTTCAACTTACAAGCACGATGACGGCAATTGCGATTCTCATTTAAAAGCTTCCTTGATCGGTAATTCCAAAGCTCTCATTATTGATGGCGGGAGCTTGATGCTTGGCCAGTGGCAGGGTGTTTACTTTTGCGAGTTCGATGGTCCTCGATCTCGAGATCTGAACATTAAAATCATTCCGGATTAAAAGGAATGGGAGTGACTTTAGATTAAGGATTTACCCCGGTCTTCCTTGAGCTAAGGCTGATACGAAAAATGAAAAACCTTGGTCTCTACCTCCAGGTCCCTATATGCACTTCGAAGTGTAGTTTCTGTAACTTTAACTCTGGCGTTTTTTCATCGCAATTCCTCCAATCTTACGCGGATGCCCTTTGTTACGAAATCGAGACTTGGGCAACCCATCGCCAGGGTGCCATGTCTAACCCATCTATGGATGGCCTTGTGGTGGA
>CAZSDV010000119.1:0-2511 GCA_964605715.1 uncultured Acidobacteriota bacterium
TTCAGCAATAATATTCACATAAAGATAGTGACTTTCAGTAAGTCCATGAAGGGAAGCTAGAAAAGGCGGTTGCCCTTTCCATTTTTTAAAAAGGATTGTTTCCTGCAAAAAGGATGCCTTCCTCGCATTGTCAGTAATTAACGATACCTTATCAACATCGTAGCCGACTGTACGCAAAATGAACCATGGGATATGAAAATGGGCGGGATATTCGTTACTACGACAAAACCCTTGAATACTCTTAATAATACCCAACTGATCCAGTCTTCTCTGAAGGTAGGAAGCCTGATAATAATGTTCTTGAACACTAGTGGCCATTAAGGGAGTGTTTCGTTTAGCTGCCAGATCCAAAATAAAATCTATGTCCCGCATTCGATAACTGAAAGGACGACTAAGATAAGTTGGAACACCTGCTTCGACATATGGCCTAGCTAGGAGATGCTGCCATGGAACTTCATAGACTCCTCCAAAAGCAATGGCATCTACCTTTCCCAACATTCCATCGTATTTTTCAACGACTTCACAATGATACTTTGAAGCAAAGGTTTGAGCTTTCTGAAGATTTACATCCCAGCAGTGGCTAATTTCCATATCCAAAAGCCCGCCACCAAACTCTCCTTTCTTAGATAAAATATCAGCCCAGATTCCCCAAAAAGTGTAGTCGCCAACATTCAGAGCGCCAACACGGATCTTATGGTGAGGGGACGATACGGCCGTGGTAACAGGAGACTGGGAAAATAACTTTCCAAGAGGTACTGATGCTAAAGACCCTAAGATACTTCTTCGAGTTACCATAGAAATATCTCACCAGAGTGGAGATACACTACTCAGGCCTTTTCTTCTGAATTGATAACAAGGATGGATTCCCTAATGCCAAAGAATTCAAGATTTACTGAGCAACAAGGGTAGAAACAAAAAGCTAACAAAATCCCAAAACACTAAACCAAGGAGAAGTTCTTTTTCAGGATCCAGAACAAACTAGGTAATAATTAGCCTTGCCTAAATCATTCAAAACACACAAAAAAATCAGACCAATTAAATCGACATATAAAAGACAACTTTTTGTACTTATTCTTAGTGATTTCTCATTCAATAGGAATTCAGCCTAAGAAACCCGGGTAATCAATTCAACCCTTCTAAGTCTCAGTGGTTTTGCTGATCCAGAACCCCTTTTGAGCAATTGGATTGAGAGTGCATTTCTCCCCGGTTTTAGGGAAGTGACAGGAACCTTAAGCCGTAATCCCTGAAAACGCATGTCATAAGATTGATTGGCAGGGAATCCAATCATGCCGTTTCCAGGTAATGGACTGATTTCCCGACCCAATGTTACCCAACTGGATTCAGGATCCACTTCTGCCGGGTTTAAGGGAGTTCCGCTCATAGAAAAGGCCAACCTATCACCTGGCTGAGAGTAATCTAAGGCCAACCATAACTCTGCACTTTTGGGACGACTATGTTTGAAGTCATCAGCCACTGGAATGTGAAGGACATTCGGACCATCAGCAACGGTCAAATTAAGTGGAACGGGAGCATTTTTTGAAGCAGTGTTGTAACGAACAAAATCGGCACCAGGTTGCCTAGGACTTGCCTCAAAGCGCTGTACTAAAGTGTAGTGTTTATCCTTTCTCTGCATTCGCTTTGGATCAGCAATTTCATGGAGGAGATGTTTTCGCCATTTTCCATAAAGAAACCAGTTAAAAGTATAGAGCCCATCTGCACCGTCATTCCACAAATTAGCCGCACTGCCCCGAATGACTTCATCTGGGCTGATTGCATAACTATTTCCGTAACAATAAAGACTAGGGTAAATTGGTAATTGGCGATCTTGCATCAAAGCTCTAAACTCATTTAAGGTTGGCAGCTCTGTCAATCCTTGACCTAAAATTAACATGTCTATTAGGTCTTCTTTTACCCACTGATCAATCTCAAAACCTCCAGCATGGCACCATTCTATTCGTTCTGGAATGCGGACAGCAATCTCAATTGGTCTACCTCGTTTAGCCGCTTTTTTCTGCAGACTGCTTCGCACAGTCTGCATAAACTCTGTAAGATATTTCCCTTTTTCTTTTTCCGTTCCTCTGTGGAAGTAGAGTGAGTGACGCAGCCAGTCTAGTTCAATACCATCAAAATCCCATCGATCAAAAAATTCTTCTACTACCTTAGGCTTTAAAGCCAGAACTCGTGGGTGCGAATAATCCAATACGGACCACCAGTCCAAATCATCAACTAGCCAGTCCGGATTTATTCTCTTAAACGAGGGCAGCTCAGGATTTGGTAATGTTCCCTTAGGATGCTGGCCATCATGGATATCATTCATCCTCAAAGAAACAAAAGCCTCTAAACCTCTTTTGTGACATTCCTCTACAATTAAACTTGGAGGGTTATATCCTGCGTCAGATAAACCTTTAGGATTTAGATATTGATCTTTGGGATCAACTTCAACACCTCCATGCCAGGTCTTGCTCTCGGGAAACTCAAACCGATCCGCTTGCCCAGGCCATTCCAGTACAT
>CAZSDV010000120.1:0-928 GCA_964605715.1 uncultured Acidobacteriota bacterium
AGGATCATTTCCTAATTTATTCGCAATCTCATCTCCAACCTGTTCAGCACCAACCGCAGCATTTGGGCCACCGGGAGCTCTGTACGCCGTCGATTTTGGCTTATTGACAACCACATCATAACCATCAATCATTATATTTGCCAAATCATATGGCGTGAAAACACAAGCTGCACCGGCAGCGATTGCAGACCCAGGGTACGCCCCAGCTTCGTAAGCCAAATATGCTTGCCCTGCGGTGAACGTTCCATCTTTCTTAGCGCCCATTTTAATTTTCACATAGGAGCCAGGAGTGGGGCCAGAGCCTTCAAAAACGTCAGCTCTGCTCATTGTAATTTTTACGGGTCGCGCACTTTTTTGGGATAATAAACCTGCTACAGGCTCTAAATAAACGTTAATTTTTCCTCCAAAGCCACCACCAATTTCCGTAGGGGTTACTCGGACTTCGGAGGTAGGAACTCCTAGAACTTTTGCAGTACTATCACGAGCTGCAAAGGACCCTTGGGTGCAAGTCCAGATATGCAAACGTCCATCGCTACTCCAAAAAGCCGTAGCCGCATGAGGCTCTATGTAACCTTGGTGCACAGTGGCAGTATTAAACTCACGCTCGATAATCAAATCCGCATCTGCAAAACCTTTCTCTATATCCCCTTTAACATTTTGAATGTGTTGGGCAATATTAGTAGACCCAGGAAGTGATTCGCCTAGCTCTTCAGTTTCTAAATCATCAAGCAAAATTGGAGCATCCGAAGCCATTCCTTCCGGAGCCGTCATTACAGCCTTCAAAACCTCATACTTAACTTCAATAAGATTGGTAGCTTCCTCCGCAATATGTGGACTTGTAGCCGCAACCGCAGCAATAGCATGCCCTTTGTACAAAGCTTTACGACTTGCCAAAACATTATCTCGAAGCAGTCCAACATCTGTTAAA
>CAZSDV010000120.1:938-2459 GCA_964605715.1 uncultured Acidobacteriota bacterium
CTGAAACCAGTGCCCCTCCTTCTATCTCAGGAAAATCTGCAGCCGTGACCACTGCATAAACTCCAGGTAGGGCCTCAGCAGCAGAGGTATCAATCGAAAGAATACGGGCATGAGCATGAGGGCTCCGCAAGACTTTGCCATGCAGTAGACCCGTAGTGTCAAAGTCCGCACCGTACACCGCTCTGCCAGTCACCTTGTCTGCACCATCATGTCGAACAGGACGAGTGCCTATAACATCATAATCTTTATTTGAAAGAACAACGTTTCTCTCATAGTTTTCGGTAACCATTTTCACGCCTCCTGCATTCGTTTCGCAGCATCCATTACAGCTCTAACAATTTTGTCATATCCTGTACATCGGCATAAATTATTAGCTAACCAAAATCTAATCTCATTCTCAGTAGGATTAGGATTTTCTTCCAGCAAGGCCTTGGCGGCAATCAGGAAGCCCGGGGTGCAGATACCACATTGCAATGCTGCATTTTCTAAAAATGCCTGCTGTACGGGATGAAGTCCTTCAGGAGATGCAATCCCTTCGATTGTAGTAACTTCCTTACCTTCAACTTCCACTCCTAAAACAAGACAACTTGTAACAATTCGTCCATCCAAAACTACAGTACAAGCACCGCAGTTTCCATCATTACAGCCTTCTTTTGAGCCCGTAAGCCCAATAACGTCACGCAAACACTCAAGCAAACTTTGCCTAGGTTCACAAAGAAAGTCAACTTCTTCTCCATTGATAGTTGTTTGAACATAAGTTTTTCGGGGCATTAGTTATTCTCCTTTGCGCGTTCAATTGATTTGGCCAATGAACGTCTTGTTAACACATCACATAAGTGTTTCCGGTATTCAATGGTCCCACGCATATCAGTAATCGGTTTTGCTGCCTCTTTGGCCATCTGGCCAGCCTCAGCAATTGTTGATTCATCAGCGGGCTTTCCTGCAATCGCCTCGCCTATTGACTCCACGTAAATAGGAGTTGGTGCAACTGAAGCGAGAGTGACTCTTGCAGACTTGATATTGTCTCCATCCAAGACCACAGATGTCCCTACACCTACTACAGCTATATCCATCTCATTACGGGGAATGAACCTCATGTAATGTGCGCCAGAACCCTTCTCAGGAGACGGGAAACTAATAGAAATTAAGATCTCATCATTAGAAAGAACAGTTCGTCTTGGGCCTGTGCAGAATTCTTCCAATGGAACCTGGCGAACTCCATTTGGTCCAGTAATATTTGCAACCCCTCCATAAGCGATCATAGATGGAATTGAATCTCCGCTAGGAGCAGCATTACACAAATTGCCACCTAATGAGGCTCTACCTTGGATCTGAGTCCCTCCAATTAAGGATGAAGAATCAATCAATCCGGGGAAATGCGCCACAACACCAGAATCGTTATAAATCTTATAACACGGAACTGCAGCTCCTATTGTTAAACCATTTCCATTGAGTGACAATTCGTTAAGTTCCGGAATTGACTTAACATCTACTACTAGATTTGGTGCCAATGCACCGGCT
>CAZSDV010000121.1:0-969 GCA_964605715.1 uncultured Acidobacteriota bacterium
GGATTCCCGGGGAGTGAGCCCTCTAACCAATTTAATTAATCGCATACCAATCAGCAGCGCCACACCTAGACCAGTCATTAGAAAGAGAATGGTTAAGAATGGTTTTTGCAAACTTACCAATCGCATCAACGAGCTACCATCTTCATAAACCAACAACGGCACCACCATGCCGACCACCAAGCCCAACAAACCGCCTATGGCACCACCACTTACAATTGTTAAAAGAAACACCCGACTCAAAAGAGATCCTCTCAACCCCCTAAGGCGCATCAAACCAATAGTGCGTCTCTCGGTCAAAATTACAAAATGAACAAGGTTCGCGGCAAAGACCCAAGCAATAGCAATAACTGGCAACGCTAAAAGCAGAGTCACAATTCCAATCAGCTTGGACATTTCTGACATTCTTTCGATCAACAGAAGAGTGTCACTGCGTAATCGAATGTTGTAGGTAGGAGGGATCGCTTCCCGAATCACCTCCAAAACTTTTTCCATCCGCTTTTGAGATCCTTCCAAGTCCCATCCTGAAATGAGTTGGGCTCTATCTAACAACCCCACATGGTTGATCTCGGGGAGATAATCTCCCGACTCTTCGTGAATATCAATCTCTCCATGCTCATGGGTGTGTGCTTGAAATAATCTATCCAACTGGGCAAAACGTGAAGGATCGTAAGGCATATGCAATCCTGCACCGACGTAAGGCACAAAAGAGATATTTCCCGTTTTTTCCAACAACCAGCGGTTCAGTTCTTCACGATCTAACTCCACAACTTGATTAACGGGAACCGTGAACAAAGAATGCCACTCTTCGGCATGCCCATGTTGCTGACTCTCCTGAGGCTCATGCTGGTGTGTAACACGCCCCAAAAAGGAAAAATCATCGACCAATCTCACGCGAGCAAGATTGGCTTGAACCACATCTCTAGAGCCAAATAACGAAAGGGTTGTCTGCTCACCCACAGCTCGATAGGC
>CAZSDV010000121.1:979-2454 GCA_964605715.1 uncultured Acidobacteriota bacterium
GGTAGCACTAAGGACAACATACCAGGGCACAACAACAGCAGCACCACCTGCTTCTGTTTTCAACCCCTCAGGAAGACGAGTACGTAAAAATACAAGACTTTCGGCCCGGGTTATCCTAGGTAGTTGGCGCAGCGTCTCTAAAAATTTAGGAGCTTTGGGAATTTCACGTGACTGATGCAAAGTAACATCCCAGGAGATACGAGATAACTGATCCTCAACATATACTTTCAAGGCATAGCGAGAAGTAACATAGGTCGCCCCAATAACTGCCACACATAAAAACGTAAAAAATCCAAATAAAAGAAAGGTTCTCTTTCCCAGTACTCGACCTACAAAAAAAGTTGTCTGCATCCGTTTCTCCCGGCTTCTAAATAAGCCGTCTTTCTTCCAAAAGAAGTGGAAGTGAACCCGAATGAAAGTAAAGGCCAACTCTACGTCTAACGCTGTGAAGGCGTACCATACCCCCCGACATCAGTCAAGAGTTTTGTCCTCGCAAAACTCTCCAGCCCGACCGTTTTTTATCAGATCCTATTTGGGATCATATGTTGATTCTTCCCACTTGTGCAGTTAGGATGAGTCGGCATCTCGACATAAGGCCTGACCCGGACAACCACAGTAATCGGAGTTTCCAGTGTGGAGCGTATCTTCCAAACAAAATCAGGAGAACGGAAATGAAATCATATCATCGAGTCGCGTGTGGACTTTTACTGACTATCTTCTCTCTTTCTTACGTTACCGGTGACGAAATGACAGTTTATGGACGTCGTGGAATGGTAGTAACAGCCCATCAACTGTCCAGCCAGGTGGGCATGAAGGTATTAATGAACGGAGGAAACGCTGTAGATGCAGCTGTTTCGATGGCTGCAGTCCTAGGAGTTGTCGAATTTGAAATGTCAGGTCCGGGAGGAGTCGGCAACATGTTGGTCTATTGGAACCAAGGACCTAATCCCAGTGTTATCAACCTAGATTTTAGAGATGTTATCGCCTCTAAAGCTCGTATGGAAATGTATGATCAGAAAAACAAAGAACGGGGAATTCTAGCATCTTGTGTACCAGGAAATATAGCAGGCTGGCATGCTGCCCTCAGTCGCTACGGAACCATCTCATGGGAAGAAGCCCTAAAACCCGCCATTGAGTATGCAGAAAATGGATTCCCCATCTCAGGTCGTGAAGTTTCCTACATTGAGAGAAATCTCGAAACCATCCAACAATATCCAACCAGTGCCGCAGTTTACCTACCAGGAGGTCAACCCCCAAAACCTGGAGAGATTTTCGTTCAAAAGGACCTAGCCCAAACACTTCGTAGGATTGCAAAACATGGCCCGGACATTTTCTACAAAGGAGAACTCGCAGATGAATTCGTCTCCTTTTCAAATGAACACGGTGGAGTATTTACTAAAGCGGATTTCGAGAACTATCAAGTTCATTGGAGACAACCGGTTCAGACCAGCTATAGAAACTACCAAATAGTTAGC
>CAZSDV010000122.1:0-2326 GCA_964605715.1 uncultured Acidobacteriota bacterium
TTTTAGAGGGATCCTCAAGACTAATCTCCCGAACCTAACTTTTAAAGGATCATCTTTGTAAAATTCAAAGAAGATAATCTGGAATACGGTTGCCTCTGTTCTCCGAGAGCAGGCACTTAAGGTATTTTACATTCAGGGTAGCAGGAATAATCGGCTTGTGGATGGATGGTCACGTGGCTTGGGTCTGGACTGGGGTCCCTATTGCTTTCCTAGTAGAAAGCACCTCTCTGGTATTCAAGATAATTGACGGTTAAAACTTATCTGATTTTGTTCAGTGGATAGCCTGCTGAGCAGGGACATTAATGAATATAAGTATTTTTCAATAAATAAGTTAAGTAAATAGAAGCGGTCTGCTTGTACCCAGTGCCATGTCGCTGAACTGGGCTTGGCCGAAGTAGGGAGTTGGGTTCAATATCCTACTGTTCCTCTGCTCGAGTTCGGTTGTCTTTCCAAATCGGTAAAATGCCATCCATTTGGTATGGTCGGCACTCCTGATTCCGAAAGATATTGTCTTTCCTTCACGGATCCCCTGGAGCTTTTGGGGCAGCCCGGATCACCAGGATTAGCCCAGTGCTGAGACGGCGCTTTTAGGGGCAGTTTATTTACCGTAAATTTATTTCGGTAAATAGTTTATGGAAAACAGGGAGTCCTGGTCGCCGGTTTTTCAGCTGAGCTCAGGAGCAGCTGGGGCTGAGGAGGTTGCGGGGGAATCCGCGCCTGGTTTGGCAGTAGTCTGGCTAAAAGAAGACTGTCTGAACTACTTGTCAGGAATGAAGATATATATCTTTCCCCCAAATTCGTGGGGAGGGCCGAAGGCAAAAAACTGAACCTGCTCTATATAGCTTGGTTCAGTGGCGGTATTGGTGGAGATTTTTTCCGTAACCTTAGTTTTTTAAATGTTTTATGTGCAACAGGAAAGCGATTCACTTGCTTCCTGATTTGCTGTTGAACATTGCCGGGGTGGAAGCCTGATGGTTAGCCAGGATCGAGTTCGGCAATGCTTCCGTAACTTGTGTGATCATTTGCTATAGCGACAAACGAGTAACCGATTCGTATTACACCATCCACCGCGTCGCGACCCCGTAGAGTAATTACTTTATTATTTTGCCGCTTAAGTACCAGTTTTTCATATCTGAACGATAGACGAACCGTGTCCCTAAAAATTGGAAGCTAACTGTCACCTAACAGACAGCCAGGCTTTCTGAACTCGTGGGGGACGTAAGCTGTCCTACATATCCGTGCAAGTCAATTTTTATTGGTACTCATTCATTTTTCTTTTTCAGAAGATCATCCTTTAAAAGTTGGGTTTCGGGGATTAATCTTGGAGATCCTCTAAATAGGTAATTTAGGGGCAAAGTCTAAATAGTTAACGAGTTTTTCCGGCGGTCTCCATCAGGGTCGATGGAGCGAAGGGCCGGCTGTGAAAGAACGGGTATTTTTTTCGGCAATCTCTATCAAGGGTCGATGGAGCGAAAGAGCCGGGAATTGAAAGATGGGTATATATCGCTGAGAGCGAATGGCGGTTTCTTGTTTTTCTTAGGACAGCCATCGCTCCGTAAATAAAAACTGACACCATAGTTGGGTGTCCTGAAGTTCACCTTGGTGGGTGTTCTGATGGTCGCTATAGAGGGTGGGTATGTCCCGCTCGAAAACCGAAAGGAAATTCAAGTGTTGCCAAATAAGTTCACAAGAAAGCTGGTCGTGGCAATCAGCCTTTTTGCGCTCTTGTCTTACGGCGGTAAGGCTTCCGCGCAATGTGAAAGTGTTCAACTCTCCGTGGGAGATGTGTCTGGCAGAGCTGGCCAGAATGTCGATGTCCAGGTCTTGGGCTCCACGGATTGCGCTGTCAACGGTTTCACGATGGGAATCGGTTATGACACTGCGGAGTTGACTTTCGTTTCTGGTGTAAAAGGTGATGGAACCGGCAATGACTGGGTAGCTACCCAGTCGCAAGGTGATGTCGTTTTTAACGCAGAGGCGAAGACCATCCTGGTTGGAGCTAATTCTGGAACTCCCTACATCGACCTCGTACTGTCCTTCAGCGCCGCGGGTAACGCGGCCGCTATTCCCTCCAATACGGTCCTTGCCACACTGACCTTTACGCTTGTTGATGAGCTTCCCAGTCCACTGACTGGGGAAACTTCGACCCTTA
This sequence comes from uncultured Acidobacteriota bacterium, assembly GCA_964605715.1. Lineage (GTDB taxonomy): Bacteria > Acidobacteriota > Terriglobia > UBA7540 > JAPUME01 > JAPUME01. Next base: position 2,153 of record CAZSDV010000122.1, read on the forward strand.
CCAACAGCACAAATACCTACGGCGTCTTCCCACCCGCTATTCAGATATCGAATGTTTACCAGCGCCTTGGCGGCCTGGCGGACGCAGTTCCCGGAAGCCTCCCCAACGGCACGGTCACGATGCTCGAGAACGTGAAGCCGGTGTTTTCATGCCCGGATGCCAACGGTGCCGAGG
>CAZSDV010000123.1:0-1318 GCA_964605715.1 uncultured Acidobacteriota bacterium
ATTAGAGTACTACCCAAAGTTTAAAGGATCACTCCTGTATTAAGGGTCCTCACTAAGCTGCGGGACTACAACTAAATGCCGAACCTGATCAGAACAAGCACCGTACAAGTCAGATGGAGACCACCTCCACCTGCGTGGAGTCATTAGTTGAAAGCATACCGGAGGCACCCTGATAAGGCGGTACTGGAGTTCAAAACCAAACGGCTGCCGCATTCGATTCTGGGCTTTTCCCTTCCTCATTATAAGCCCTGACTTTATAGACGAATGAGCCGCTAATATATCTACCTATCTTGTCTTGATACCGTACAGTATTGGCGCCGACAAATCCGACCACCTTATACTCTTCGCCATTGCCTGCCCGCAGAACCTCGAACCCCAGTTCGTTCTCAGACTGATCCTGCCATTTCAATCCGGCCACTGCGACCGCTCCCTTGAATTCTCCCTTGGCGGAAAGGCTGATAGGCTGTTCGGGTATTCCGACAGTTCCTCTGACAACGATGCCACTGTACAAAAACAGGTACACCAAAAAAAATCCCGGAACCAGAATTCTCATCCCACACTCCCGACAAGGACAATATACATGAATAGCTCGACTGTTACCTAAGGAAGTTCTGCTCAATTTGTGTGTCAAAAAACAGCGCCTAACCCTAAAACTCAATCGCAAAGTTGCCTTGTTAATTTATCAAGCTCTTGGGTCGACTGTAAGGCTGTTCGGTAAGTCTTTTAGCTTCCTCATCAGCACCTTGATAAGTCACCTTGCTGTTCAGCACTTTCCGGTACTCCGCTAAGGCGCGGTTGCGTTCCCCTAGAATGTCGTAAATCTTCCCTAAGTGCAATTGTGCCATCGCCTCTACCCAATGGGGCCTTAAATCGCCGTTTAGGGAGTCCCTGAAACTATTAGCTGCATTCGTGTAACTGTTCTGCTCGAAGTAGGTCTGAGCAAGTCGGTAATGAGCCAGACTACTTCGAGGATCCAATGTCTTTGCTTTCTCATATTCGCGGATTGCTGAAACAAACTCCTCAGTATCACGGTAGTCATCTCCTAACGCGATCTTGACGGCTACTTCTAACTCCGCCGAGCTGCGCAAGATTTTCCTCTTAGGATCTACTACAAAGCGCTGCGGCATAGTCGCGACCAAAAAGTTGAAAGGTGTACTCCTACCTCTCAAATAAAGCTTCTTTTCTTCAGATTCTCCTTTAGTGTCGATAAGGATATCGGTAGGCATCTTGAATAACTCCATATCCTGTTCGATACTGCCCCTAATTCGAAAACCACCCGAACTGATTTTAAAGACTGTGTAGTTGACCCGAAACTCCG
>CAZSDV010000123.1:1328-2089 GCA_964605715.1 uncultured Acidobacteriota bacterium
CTCAAGCCACTGCAGAAAAAACCAGCTATAATCCTCTCCCGTTTTCTCGTTTATGAAATCTACAAAATCTTGCGTGCTAACCTCTTGGATACTTGTGTGACTTCTGTACCATTCACGGAAATACTCGTTGAAGACTTGCGATCCAATCAATTGCCGCAACATATAGAGGACCATCGCACCCTTAGCTGCCACGGTAGCATTGTATTCAGTAGAGCCCGGGTCTAGAAGATATCCCTCGGTAACGGGTGCCCGCTCCTCGTACTTGAGTGCCTCTACCGAGAGCTTTGCCAGTTCCTCCTCGAAGAATTCAGGCTGTTTTTCTTCCAGATAGCGCAGTGCTGCATAATTTGCAAAGGCATCCCGGAGCCATGCATCATGATCTCCACGAATCAAGGTCGGATAGACCCACCATTGATCAGCTAGTCTTTTGGCTAAGGTCATGAGGTTTGATGTTTTGGATTGGAGAAGCTTCTCTTCAAGAAGGATCAGTCCCTCTGAGCCAGTGGTTGCAAAACGAACATTCCCGACATCGACCATATTGAGTCTTTCGGCTCGAAAGGGTCCGAATTCCTCGGAGAAAAACCCTAACCCATCAGAGATCTGGTCTACGATTTCTTCTAACCCTCCACTAAAATCCTCGGAGGCATAGAGGGTAGCCGCCACCGGTTGAATGTCGTACTGAGCTCGATAGTAGCGTCCGACTAGAACCGGACAATGTCCGATGGCTTGGTCACTTTGCCAATGGAACTGTTCTCCCATGC
>CAZSDV010000124.1:0-2039 GCA_964605715.1 uncultured Acidobacteriota bacterium
AGCCTCCAGCACGTGTGATATGGTGTCAGCTTCCACAGTAAGTCCGGTTGTCTGACTATTGCCTTGGTCACCATTCTGGCTTAATCCCAGGCGCTCTCTTCCTTCAACAGATGAATTCAGGTTTGCAGGTATTAACCTTCCGATTATTACGTTCTCCTTAAGGCCTGTAAGGTGGTCTACGGTTCCATTCATGCTGCTTTCCGTCAGAACACGTGCAGTTTCCTGGAACGAAGCAGCCGCCAGAAAGCTCTCGGTGCTGAGAGATGCCCTAGTGACTCCAAGTAGTGCAGGCGATGCCATGGCCGGCTCTCCTCCTTCTGCTAGGACTTTGGCATTAGCTTCCTCATATCCCATACGGTCCACTAATTCGCCAGGTAACATGTCCGTGTCTCCAGGGGAATCAACCCTGACTTTCTTGAGCATCTGTTTCACTATAACTTCTATATGTTTGTCGTTGATGCTAACTCCTTGAGATCTATAGACCTTCTGAACCTCGTTTAGGAGATATTGTTGCACTGCTTCTCTGCCTAAGATACGCAAGATTTCCTGAGGGTTTAGAGGGCCAACAGTGATGGGATCCCCTGCATTAACTCTCGCCTGATCCTCGATCAGGATATGTGAAGACGGGGGTATTAGATATTCACGTTCCTCTTTATCTTCCCATACCAGAGTTATAATGTCCTGATTAATTTCCACAATCCCTGCAATTGGAGCGAGCAATGGTAATGGTTGTGGTACTGATTTGCCGTTACCGTCTGCCACGGTTGCAGGTTCAGTCAATGGAGTGCCAATATCGACAAATTTGCCATCTTCAACCAATATCGTGTGTCCGTCTGGCAGGGAATATTCTTCACGGAATTCCTCAGTACCAGTGATTCTGATAACACGTTCGTCTCCGTTTTCAATTCTGGTGGCAATACCGTCTATTTCTAGGATAGCCGCTTGCCCTTTAGGAGATCTGGCCTCAAAGAGTTCTTCCACTCTAGGTAGACCGCTTGTAATGTCTACGCCCGCTATGCCACCGGTGTGGAAAGTTCTCATAGTTAACTGTGTTCCGGGCTCTCCTATACTTTGGGCAGCCATAACTCCTACAGCTTCTCCAAGGATGGCAGGTTTACCAGTTGCTGGATTCCTGCCATAGCACAGGCTACACATGCCCATGTTGGCTTGGCAGTTTAGAGGGGATCTGACATGAATGTCGTGGATGTCATGTTCTGTGATAAGTTTAAGTTTGGCCTCATCTATTTCCTCTTTAGCATCTATGACAATTTCTCCTGTTACAGGGTCTACAACTGGAGAAGCAGTTACTCGTCCAGTTATCCTGAAAGAGAACGGAGCATCCATCGGATTGTCCCCTCCTTCCCGGATTATGATGCCCAAGTCAGTACCGCAGTCCTGTTCTAGAATAATTACTTCTTGGGCAACATCTATTAAGCGTCTTGTGAGGTAACCGCTATCAGCTGTCCTAAGGGCGGTATCAGCCAGTCCCTTGCGAGCACCGTGAGTAGATATGAAATATTCAAGTACACTCAGTCCCTCCCGGAAACTGGATTTTATTGGTAATTCTATAATGCGCCCGCGGGGATTGCTCATGAGTCCCCTCATTCCAGCCATCTGTTTTATTTGGGCTATATTGCCTTTGGCCCCAGATATAGCCATCAGGTATACACCGCCGTACGTTGGCAGATTAGCTTCAATTACTTTGGTCATCTGGTCACTGGTATCAGTCCAGATTTGCACAGCAGTATTGTATCTTTCCTCTTCAGTTATCAGTCCGCGCTGAAATTGTTCGTCTAGACTATCTATCTTAGCCGTGGCACTATCTATTAATGCGGCCTTCTCCTGGGGGACTTCAATGTCATTTATGGCTATTGTGGTACCGGACTTGCCTGCGTAGTGAAACCCTAGTTTTTTGATTTTATCTAGCATATTTGCTGTGGGATCTTTACCATAATGACGATAGCATTCGGCCACCAAATCTTTCAGTAGATTCTTGTCCATTATTTCGTTCTGGAATGACATGCCTTCTGGTAGGACTT
>CAZSDV010000125.1:0-2030 GCA_964605715.1 uncultured Acidobacteriota bacterium
GTGTTTGTGACCTATCTGAGGGAAACTCTCTATCCACTACAGGACTGCCTATCATTGATGGTGCCTCGTATTTCGCGCCAAGCATGGGGAACGTGAGTTCTTGGTCACCACTTGAAATTAATACAAACAATGAAGCGAGGAAGCCAATAGCAACAGTTGCCATAGAACCTACAATTAGTTTTCCCCCACCCATATAAATCCCTCCAGGCAGAGGAATCTTAAAGTTCCAGAACTGGGGAAATTTAAAGGCACCAAGTCTCCCTAGCTTAATATTAAGTGAGGGAATTTTCAGGGAAACCTTTTTTGGCATAAAAGATTTTTTATTGTTGCCATCATTCGACATTAGGAATCATCCTTATTCTTCAATTTCATATCATCTTGCATAATGCTAACTATTACCGCTGAAGCTGCCGTAACTGGATTAGCGAAGATTGCAAACGCTACGAGAATTATGTCTAAATGCGGTGCGATTTCCGCAGGTTTTGAGGTCGTTTTCCATACAATTAACACACCCAAGGTCACAAAAGCGAGGAAAAGCGGTCCTATCAATACTATAGTTAAAAATTGAGAGCCAGTAAGGGTAGTTTTGGTTTTTGCCTCAAGTTCTACAATTTTTGACTGTGCTTCTAGTAGCTGTTCCTCTACTGTCTGAGTGTTTACCTCCTCAACCATGTACTACGACTCATCACCGGAACCCGAATCAGATTGAAGAACATCCTTGCTCAACGCAATTATGCCTGCAATACAGCCTACTGTGACTTCATTCAGCCCATTTTGCATACCGATAATGGCAATTGCTCCCAATAAACATAAAGCAAGGAAGATTTGTGGGCGTATTTTGCCCAGAAAATTACTTAAATTCATTTTTTAGAATCCTTCCTTTCTCTAGTCTTACAGGGGAAACACAACACTTCTCCGCTCTTTACACGGAGTTTGGCTCCACATGCACATTGTTTCCAATTTCGACGGGCCATCGTAACGTTCAATCACCTTGGACCACTAAAAGAGGTCGGCTAAATTCAAAAAGGGCAGTCATAAAAAACGACTACCCTTTGAAAGAAACTTCTAAAAGCAGTCGAGCTGACTCGTACCACTACAACCCAATATTTAATTGTTAAAGCTAGTAACCTACTGCCATCACCCGTACTGTAGTGTCGGTCAACTGAGCCGTAGATGCAACGTGTGCGCCTGCGTCTCCGTCAGCCTGTGTATACAGTAGTTTTTCATTGGCATAATCGTAAGAAACATGATATCCGACATCTTCAGCAGTAGTTGCCGTTGCAGTGCTGCTAAGAGTCTGAGCGTTACCAATAAGAAGTATGTCGAAGCCCCTGAGACCCAGAGCGGCTGGAAGGAAGGCATCGCCTGTAGCTGTGCCCGTTCCAGTTGCAACTACATCCGCAGTGACAACTCGCTTGTTACCAAAAACAGACTCATGAATTATTGTTGTGGCAAATGTAAGTGCCATCTAAAACTCCTTCTCCTGCCGCTTCCACCATTACCAACCTCTCCGAGGTTTCCCCCGGATACTTGCGACAAGAAAACTATTTAATTGTTAAATGGGTAGAGGATTTTAACCCCCTACCCATCTATTCTCACCGAACGACCCTAGGCGTTCAGATCTGTGATCTTGGAGTGTGTATCCATACGAAGCGCTCTCAACTCACCGATGGTGTAGAAGAGTCCACGAAGGACAAAAGCATTCGCCTGGAAGAAGTCTCGGTTATCGATGTACTGGGTCGGTGCCGCAATGGCAAGTTCCAAGTATCTCGTATCCAGGACGTACACGTTAGAGCCAAGTTCTGCATCCGCAGCCGTATAGGAAGTCTGGATGTCAGGATCCACAATTACTGGAATTCCCCTGTAGGTCGAAACCTGGAATCCAGCATGCGAACCCGGGAGGGTACTCTCGTCCCCAACCTTGACCACAAACTCTCCCCAGTCCATGTACCGCTGTTGCGCCTGAAGTAGGCTGGACAGTCGGTCAAACTGGTCGTAACCCATAAGGATTACGTCGGGATCCGCACCAT
>CAZSDV010000126.1:0-1475 GCA_964605715.1 uncultured Acidobacteriota bacterium
TTCAAGATCCTCCAACATTTTCCCCGTCCCTATAACAACGGATGAAAGAGGCTCCTCAGCCAGAAAAACTGGCAATCCAGTTTCTGATTTGATTCTCAAATCCAGGTTTTTTAGAAGAGCCCCACCGCCCGTCAAAACGATGCCCTTTTCCATGATGTCAGCGGAAAGCTCAGGAGGGGTTCGTTCTAGTGCTACTCTTACCGCATTGACGATTGCCAGAATGGCATCTGAAAGTGCTTCTCGCACCTCTTCGTCTGTTAGGGTAACGGTCTTAGGGATTCCTTCGATGAGGTCTCGGCCCTTAACATCCATGGTCAAGGGCTCTTCTAGGGGTGCAGCAGATCCAATTTCCATCTTAACCCGTTCTGCCGAACGTTCTCCGATCAACAGGTTATGCTTTCTCTTGATGTATTGAATAATGGATTCATCCATTTCATTGCCGGCCACGCGTATCGCCCGACTGTATACCATTCCCGACAGGCTGATCACGGCAATATCAGTTGTTCCTCCTCCGATATCAATCAGCATACTACCGCTGGGTTCCGTAATTGGAAGACCTGCTCCTACAGCGGCAGCAAGAGCTTCTTCAACTAGGAATATTTCGCTCGCTTTAGCACGTAACGCCGATTCGCGAACAGCTCTTCTTTCTACCTGAGTGATTTCAGATGGAATACTAATAATAATTCGTGGACTAACCAGATAATTTCGATTATGAGCTTTTTTGATAAAGTACTTCAGCATTTCTTCCGTTACATCAAAATCGGCAATGACCCCATCTTTCATAGGCTTAATCGCCACAATATCGCCTGGCGTGCGGCCCAACATCTCCTTAGCTTCATGTCCAACTGCCTCTACTTTATTGGTCGCTTTGTTGATAGCCACAATGGAAGGCTCATTGACCACAATCCCTCGGCCTCGAACATAAACAAGAGTATTGGCAGTTCCTAAGTCAATGGCTAAATCTTTTGAAAAGTAGCTGAAGATTGAACGGAAGTTCATAATGTTGTTCTCAACTAGTTTGTTTTTGCCATCTGAATTGCTTGAATCAACCTTCTAACAGGAGGTGGTAGCAGGGTTGCAGTTTCAAAAATCCAGAACACCATTATCTTCGAAGAGACCCCTTTTTTCAAGCTTGGCCAAACCCGGAACTCTTTAGGTTAAGATCTTTCTTGGCTTTCCTATCACTTACCCTGTCTTTGTTAGTAGTATGGCAGGGGCTAGGATTTCAAATGAGCGAAAAACAGGATTTAATTATTATTGGGGGCGGGCCTTCTGGTATTGCTTGCGCTATTGAAGCCAGCCGAAGAGATTTTAAATTTCATCTATTGGAGAAGGGTTGTATAGTCAATTCCATTTACAATTTTCCTGCTGATATGACCTTTTTTACTACTGGTGAACTTCTTGAAATTGGTGACGTTCCAATGATTGTTGCTGCTGAAAAACCGGGTCGAGCAGAGGGATTTCAGTACTATCGA
>CAZSDV010000126.1:1485-1999 GCA_964605715.1 uncultured Acidobacteriota bacterium
GTTGTAGAACATTTTGACCTTCCAGTGAGAGACTATGAACTCGTAACTTCTGTGAGTCGTGAAGAGGAAGGTTTTCGGGTAGAGAGCAGGCAAGATTCGGGAGAGAAATTTGTTTGCTGTTGCAAAAGGGTAATTGTAGCTACTGGTTATTATGACAATCCGAATCTTTTGGATATTCCCGGGGAAAATCTTTCTAAAGTAAGTCATTACTACACTGATTGCCATCCCTATTACGGGAAAAAAGTAGCACTTATCGGAGGGAAAAATTCGGCAGCTCAGGTAGCATTAGACCTATTTCGGAATGCAAATGCAGAAGTGACGTTGATTTATCGTGGAGAAAAGATGAGTCCCCAGGTGAAATACTGGGTCTTACCCGATATAAATAACCGAATTAGTCGGGGTGAGGTGGTTGCTTACTTTTCGAGTGAGGTGAAGGAAATTCGTGAAAAGGAAATTGTTATTTTCACTCCAGAAGGAGAGCAGATTCTGGAAAACGATTTTGTGTTCGCTATGA
>CAZSDV010000127.1:0-1956 GCA_964605715.1 uncultured Acidobacteriota bacterium
AATGACCCCAGATGAGACTGCTCAAAGAATTTTAGATATGCGACCCCGTCTTGTGGTGATGGTAGCCTATGGGAACCAGCCTTCAGCCTCCACTCAGGTGATGCCGGGTATCCGAACGGTCTCTAACGCTATCAAGGAACATCAACCCGATACAAAAATAATCTTGGTTGGTGGACATGCAGCTGCATTACCGAAGCGCTCGCTAGAAGAGGAGGCTGTAGATTATGTTTGCAGCGGGGAAGGGCCCTATACTCTTCTGGATTTACTCCAGGCGCTCGACGAAACGGAGCATCCGAACCTGTCCAAGGTTAGAGATCTCTGGTACTGGGAAGGTGATCAGATTCGCGGAACTCTTCCCGCTCCTCTAGTTACGAATCTGGAACAGGAAATGCCTGAGGTAGCATGGGACTTACTCCCCGTAGAACAATATCGCGCACACAATTGGCATGCTTTTGGATACCCTGACCGTGTTCCCTATGGAACCATTTACACTACCTTGGGTTGTCCGTACCATTGCACCTTTTGTTGTATCCAGGCGCCATTCAAAAGCGGTGAAGAGGCGCTCGGAATCAAAATGGCTGTTAACAGTTACCGTTTCTGGAATCCAGAGGCGGTCATTGCTCAGATTGACACCTTGGTGAATAGTTACGGTGTAAAGCATCTTAAGATTGCCGATGAAATGTTTGTCCTCAACCAAAAGCATGTCGAAGGCATCTGCGATCTGCTTATTGAACGAAATTATGACTTAAATATCTGGGCCTATGCCCGGGTAGACACCGTAAGAGGTAGGATGGTTGAAAAACTAAAGCGAGCCGGTATTAACTGGTTAGCATTAGGGATTGAATCCGCAAGCGAGCGTGTACGAGTCGATGTCCAAAGAACTTTGGGCCTGATTTGGTAGAGCGGGTTGTCAAGGATATCAGGCAGGGCGGTATTAATGTTATTGCCAATTATATTTTTGGACTACCTGAGGATGACTTGACCACGATGCAGGAAACATTGGATATGGCTTTGGATTTGAATTGCGAGTTTGGCAACTTTTATTCTGCCATCGCCTATCCGGGATCCCAATTATATGACTTGGCACTCCAGAAGGGCTGGTCTCTTCCGCAGGAGTGGTCGGGATACTCGCAGCACGCACTCGATACTCTACCTTTGCCTACAAACCACATATCTGGAACCGAAGTCCTTCGATTCCGCGACCAAGCATTCAAAACATATTTTGGCAACCCAAAATACCTGGACATGATAGCCAAAACTTTCAATCCACAAACCGCACAACAAATTCACGAAATGGCCTCGGTGGAACTTGAACGGCAATATAATTAATTAGCCCTTACCGTGAATCCAAGTCAAATGCAAGGAGTAGGAAAATGAAAATCTTGGTGACAGGAGGGGCGGGTTATATCGGCTCTATCCTGGTACCTTCCCTGCTTCAGCATGGCTATGAAGTCACTGTCTTGGACAACTTCATGTACAACCAGACCCCGCTGTTGGATTGCTGCCATGATAAGAAACTCAGCATTATCCGGGGAGACGCTCGGGACCGACAACTAGTTACCCAGCTACTAAAACACAATGATGTGATATTTCCTTTGGCTTGTTTGACCGGGGCACCTATTTGCGCTAAGGACCCTGTAGGAGCCCAAACTATCAATTTCGATGCGATCAAAATGTTGTTAGACCTGCGAAGCAGGGAGCAACGAATTATCTTTCCTACTACTAACAGCGGTTACGGCATAGGCCAGGAAGGGATCTACTGTACTGAAGAAACGCCCATGAACCCCATTTCCCTTTATGCACGATTGAAGGTTGATATAGAGAAATTGATCCTCGAATCGGGGAACTCGATCACGCTGAGGCTGGCAACTGCTTTTGGCGTCAGCCCTAAGATGCGCCTTGATCTCCTGCCCAATGATTTTACTTACCGAGCGGTTACGGACCGGTTCCTTGTAC
>CAZSDV010000128.1:0-1927 GCA_964605715.1 uncultured Acidobacteriota bacterium
TTGTTTGCCCAAGTGTTTTTCGGATCAAGTACATCTGTTGGCACTTCGGGGCAAGTTTTGGGGATCTCTATCTGAAAGATTGGATGGGGTTCAAAATCAGTCTTTTCTAATTCTCCATTCAGAGCAGCATTAACGATAGCTCGAGTATAGGGTAATGAAATACGCTCTCCTACTCCATACGGACCGCCTGTCCAGCCGGTGTTGATCAAATAGACTCGTGCATTATGCTTTGCAATTCTTTGACCTAGCATGTTGGTGTAGCGTGTAGGAGGTAAGGGAAGAAATGGAGCGCCAAAACAGGCCGAGAAGGTGGCTTGTGGTTCGGTAACCCCTGCTTCGGTTCCAGCTAGCTTAGAAGTATAACCAGAAATAAAGTGATACATTGCTTGAGCTGGACTTAGCCTAGAAACAGGAGGGAGAACACCAAAGGCATCTGCCGTGAGAAAAATTACTGTTTCCGGCTGGCCTCCGACGCCGGAAAGAGTAGCCCCGGGTATGAAATCAATAGGGTACCCTGCTCGAGTGTTTTCTGTGAGTTCCGCACTATCATAATTAGCAATTCGAGTGGCTTCATCCAGCACAACATTTTCAAGTACACAGCCGAACCGAATAGCGTCCCATATTTGGGGTTCTTTTTCGTGGGAAAGGTCAATACATTTGGCATAACATCCACCCTCAAAATTGAAGACGCCTGTATCAGACCATCCGTGTTCGTCATCTCCAATTAATTGGCGATTGGGATCCGCTGAGAGAGTTGTTTTCCCAGTTCCTGATAGTCCGAAGAACAGGGCTACCTTGCCGTCGGATCCAATATTGGCTGAGCAATGCATAGGTAATACATTCTTTTCGGGCATTAAGTAATTCATTACAGTGAAGATTGATTTTTTAACTTCTCCTGCATAGTGAGTTCCTCCAACAATTACTAGTTTTCGAGCAAAGCTCAGAAGAATAAAGGTTTCCGAATTAGTTTCGTCCTCTTCTGGATTAGCTTTAAAAGTGGGTGCTGAAATTACTGTAAATTCAGCTTGATGGTTAGTGAGATCTTGCGATGAAGGGCGCAGGAAAAGTTGGTGCGCGAACAGATTATGCCATGCCAGTTCATTGATTACGCGAAGAGGTAGACGATATTGGGGATCAGCGCCGGCAAAGCCATCAAAAACATAAAGCTCCTTGCCATTTAGATGAGAAATAACTTTTGCCAGAAGGCGTTCAAAGGCTTCCGGCTTCATAGGTCGATTGGCTTCTCCCCACCAAATTTTTTCCAAAAAATCGGGATCTTCACTGAGGAATTTGTCGTTTGGAGATCGTCCTGTACGTTTCCCAGTGCTAACTTGTATAGCTCCTGTGCTAGCTAGAACCCCTTCTCCTTTTTCAAGGGCGTGCTCAACCAAAAGTTTTGGAGATAAGTTGTGATGGATTTTTGAAGGATTGATTTTAGTACCAAGTATATCTAAATTTTCTATATCCACTTTTAGTTTCACTCTCTCCCGCAGTTACAACGAACCGAGCATGATATCAGCCCACCACATCTAGTGCTATCCGCAGCTTTAACAACTAAGCTTAATGTAACAATAAAAGCAGACAATAAATGGCAGATCAAACGAATTTTGCTTAGAGATTTGGGAGGTGCAGATTAACACGAAGGATTCTTTTCTATCCGTGGGTTGTCTTAGTGGGTTAAACTTTGGTCGGTATCAAAATGACCAGTAAAGTGGCAATACTCTTCGTATGTACTGGAAACTCAGTTCGTAGTCAAATGGCTGAGGGTTTTGCCCGTTACTATGCAGGGGGTTCAATCGAGGTGGAGAGTGCTGGAACTCATCCAATTGGAATCAATCCAAATGCAGTGTGGGCAATGAACGAGGCAGGAATCGATATCTCTCATCAAAATTCTGACCTGCTAACTGATAAGGATTTGGGGAAATTT
>CAZSDV010000129.1:0-1896 GCA_964605715.1 uncultured Acidobacteriota bacterium
CACCTCCGGCCATCCACATGGAAAACGCTGAAGGCTGATGATCGCGGCCCTCGGTACCCTTCTTAGGGTTACGGGCCTCCACCATTGGTGTCCGACCAAATTCTCCGCCCCAGATAACCAGTGTTTCATCGAGTAAGCCACGTTGCTTCAAGTCTTTAAGTAATGCAGCCACCGGTTTGTCAGTAATTTCACAATTTTTCTTCAAACCCTTATTAAGATTGCTATGGTCGTCCCAGCTTGCATGAAAAAGCTCCACGAAACGCACCCCTCGCTCCACCATCCGTCTCGCCAACAAGCAGTTGGTCCCGTAAGTTTTTGTGGGTTCCTTGTTCGCGCCGTACATCTCAAGCGTACTGGATGATTCTTTCGAGAAATCCAAAAGCTCTGGTGCTGCCTTTTGCATACGGAAAGCTAGCTCGTAGGAGGCAATCCGAGAAGCAATTTCCATATCATTTGTCTTCAGATAAGACTGTTTGTTTAAATCCCGTAAGGCATCTAGGGTGGAGCGTTGAATCTCTGATGTTACACCGGGGGGATTCGAAAGATAGAGTACTGCATCACCTTGACTTCTGAACTGAACGCCCTGATAAACCGAAGGGAGAAAACCGCTAGCCCAGTTTGCGGTTCCTGCACTAGTACCCTTCCCTGAGCTGAGCGCTATAAATCCTGGAAGGTCCTGAGATTCACTACCCAAGCCGTAGGTAACCCAAGAGCCTATCGAAGGTCGGCCTACCTGGGATGTTCCACAATTCATCATCAACTGGCCAGGATGGTGATTAAATTGATTCGTAAATAGAGAACGGACCATGCATATGTCATCTGCACAGGAAGCGGTATGCGGTAGAAAATCGGAAAATTCCATGCCTGACTCTCCGTTCCGTGTGAAGGTGCGAGGGCTAGCCCAAATTTTAGCATTTTCCTTGATGAACGCTAGCTTCAGATCCTCAGTCATCGAAGGAGGAAGTAGCTGCCCCTCCCATTTTTTCATTTCTGGCTTCGGATCGAACAAATCAAGCTGGCTGGGAGCCCCTGCCATATACAAAAATATGACGTTTTTAGCCTTTGGATTGAAGTGTGGCGGGCGAGGCTCCAGAGGGTTTACATGAGGCACCTGATCAAGGGGCTGGGCAACGAGGTTGTCGTCGGCCAATAGCTTCCAAAGAGCAATGGTCCCCACGCCTCCAGCACACTCGCGGAGAAATCTACGGCGACTCTGGATTTGTTGGAATTCCCCAAAAGTCATTGTTCACTCCCTTGTAATAAATTCGTCAAGATTGAGTAGCACGCGACTAAGACTAACCCATACTGCCGCCTCAGTAACATTGATTCCCTCTACGCCCTTAGCCGGAAAAAGGCCTTCAGCGGCAGTGTGGTCCTTTGATAATAGTTTTCTCTGAAGTCGGTAAAATTGTATCAAGCGCTCACTTTCATCTTTGGACGGTCTGCGGGCCAAGCAGAGTAGAAATGCGTGATGTAGTTTTTCTTGAAAGGTCCCAGAGTTCGAGCGTATGATGCGTGCAGCCAATCCTTGAGCTGCCTCGAAAAAAACTGAGTCGTTCAGCAGATTGAGGGCTTGGAGAGGTGTAGTAGAACGCTCACGGCGACTGCAAGCTAGCAAGGAATCAGGGGCATCAAATGTCGCCAATTGTGGATAAGGTATTGTCCGTTGAAAAAAAACATAAAGGCCTCGTCGGTACAGATCTCTTCCTTTGCTTGTAGGCCATTTAGTTCCTTGATATCCGAGCTCCCCTACGCCAGGAGGAAGAGGTGGATACACGCTTTTTCCGCCAACGCGTGTGTCAAGCAGGCCACTTGCAGCCAGGGCCGCATCTCGAACCAGTTCCGCTGAAAGCCTTAATCGTGCTTGCCGCCCCAGTAATTTGTTTGCAGGATCAA
>CAZSDV010000130.1:0-1875 GCA_964605715.1 uncultured Acidobacteriota bacterium
CTCTTTCTACTTTGAATCAAAAGATCAAGCGACTGCATGTTCCACTTGGACGACGTAATGAGGATTAACTTGTCTCCTGTTTGCTGATCTTCGAGAACCATATGATGAAGATGCCTTGAATTTTTTTGAGCTGGGGCCCTCCCTTAGCACCTTCTCTAGGGTGTTTCTGTTTAGAATTCCGTTGTAAATAAATCGCTAAGCGTCTGATAATTTCTGGAGTCAATTAATGATAGGGACGAATTACGAAAGCATATTGGCTCTTGGGGTCCTCTGGTATGTTGTTTTCCTGCTAGCCATCACTTGTCATGAAGGGGCGCATGCTCTGGCAGCAAAATGGGGGGGAGACCTGACTGCCTTCCGTGCTGGCCAGGTAACGCTTAGCCCATTACCCCATCTTCAACGAGAGCCTTTTGGCACAGTTCTTATTCCAATTCTTTCTTATGTATTTTCTGGTTGGATGATTGGTTGGGCCAGCGCCCCTTATGATTTGGAATGGCAGAGACGTTACCCGAGAAGGGCTGCTTGGATGGCCCTGGCTGGACCAGCAGCGAATGCTTTGTTGGCGCTTCTAGCTGTAATTCTACTCCGTACGGGCCTTGCGATTGGATTTTTTTCTCCTCTTCCGCTGAGACAGATTCGGTTTACACAGATGGTGACTTCCTCCGACCCTGGAATTGGAATTGCCCTGGCGACATTCCTGAGCATTTTGCTAATGCTGAACCTTCTCCTTGGCATCTTCAATCTACTGCCAGTTCCTCCATTGGATGGAAATACAGCCATAACACTTCTGATGAATGAAGAAACAGCTGCACGTTTCACAGCTTTTACACACAACCCCACATTCTCCATGATGGGAATCTTTCTTGCCTGGATGATATTTGGGCGTATTTCTGGGGTGGTTTACACGATTGCGCTTGCTCTACTCTACCCTTGATAGGATTATCTTCAACTGCAACTGGCTTAGAGGAGATCAGTTTTCGGAAATTCGATAGAGATGTTTTTTCCCACGAAGGTAGATTTCATTTCCAACTACGGCCATGGAGGCATCAAACTCATCGTCAAGGATATTTGTAGCTAACACCTTGTATTTCTTGCCCCGCTCAATTACCACGGTTGTTCCCTCTCGACTGGTAATGTAGACGCGATTGCCAGCTCCAACGAGCGAGGAGTAGATATTTGAAATTCCTTCCACTCGTTGCTGACTATAGAGTTCTTTTCCTGTCTGGGCGTCGAAGGCGGAAAGAATTCCTGAGTTGCTCTTGAGGAAATAGATCGCATCACCATAGAGAAGCGGAGAAGGTACGTAGGGAGTATCTCGGTTAAGCGACCAGACGATGTTATCAGAGCCAGTTATGTTTCCTTCTGCACCTTCAAGGCGAATAGCAAGTAGCTTATTGCCTCGAAATCCGCTCGTGACGTAGACTATCCCTCTGGCAGCTACGGGCGAAGGAATTGGGTTGACCGTCATGCCGTTGGTTTCCCAGATTAGCTTTCCTGTTGCAAGATCATAACTGCGCACTCGGTTTGTGGCGCTGGTGATGACCTGGTGTCCATTGCCATGTTCAACAACCAGAGGTGTTGCCCAAGAAGTTACTTCGTCGCGTTCAGCTCTCCATAGCTCCTTTCCAGTGTTCTTATCGAGAGTGACCATGAATGATGGCCCTTCGTGGTCCCAGGAGAGAATGATCTTATTTTTGTAAAGAGTTGGCGAGCTTCCTTCCCCGAAGTCAAATCGAATATCCATATTCCCAAGATCTTTTTCCCAAATAAGGGTGCCCTTCATGTCAACGCAGTAGAGGCCTTGTGACCCGAAATAAGCCCATACATGTTTTCCATCCGTGACGGGAGAGTTTGAGGCCCAGGTGTTAGTGGGGT
>CAZSDV010000131.1:0-366 GCA_964605715.1 uncultured Acidobacteriota bacterium
TGGATGTTGCCTTGTTTCGGCAATTTCCTCATTGGGCTCGTTATGGAATCTACAATAACAATAATTGGTTGATTACACCGTTGGTGTCTGGGTCTATGAATGTTTCTTCTTTCCAGAAAAAAGCGTTCTTCAATGATTATGTGAAGAGTATTTTTGTAGGCGATTCCCAGCTAGCCTATCACTTCCTACACCTTATGCCGCCACATCCTCCCTATGTCACCCGGACTGATGGAAGTTATGCGGGCCGTGTTCTTCCCAACACCAGAGAAAATTACCTAAACGAAGCGCGTGCAATCCTGAAACTTTTTCTGAAGTTATTGAATAGACTGAAAGAATTGAACCTCTATGATTCATCTCTAATAATTC
>CAZSDV010000131.1:376-1844 GCA_964605715.1 uncultured Acidobacteriota bacterium
CCACCTGTGTCCCCCGGCTTGCGGCTCTACTAACCATGAAGCTTCCAGAAAGGTCTGGGATCCTAACGGTTTCGAGTGCTCAAACGTCTCTCTTGGATATCGCAACAACCATCATGAAAGCGATTGGAATAAATGACAGGTTTCCTGGCCGACCCATTTTTGAAGTCACCTCGAGTGAGGTACGAAGCCGTCCTTTCGTAACATACCGCACGTCCAGTGGCGAGCCGGAAATCACCAAATATATGATTACAGGAAGCGTTTTTGACCCAGAGTCATGCCTTGGTGGAAAACCTGTTTCTGTATTGAGAAGAAAACCTAAATACGAATACGGCACGGAGGTCACCTTCGGAATGTTGGGGAATGCGGACGATTTTCTAGGTTTTGGATGGAGCTCCCCGATGAGTAACGGCTGCTGGAATAATGGCCACAGCTCAAGCTTGAAGATCAAGCTTGCTGTACCTGAAACTGATCTTCTCTTGAAGGCCACTCTCAGGCCTTACGTCACAACGCAAGTCCCGGAACAAAATATTTACATCTTTGTCAATGGCACAAAGATCGATCTCTGGTCTGCCCGTGAACAAAGAGTTCACCAGTTCCGGACCGTTGTTCCAAAAGCACTGACTCGTTCTCCCGAGATGGAAATCAAATTTCATTTGCCAAACGCGGTTTCGCCCAGGTCGATTGGTGCCGGAGGCGACGCGAGAAAACTGGCCATATTAATGCGTTCTCTCAGCCTGCATCTTTTGCCTATCTACCAGTACGGAGCGGAGATTAGATTCGGAAGAGATGGTAACGCTAGCTCCTTCATGGGTAGGGGGTGGAGCAAGACCGCTCAAGAGAATTTCTGCTGGACCAACGGACACCGCGCTAGCCTCCATATTCCAATTCCCGTGCCTGAAAACGATCTCTTACTCGAAACAGTACTCCTGCCCTTCTTACGAGAAGGACGAGTGCCCAAGCAAACCATCCATGTTTTGGCCAACAGAAACAAGGTTGCTGAATGGACCACCACCGAGAGAAAAACTCAAACTTTGCACGCAACCATCCCAAAAGAACTGGTCGATTCTAGAGGGATCACTATCGATTTCGACTTACCCGACGCCATCGCCCCTAAATCCATCGGAGAGCATGATGTCAGAAGGCTGGCCATGGCCATGGTGAAAATGCAACTGAATGTGAAAGCAGGTGAGTAACGGTGCGGGATGTGTTGCTCAAAGAACAATCGATGCGTGCCAATGATAAGTGCCCCGAATCCAAATGAGAAAGCATCGAAGCTGGGAACTACACTTTCCAAACATTATAGCTCTCCTGAGGACCAACCCGTTCTGCAACAAAAACAACTGGCCACTAAAGATTCTAATCCAGACGGCTACCCAGCAAAAACTAGTCGTGACGGCGGGTGGACAGTTTTTTAAAGTGATTTTCTCTCCATTTGATAAAGCATTCTTTCCGTTTGCCTTATCTTGCT
>CAZSDV010000132.1:0-1815 GCA_964605715.1 uncultured Acidobacteriota bacterium
TTACCTTGCTTCGCCGCCGAGTGTTATCCCTGTTGATGTGGGGCGGCAGCTATTTGTGGATGGATTTCTAATTGAGTACACAAATTTAAAACGGGTATTCCACCAGCCTGTTAAACATGTGGCTAATCCCCTTCTTAAGCCTGAAACCGAGGTCGAAATGAACCAAGGGTACTGTCCTATGGCGGCACCATTTTCCGATGGTTGCTTCTACGATCCGGAGGATAAACTTTTCAAGCTTTGGTACATGGCAGGCTGGTTTGACGGAACGGCACTGGCAACTAGCACCGATGGAATCCATTGGGAGCGGCCCACATTGGACGTAGTTCCAGGCACCAACTTGGTCTTCTACCCCAAAGGACTACGTCGGGATGGTCTATCAATCTGGCTAGATCATGAAACCCAAGACATCGAACAACGCTTTAAGATGTATGTGTACGAACGGGCTGGGGACATCGGTAAACTATTAGGCCAAGAGGACCCGGAAGGTTTGTTCGACAATCAATCCCCCAATAAGGCAGGTGGTTTTATTTTGACAAGCCATGATGGCATACATTGGAAGATGAGGGGACAGGTTGGAAAAACCGGAGATAACACCACCTTTTTTTACAACCCCTTTCGGAAACAATGGGTCTTCACCTTGCGAACGGTTGGACGTGCCCAACCTCCTTGGGATATTGACAGCTCTAATTTAGTGTCAACTGAACGACGAAGAAGAGGTCGGGCTCGTTCTTATTGGGAAAATCCTGAGTTTATGGCCGCAGTCGGGGGATGGGATGGGTTTAATCCAGTATTTTGGCTAGGCATGGACCGTAACGACCCTAAGCGTACAAGCTATGACATTGGACGCCAACCACAACTCTACAAAATTGATGCCGTAGGCTATGAAAGCTTGATGCTTGGATTGATTCAGGTGCACTACGGACCACCAAACAGTGTTGGTGCACAAGGAGGATTTCCAAAGCTAACCGAGTTACAGTTGGCGTTCAGTCGTGATGGATTTCATTGGGACCGCAATTGCCGCGACACGTTTATCTCTGGCAAGCCTCATGACAAGGATAGTTGGGAACGTGCCTATGTCCACTCCATTGGAGGTGTATGCAATGTGGTTAATGACAAACTGTACTTCTACTACACAGCCTTCCAAGGAGACGAGTCGAACCAAAACTCAATACCGTTTTGGAGCGGCTTGTATGCTAATGCTTCCACTGGACTTGCTGTGTTACGACGCGATGGGTTTGCATCGATAGAGGCTCAGAAAAATGAGGGAATTCTTCTTACTAGGGTAATAACTTTTAGCGGAAAACATTTATTTGTCAATATCGATGGTAGTAGTGGTCGACTTTATGCTGAGATCTGCCAAGTAGATGGTAGGCCAATTCCTGGTTTTACCCGTAATGAATGCCTTCCCATTAGCACAGACAGTACAAAACAACTCGTAGTGTGGGAGAATAGAGATAACTTAGAATCACTTTCCGAAAAACCGATAAGAATTAAATTCTATCTGACTAATGGAAAACTTTACGCGTTCTGGGTCAGTAGAACTCGTGATGGTGCAAGTGGGGGCGCTACCGCTGCAGGTGGTCCCGGACTAACCGGGACCTGGGATGTATGACCAGGAGACACTGTCACCAAATATTTCAGCCTAGGATGTCCTCATCTTTTGAAGTGGTACTTCCAAGAGTTAGTTTCGGTACAATCGCCAATTGCAACATACGGGTTTTTGACTGCTAGAGAAAAAGTGATGCATTATTTAACTAAACTCCATTCCGGAAACCCGGCGGGATCGAAAGAAGATAGGAAAAACATCCGGGAGGT
>CAZSDV010000133.1:0-1800 GCA_964605715.1 uncultured Acidobacteriota bacterium
TGGCAGCACAGAAAATTAGGGATAACAGGTAAAAGGAACCAATTCAATGATCAAAGAGCCAGCTTCTAAGATATCAGTTGAGTTGACTGTGAATAACAAAAGCTGTTCAGGAGTGGTGGATGCTCGCTTTTCATTGGCTGATTTTCTTCGTGAGCATCTGTCTTTGACAGGGACTCATCTTGGTTGTGAGCATGGAGTATGTGGGGCGTGCACAGTTCTGGTGGATGGAGTGACTGTACGTTCTTGTCTGATGCTTGCCGTTCAGGCTCAGGGAAGAAATGTTACAACTGTGGAGGGATTGGCATCAAAGGGAAAATATCATCCTATTCAGCAAGCCTTTCATGAAGAACACGGTTTGCAATGTGGGTTCTGTACACCTGGTTTTTTGCTGGCTGTTTCGGAATTACTCGAGCACTATCCAGAACCAAACGATGATGAAATTCGGCAGAATTTATCGGGGAATATTTGTCGGTGTACTGGCTATCAACAAATTATAGCGGCTGTTCAACGGGCTGCTGAGTTAATTAGGGAAGAAGCTGAAGGTTGATAGCTAATCGTTGTACAACATACTACGAAGATTAGTAATCCTTTTAACCAATAAACAACTTTACTAAATATACTTTAAATATCTTTTAATTAAAGTTTTTTTTATTTAATTTTAGTTTGCTGGGTTAGGGAAATAACCTGGACTCAACTTGTTTGATGCTCTATTAATTTTTGTTTGTTGACTGTTGCTGTAGAGCCTTAAGTACTTTTTCTGGGGTTACGGGTAGGTCTCTAATTCTTACTCCTACGGCGTCTTCTATTGCATTGACGATTGCAGAAGGAGCAGGAATAATTGAGGTTTCTCCAACCCCTTTGGCGCCCCCAAGAGGTCCATTAGGTGAGGGGTGTTCCACAAGGATCGTTTCAATTTTATCTGGTATATCAAGAAAACGGGGCAGATTGTAATCTAGAAAATTTGGATTGATGAGTAATCCTTCTTGATAGACCAATTCCTCCATAAGAGCTTGTCCTATTCCCATGACTACCGCTCCTCTAAGCTGTTGGTGACAGGCCATTGGATTGATGGCTTTTCCCAGATCGGCAGAAGCAACGTACTTAATGAGTTTTACATCGCCGGTTTGAGAGTCTACTTCGACTTCTGCTGCTCCTGCCCCAGCTACCCAAAACGCAGAGTATTGTAGCTCTCCTTTATCGTTGGTCGAACTAGTTTTAACCATACCTCGACCAATTAGATTTCCACCCTTGGTTTCAAATTGTTTAAATAGGACTTCTCGGTAGCTAAGTCCGTTAGGAAATTGTTCCTCGTGCTTGACCATTTGGTTTTCAAAAGTGCACTCCTCTGGGTTTACTTTAAAAATGGGAGATACTATGCAGGCTAGCTGTCGTTTAATGTCTTGTGCCGCTAATTCGAGGGCTCTTCCCATATGAAAGGTAGATCGGCTGGCAGCGGTTGTAAAGTCGTATAGAGTGCTATCGGTGTCGGAATGTAAAACGGCAATCTGATCGATTGGAAGAGCTAGTTCTGAGCTGACAATTTGGGCAAAAACAGTATCGGACCCCTGTCCCATGTCGGCTGTTGCAGTATATACCGTAGCACTGCCGTCTTCATTAAGGCGAATTGTGGTCGAAGAAACAGATGGGGTAAGTGTGGTTTTGAGAACACCAGCTATTCCTTTTCCGCGCATCTTGGATCCTTGATTAGGTTTCTTTTTCCCCCATTCAATAGCAGCAGCAGCTTTTTCTAAACAGTCTCCCATTCCAAAGCTTTTTATTTTTTCCCCAGTAACGAATTCT
>CAZSDV010000134.1:0-1733 GCA_964605715.1 uncultured Acidobacteriota bacterium
CTGGATGGGAAAAGTATACAGCATTGAACAGGACTGCGCGACTGGAACGTACAAGCAGATCCTAACGTTTCATTTCCTAATTTCTATTTCAGCTGCCTTTAATTCTACCCAGGTTATTTTTTTAAATATTTTTCCAGACGAGGGAATTGAAATTATGTTTTTATAACTTTCTTGAGAAGAAGGACTGTAGAATGTGGAGTTCAATCATGAATTCAACAGAATTCATGGTGCCGAAGCGGGGATTCGAACCCCGACGGTGTTGCCACCACTAGATTCTGAGTCTAGCGCGTCTGCCAAGTTCCGCCACTTCGGCGCAAGTTTCCATGCCTCCATCGTTATTTTGGTTTTGCGAATGGTGCCATCGCCCTTCAATTTTGTCAACTAAGCGGTGGAGGAGTCCAAGCGTGGAGGTAATCCCAATAAAATTTCTTAGGTCTAAGAACAAGGAACAAGCTAAACTGAACCTGGGTCCCCATGCGTGAAATGCCTTCCTGGAATGTTGCTCTAAGGTTATTTAAGAAATACCCAAACCAATCATTTACTTTGCGCGAGCTAACTAGGAAGCTTGGGCTTTATAGTAGCCAGGAGCGCAAGCTTAAAGCCCTACTTAAAACCCTGGTTCGCCAGAAGAGTATCCTGCGTTTAAAAAAAAGCCGATTTCGCTATAGCCCAACAGATAAAGAATTACGTGCCCAGACTTCTTCCGACCACAAGAGATTCTTAACTAATAAAAAGCCCGCCAATTTGATCCGGGGTCGTCTAGTAATGCATCCTGATGGCTATGGATTTGTTATTCCTGATGCACTCCAGAAAGGTTCTGATCAGGATATCTATATCGGTCCCCGCTCTCTGGGTTCAGCAATGCATGGGGATGGGGTTGATGTTTTACGATTAAGTTCCCACAGTACCGACCGTATTAAAGGAAGAATTGTTGAGGTGGTTAACCGAATTCAGAAAACGGTTGTTGGGGAATTTCGGTGTGCAAGTCCAGAAAACTTCATACTCCCTTTTGAGCGACGACTCCCAAGGGTTGTCATTCCCCGCGGGAAAGAGATTCCATCTGACCAGAGATTGGTCCATTCCAGTGATCGTCAATTCGAAGGAGATTTAGGTAGCAAGAGAAAGGAGAAATTTCTTTCCGATTCCTTTTCTGTTGGAGAGCTTGAAGGGATGATTGTTGATGTGGAGCTGATACAATTTCCTAGCTCCCGAACTTTACCTCGGGGGCGCGTGATTCAAATTTTTGGCCGCCGAGAAGACTTTGGTGTGGATGTGGAGATCGTGATCCGCAAGCATCATTTACCTCACCGCTTTCCAATAGAAGTTTTGGAGGAAGCAAATGGAATCTCCGAGCATATCAATCCTGAGGATTGCCTGGGAAGGAGGGATTTTCGCGATCTGCCAATTGTTACTATTGATGGTGAGACTGCAAAAGATTTTGATGATGCAGTCTACGTTGAGCGACTGAAAGACAAGGGTTATCGACTAGATATTCACATTGCTGACGTGGGCCATTATGTTTATCCGGGGACTTTCGTGGACCAAGAAGCACGCCTGCGAGGAACCTCAGTCTATTTTCCAGATCGAGCCGTTCCTATGTTACCTCTGAAATTTTCAAACGGTATTTGCAGCCTTAATCCGAATGTCGATCGTCTCGTGTTGTCGGTTTCGATGGATATTAATGGAGAGGGCGCAGTTTGTCGTTACGAGCTGGGCTTAGGAATGATTCATAG
>CAZSDV010000135.1:0-1706 GCA_964605715.1 uncultured Acidobacteriota bacterium
TTACAACTTCCAGGAGATGCTGACCCCGACACTTTTATCCGAAATGAAGGAAAACAGGTTTATTTGGAGAAAGTGAAATCTTCTCAGCCCTATTTAGAATTTGCCCTTTCTCGGTTTATGGATAATCAGAGAGACCCTTTTGGACCCAAGGGCAAGCAAGAAATTGTTTTGCAGATTTTGCCATATCTTTCCAAGATTCCTAACAAGGTCGAAAGAGCTGAATACGTTTCTCGCGTTGCAGCCCGATTAAAGATTGATGAAAATCTAATTCTTCTCGAAATGAGAAAGATGCCTGGGTATATTTCCAGTTCTACACCAGCAGTTAAATTCCCTAGTTTACTTGACCAGATAACTCCCGCTGAAAGTGTTATTTTAACTGCACTTTTAGATGAAGAGTGGACAACAGAGGTGTTACATCAGTTAGATCCAGTCTTGTTTGAAGGACTTCGTACTAAGGAAATTTTCGAAATGGCTTTTAGGCTTAATCAAAAGCAGGAGAAGATTGAATTGATTCGATTAAGAGATATGGTTACTGACGAAGATGATCGAAGTTTGCTTGAGAGTGTTGCCTTGAGTCCACCAAATTCCCCTATTTCCAAAGAGGCGATTGAAAGTAGTGTGCTGGCATTGCGGAAGAAGCAGTACCGAAATCTTAGCCGTCACATTCAGGAAAAAATCAAGATTGCCGAAGAAGAGAATGCTCAGTCGAGTCGAATCAATGAGTTATTGGTTGAAAAAGAAGAAATTCACAGGAAAATCAAAGAATTAGAGGCTGATGATCGAGGGCATATTGGATAAATAGTTATGCTGGGCGATTTTTTGCCAGTCCGAATTACTTCCTCCAAAAGGATCGGGTGAATAGAATCAAAACAGTATAGAATTCAAGCCGTCCAGCTAACATGCAGAAGCTCAAGATCCACTTCACAGCATCGGGTAAATGAGCGTAGTTTTCTGCTGGGCCAACGCTTCCCAATCCTGGGCCTATGTTGAACATGCATGCAGCCACGGCAGAGATTGCGGTCATTACGTCTACGCCAAAAGCAGTGAGGGCCATGCAGGCCGAAAAGTTGATTAGGAATGCCAAATAGATGAGATTCAATAGGCTCTGAACAGTGTTTTCGGTTATAACATCCTTATCAAATCGAATCGAGAATACTCCCCTTCTTTCTACCATGCGTTTGAACTCTCTCCCCACTACGCGAAAAAGCAGATAAATTCGGGCTACCTTAAGACCGCCAGTCGTTGAACCCGTACATCCTCCAGTGAACATCAGAGCCAAAAGAATAAGTTGTGCAAAGGGAGGCCAAATCCCGAAATTGAAGGACGTCAAACCTGTTCCTGTCAAAATAGCAACGGCTTGGAAGAGGGAGGCGCGGAAAGTGTGAGGTAGATAACTTGAAGAAAAGCTCAATGTTATAGCAATAGCTGTAGTGGCGACTGCAATGATTAAGATAAAGATGCGCAGTTCAGGATCTCTAAAGAATGACTTGGATTTATGTTCTATTAAGAGACGATAGTGTTGGGTGAAATTGATTCCCGCTACAATCATGAAAAAAATTACGACATATTCGATAGTTGGATTGGCAAAGGATTCTATGCTTCCATTTCTTGTTGAGAATCCGCCAGTGGCCATGGTGGAGAAAGCGTGGCAAATAGCATCAAAAGAGTTCATGCCTGCCCATCGTAATGCCAGGAATGCTGCTACG
>CAZSDV010000136.1:0-1663 GCA_964605715.1 uncultured Acidobacteriota bacterium
CCCGAATTTGGCGGATTCCTGAGTCTAACAGGCTCCGAGCTGCAAGCTCAGCCATTTCACCTGCTCCCAACAAGAGAACGGATTTGTCTTTCAAATCTCCGAAGATTTTCTTAGCTAGTTCGACAGCGACTGAACTGACCGAAACAGCAGAGCGGCCTATGCGAGTTGAGCTTCGGATGCGTTTTGCTACAAAGAAAGTACGTGGCATGAGCTGGTTCAGTTGTTTGCCCGCACTGCGTGTCTCACAGGCAACAGCGTATGCCTGTTTCAGTTGGGCTAGAATCTGAGGTTCACCAACTACCATCGCATCTAAACTACTAGCTACACGGAAGATATGCCGAATAACATCGTGTCGTAAGTAACTATAAAGGTGGTGCTCAAGAAAGGGAGGGGATAGTTCGTGGTAGGAATATAGAAAGTCTTTGACTGATTCAATGGTTTGGATGCGGTTGTCCGCACCTTGAGCAAGTATCTCTACTCGATTACAGGTTGAGACAATCATTCCTTCCTTCAGACCGAAGTCGCGTTGTAATCGGTGTAATGCCTTCGGCAAGATTCCTTCAGAAAAAGCAATTCGCTCGCGCACTTCGATTGGTGCCGTTTTATGACTTAGTCCGACTAAAACCAGGTTCATGGGAAATTGTGCCGTTTCAGTTTAGGGTGCTCAAGAAACTCATAAGGCAAATCGTCAGATTATTGAAATGAGTGCAATCCTCCTAAATATCTGGCTCCAAGGAAAGTGAAGAGAACAGATAGAAATCCTGCCATGCTGATGATTACGGCTCGTTTGCCGCGCCAACCAGCCGACAGGCGCAGGTAAATTAGCACAAGATAAATTCCCCATGTAGTGACAGCCGCAACTACCTTTGGGTCACCTTGCCAACCTTGTACCCAATCCTGTTCCGCCCAGAGAACTCCAGCCAGAAGTCCGAGAGTCATAAAGCAAAAACCCGAAATCAAAAATCGGTAGAAAAAATCATCCAAAGCCAGCAATGAAGGGAGCCAATAGTAGAAAGTAGACGGTTTCTTACTTTTTAGTTCCCGTTCTTGAAAAAGATAGAAAACACTTGCGATGAAAGTGATAAAAAACATGCCGTAAGCGAGGAACAGGCAAATCGTATGAACATAAAACCAGGAGCTGCTAAGTATGTCGGGCACAGGGGACGCTTTGATGAAGACGGTTCCAAGCATTAAGACTGTGACCAAGGGCAAGAGGAATAATCCTAGGGGTTTAATTTGATATCGAAGATATGAAATGAAAAAGCACAGCGATACCGTCCACGCAAAAAATGCCAGTGCTTCTTTCAAATCGGTCAGAGGAAACTGGGATTTCTCAATGCCAGTGAAGATTAAGAACGTCGTATGAAGGAGAAAACCCACGCCAACGGATGCCGTTGCAACCCTATAAAACACGTCCTTTCTCGAAGCAAAAGCCGCCACACTGTGGAAGAGTCCGACCACGTAAAAGCCGAAGGCAGAGTTGAAAAGTAAGCTACCCACTAGGAATTATTATAACAGCAGCTTATGTACAAGGGGGCTTTTGAGGTTAGAAGGTGTGGATAATTTGCTATTATGGCCTTGTGAATTTCAGTGGGCTGGATCTTGGATGGATATTAATTAATATTGTTGTCCTTCTTTTTTCTTTAAGTATTCACGAAGCCGC
>CAZSDV010000137.1:0-1642 GCA_964605715.1 uncultured Acidobacteriota bacterium
CGTGATCTCAGAGTTGCAGAACCAGGTCCAACGAATATTTGACATCGAGAAATTGGGTTGGTTTAACAGCCAGTTTCTACGCAACACCTCTTCTGAAACACTTTTTCCAACGGTAAAGGCCGAATTGCTAAAAGAAGGAATCTGGAAGGAGGAGTTTGCCTCGTCCGGTCGGGTTTGGTTTTTGAAGGTTATTGATTTAATCAAGGAACGCACCCGAGTAGTCTCCGACTTTATTACACAGGGAAGAGCCTTTTTTTCGGATGAGTTTGAGATTGAAATCAAGGCTCGTCAAAAATATCTTAAAGATAAAGCGCTAGCTATTTTAATGCCTGAATTGGCCCAAGACCTTGAATCCCTGGAAGTGTTTGAACTGGAAGAGGTGGAATTAGTCCTGCGCGACTTTGCCTTCAAAAAAGGAGTTAAGGCAGGGTTGCTCATTAATGCAGCCCGCGCTTTACTGACAGGAAGGGCGGTTGCTCCCGGTATTTTCGATGTAATGGTGACTCTTGGGCAACACAGGACGGTCGCACGTTTGTCGGAATGGAGGCGTGGTCGGATTCCATCACAGAATTAGTTTCTAATATTCTTTGAATGCGCATGTCATTGAGGTTGAAAGATGGTTCGTCTTAAGCTCTCTGTCATGATGTTTCTGCAGTATTTTGTCTGGGGAGCTTGGTATGTCACCTTGGCAACCTATCTGAGTCAAACCCTTCACTTCACCGATAGCCAAATCGGTTGGACCTATGCCACTACGGCCATTGCGGCCATGATTTCTCCTTTTTTCATTGGCTTGGTAGCTGATCGTTACTTTTCTTCGGAAAAAGTTTTGGCAGGATTGCATCTTGTGGGAGGAGTGTTGCTTTATTGGGTATCAAATCTGGAGAAATTCAGCGAAATATTCCCCTTGTTATTACTTTACAGCCTCTGTTACATGCCGACCCTGGCGCTAACCAACTCACTATCGTTCCACCACATGCAAAGCCCAGAACGGGAGTTTCCTGGGGTAAGGGTTCTGGGTACGATCGGATGGATCGCAGCGGGGCTGTTGGTAGGCTGGTTACACTTGGAGTTTAGTGCTGCTCCACTCCGCATTGCCGCTGGTGCGTCGGTATTGATGGGAGTTTACTGCGTACTTCTTCCTCACACCCCACCCAATGGACTCACGCAACCTTTTAGTCTGAGGGTGCTGCTCGGCCTTGATGCCCTAATTTTGATGAAAGAAAAAACTTTTGCTGTTTTCGTGGCAGGATCATTTCTTATCTGTATTCCACTCCAGTTTTATTACACGTTCACAAACCTGTTTCTCAACGAGATCGGTGTTAGCCAAGCAGCCAGTAAAATGACTTTGGGGCAAGGTTCCGAAATTCTCTTTATGTTGGCTCTGCCATTTTTTCTAACTCGTGTTGGAATTAAGGGGACATTGATGATTGGTATGGCTGCCTGGGTAATTCGTTATCTATTTTTTGCGTGGGATGACGGTAACGACTACCTGTGGATGTTGCTGGGAGGAATTCTTCTGCATGGGATCTGCTATGACTTCTTTTTTGTGGCTGGCCAGGTTTATGTTGATCGAAAGGCACCAATTAGGCTGCGGGGTGCAGCGCAGGGGTTTATCGCTCTAGTTACTTTGGGCATAGGAATG
>CAZSDV010000138.1:0-1522 GCA_964605715.1 uncultured Acidobacteriota bacterium
ATATAGAAATTTCTGGAAGTCCAATTAATCTTAGTACGATTTTCTAGATACCTGAAGACTGAATCATCGGTAGGAACTTTGGCTACTTTGCTCAGGTAGACGAAAAATGGAGACTCTTCTGGAGCTAATTCAGCTACCCTGTCCCCAAAGTTATATAGTCGTCTACGGTCTGGAGCTTGTCCGACATCGGCACTCGTCGCAGCAACAGTTATGTCACTTGATTTAAGTGTGCCAGTGTTATAAGTAACAGCCATAGTTTACCTCCTAAGGTAATCTACCTGCATTCGAACTCGCCATCACTGCATCCCAGACTTTATCCTCATCGCTCTTTCGAGCGGGGGCTTTGCCTTGCACAGCTCCGGCGGTCCTGGGAGCTGACTTTCCAGCTCGGACTGCATCCAGTGAAGAAGAAGGCTTCGACCCATCCTTTTTCTTTGTTTTCACGAATACGTCAACAAGTGCGTCAAGTGACAATTGCTCCTTCGGTTGCGCGTAAAATTGAAGAAACTCTTGTGTATCTTGTTCACCAAGCTTATAAACATTTTTTAGTTCGCTCACAAGATTGTTTACAAACACCTGTTCCTGGAGTGCTCCCATGTGTTGTTGTATAGCCTGATTTACCTTCCCATGTTCCTGTTGTTCACGAAACCTGAAAGAAGGGGAATCGGGCTTGAAATACGCATCCCAAGGATTAAAATCCTCCTCAGAAACAGCATCTTGGCTAGCACTTACTTGTGAATTCAGATTTTCCTGTAATAGTTTTATCAAATCTGGTCTACTCCCCAAAAGGTCAACTAAGGGCTGATATTGGTTCCAACTAGTCAACTCGGCTTCCGCCTTGTCTTTCATAGATTGGAACTTTTTAGCCTCGGTTTCCCAGTCAACGCCACTTGCGTCCGAAGTTAGCTCTTCAGCTTCTTCTGCGGGGGATTCGTAGTCTCCTTCCACAGATTCATCGCTGTCCGCAAATAAATCAACCGTATCCTGTTCCTGTGAATCGATTACCTCATCGATTACGTTTTCTTCTGTTGCCATAACCTACCTCCTGATGTCTTCAAACCGTGGACTGGACTCCTGTGGAATCTCCCTGTCGAAGCGTCACCATATGTTATGTTTCCGATTTAGCTGCCGCTTTTTCCTGCTTTCCAAGCATATCAAGCTCTCTCTGAGAAAGCTTGACGGCAGCGTCCAATTTCGAAGCACGGACCTTTCGGTCTGCGTTCGCATTAGCCTCAATCTCTGTGAGATGAGACTTAAATTTTGAAAGTTCATTGTCTTGTTTGGCATGCGTTGTTTCTCTCTGTGCTGTCTGTAAGTCGCCACTCAAGTTTTGAATCTGTTCTTCGAGCTGTGCAACATAATCCCTCATTTGCTGCATTTCATCCATTCTTTCCAAGACACCTTCTTTGTCAAAAATTTCTGGGTTTTTCTTTAATACTTCAATTCTGTCAATAAGCCCGAGCTGAAAAGCTTCAAGGTATACACCGAAGCCTCTCGCAGGAACAAAATCCATCTGAAATCC